>NZ_CP102290.1:3189106-3508017 GCF_025151995.1 Ruminococcus gauvreauii
CGCAGCGAAAGTCATGCGCGGTGAGATGGTGAAAGAGGACCTGATCTTCAAACCGGTCGGCAATAAGATTCTGGGAACAAGCTATATCCGTCCGTCGGCTGCTCAGAAAGTTACGGGAACATGGGATTACGGTGCTGACATGGCACTGCAGATGCCGGCAAACACGGCAAGGCTTGCGCTTGTACAGGCGGATATTCCGCATGCGCTCCTGAAGGGGATCGATTATTCGGAAGCGGAAAAGATGCCTGGAGTTTACAAGGTTATCACACATAAGGATGTAAAAGGAAAGAACCGCATCAGCGGGCTGATTACATTTGCCAACAACAAAGGCGACGGGTGGGACCGTCCGATCCTCTGTGACGAGAAGATTTTCCAGATCGGCGATGCGGTTGCCATCGTAGCTGCCGACACGGAAGAGCATGCGAAGGAAGCTGCAAAGAAAGTGAAACTGGATCTGGAGGCGCTTCCGGCTTATATGAGCGCGATGGAAGCAATCGCTGAGGATGCGATTGAGATCCATCCGGGAACACCGAATATTTATTATGAAACAAATTGTATCAAGGGGGAGGAGACCGCTCCGATCATGGAACGTGCTCCTTATGTAGCGGAGATCGATGCTTATTCCAGCCGTCAGCCGCACCTGCACATAGAACCCGACTGCGGACTCGCGTATATTGATGATGAAGGCAGACTGACCGTGCATTCCAAGAGTATCGGCATTCATCTGCACTCTGCGATGATCACCGCAGGCATCGGCATTGAGCCGGAAAAATTCCGTCTTGTGCAGAATCCGGCAGGCGGAACCTTCGGCTATAAATTCAGCCCTACAATGGAAGCGCTGCTCGGTGTTGCATGCCTGGCACTGGACGGACGTCCATGTTCACTCGTGTACGATCAGTATCAGAATATCACGTATACAGGAAAACGTTCTCCGGCGTTTATGCATATTAAGATGGCAGCGGATGAGAACGGAAAACTGCTGGCAATGGAAGGCGACAATTATATCGACCATGGTCCTTACTCCGAATTCGGCGATCTGCTGACGATGCGTCTGACACAGTTCACGGGTGCCGGATACGACATCCGCAATATCCGCAATAAGAGCCAGACCGTATGTACCAACCATGCATGGGGGTCTGCATTCCGCGGATATGGCTCGCCGCAGTCTTTCATGGGATCCGAGGTCTGCATGGATGTGCTGGCAGAGAAGATGGGGATTGATCCGTTTGAACTGCGCTACCGCAACATCTACAGAGAAGGAACCGGATGTACAACTCCGACCGGTCAGGAGCCGGAAGTTTACTGTCTGGAAGAGATGTATGACAAGGCGAGACCGATCTATTATGAAGCAAAAGAGCGCCTCGCAAAGATGAATACGGATAAACTGAAATACGGTGTCGGATTCGCGGCAGGCGTCTATGGATGCGGTCTGGACGGCAAGGATGGATCGTTTGCCAATATCCAGCTGAATCCGGATGGAACCGTGACGGTGTTTAACTCCTGGGAGGATCACGGACAGGGGGCGGATATCGGTACGCTGACCATGGCTCATGAGACACTGCGCGAGGCAGGCATCACACCGGATATGATCAAACTGGTCATGAATGACACGGCACTGACACCGGCGTCCGGTCCCGCAGGTGGAAGCCGTTCCAACGTTGTGACAGGAAATGCCACACGTGTTGCAGCAGAAATGCTGATCAATGCAATGCGGAAACCGGACGGTACCTTCCGTACTTATGATGAGATGGTTGCTGAAAATATTCCGACGTTTTATGAGGGAACCTGGGTAGCCAGTGCGTGTACAGACTGTGACCTGGAGACAGGACAGGGAGCGCCGTTCTCGAACTACATGTATCAGCTCTTTATTCCGGAAGTGGAAGTAAACGTTGAGACTGGTAAGGTTCGTATCATCCGTTTCACAACGGTTTGTGATTTCGGAACGATCATCAATAAGATTGTTGTTGACGGCCAGGTTTACGGCGGCTGTACGCAGGGATTCGGGCTCGGCCTCTCTGAGGACTTTGAGGATTACAAGAAACATACGACACTTGCCGGCTGCGGAATTCCGTACCCGGAAGATGTACCGGATGATTTCAATATCATTTACACAGAGACGCCGAGACCGCTTGGACCGTACGGTGCATCCGGATGTGGTGAAGGTCCTCTTACGGCAGGACACCCGGCTATTTTAAGTGCGATTTATAACGCGACCGGTGCCAGGATCACAGAAATCCCGGCGAGACCGGAGAAAGTAAAAGCGGCACTGGACGCACTCAAATAGCCTATAATTAACAGCGGGAAAGAAGTTTCCCCGTCCATGGATGACAGGGATAATCCACAGGTGATTATTTCTGTCATCCTTTTGCTATCGTGCACAAAAGGGATGTGATATTAATGGAAGTCAATCAGCAAAAACTTCATGAACTGGAACAGCTGTGTACACAGGAGCAGCCGCCTGCGGCAATGGCGTCCTGTCCGCTTCATATCAACTGCCGGGATGTCTGCCGGGCACTGGCACAGGGGGATTTTGACGGGGCGAGGGCTGTCTATGAAAAGGGCGCCGTCTTTCCGGAACTTTTAAGCGCTCTTTGCGAAGAGCCGTGCAGCGGATCCTGCACAAGAGGAAACTGCGGAGGCAGCCTGCGTCTGCGGGCTCTCGAGAAGGCAGCCGTTCAGTTCGGAAACATAAAAGAGAAACGCATGTTTCTGCCCAAAAAAACACAGCGGGCAGCTGTGGTAGGAGCCGGTGCCGCGGGAATGGCGGCAGCGCTTGAACTGGGAAAAAAGGGATACGCGGTAACCGTTTATGAAAAAGAAGAAAAAGTGTGGTCATCACTGGAAAAAAATCCCCTCATATCTGAGGATATGCTGAAACGGGAACAGAAACGCCTCGAAAAGTACCCGATAACCATAAAGACGGGACAGGAAATCATTGATCTCGAAGCGTTGGCGGCTGAATATGATGCGGTAGTCGCTGCATGGGGACTTCGGAATACAGCGCTGAATGTGAAAAAAGAGGATTTTCAGCTTGGAGAAACAAACCGCTTTGCCTGCGGCGATGCGATACGTGCGGTTAAGGGGCGATTTGTAGACGTGTTGGCTGAGGGCAGACGTGCAGCAATCTCAGCAGACCGTTTCCTGAAAAAGGTATCTATGGACGCCGGGCGCGAGCAGGAAGGCGTTTACATTACGAGTCTCCATGTCAATACGGCACAGGAGGGGACTGTCGAATCAGAGCTGACCGGGCAGGAGCAGGAAATCACCAGAGAGGCTGCCGTGGCTGAAGCCGGACGCTGTCTGGACTGTAAATGTACGGACTGCACAAATGCCTGTGCGTTTATGCGTTATCATAAGGGCTATCCGAAGAAGTATTTAAGGGAGATCTATAATAACCTTTCGATTGCCATGGGCACACGTCACGCGAACAGGATGATCAACTCGTGCAGCCTCTGCGGCCAGTGTAAAGAAGTCTGTCCCCATGGACTTGACCTCGGGGAGGTCATTCGGGAAGCCCGTCAGATCATGGTGGAGAAAGAAAAGATGCCCCCGTCAGCTTTTGAATTTGCACTGAATGACATGCAGTACAGCAATTCAGATCGGGTATTTCTGGCAAGACCACAGAATGAAGGAACGAGCGCCTATGCCTTTTTCCCGGGGTGTCAGCTGCCCGCATCTGCACCGAAAGCCGTGGAAAAAGCGTATGCTGATCTGCGGGAACGGCTGGACGGAGGCGTCGGTCTGATTCTGGGATGCTGCGGTGTGATGGCGGAATGGGCCGGAGAGAAAGGGCAGTACCGGGAGGCGCTTGAGAAGATTCAAAAAGCCTGGGAGCAGATGGGGAAACCGATCGTGATCGCCGCATGTCCGATGTGTCTCCGGGTGCTTTCCGAACAGATTCCCGGCATGGAGTGCAGGGGAGTCTGGGAGGCGTTACTGAATATCGGTCTGCCGCCCTCGTATCGCGGACAACAGAAAACGATGATGATGCATGACTCCTGCGGCGCACGCAATGATGCCAAAACACAGGAACAGGTGCGTCAGCTGGCAAAAGCTATGGGGTATGAGCTTCAGGAAGGAAACTACCGTGGGAAACAGACGTCCTGCTGCGGGTACGGCGGTTTGGCGCAGATCTCCAATCCTGTAGTTGCGGATCTGATGACGGAGCAATGTCTGGCAGATGGGGCGGATTTCTATCTGACATACTGCATCAACTGCAGGGATCGTTTTCAGAAAGGCGGAGCCGCCGCGGCTCATATCCTGGAACTGCTCTACGATACGGAGGAAGCATACAAAAGAGCAAATCCCGGGTATTCACTGCGCCGTGACAACCGGCTGTTTCTTCGCAGTGCAGTGTTGGAAAGATTCTGGGATGAAAAGACGGAGGATGAGGTACGGGTGAAACTGCAGTATGATGATCAGGTGAAGCGGATGCTGGAAGAACGGAAAATCCTGGACAGTGATATACGGGCTGTGCTGGCGCGTGCGCGGGAAGGTTACAGTGTGAGAGACCTAAAAAGCGGATTATCAATTGCGCACCGGCAGGTGGGAAATGTAACATTCTGGGTGTATTACCGTGAAACGAAGGAAGGTGCTTACGTGATAGAAAAAGCATACGCACACCGGATGACGATATCGAATGAGGGCGGGGGATGAGCGATGTCAGAAAAATATTATGAGTCCTGGGATTTTGAGCCGGGGAGTCTGATTTGTGAAAAATGTCAGGTGCCGATGGAACCGGGGGAGATCGTGCTCCATTATATGGGAAATGATTTTCCGATTCTGATGCCGAAATGTCCGGGCTGCGGACAGGCATTTCTTCCGGAGGAGCTCGCTCTTGGAAAAATCTTTCAGGTAGAACAGGCACTGGAGGATAAATAACGACGGGAAAGGTGGGGACGCTGATGGATTTAAAGGAACGTCTGCTGGAACTTGGAATGCAGGGATTTGAGTGCAGTCAGATCATGATGATGATCGCACTGGAGATTGAAGAGAAAGAAAATCCGGATCTGATCCGTGCGGTGAGCGGACTGACCGGAGGCATGGGCCATGGAGGCGGAACATGCGGTGCGCTGACCGGGGGGTGCTGTGTGCTGGGGCTGTTCACCGGAAAAGGAGATCCTGAGGAGATGGAGGACAACCGATGTCATGAAATCATTCAGGAGTATACCGACTGGTTTCGTGAACAATATCTGCCGCAGTATGGAGGCACAGACTGCGTGCAGATCATCGGGGGGGACTTCTCAAAGTGTCTGATGGTGTGTGCACCGATCCTTGAGGAGTGCTGTGGAAAGATACTGGAGTTACTGACAGAATATGAGATTTTAGAGGGATAGAACAGGTGGAAGACATCATGAAGAACACATACGAAAACTATACCGTAGTCATAGTAGCCGCAGGCTGCTCAAGAAGAATGAAGAAGTTTAAACCGCTTCTCCCGCTGGGGGACGGCTGTATCCTGGAATCAACCATCAACAGTTTCAGACGTGCCGGTTTCGGGAACATTGAAGTCGTGGTGGGATATCAGAGACATAAAGTGATTCCGCTCCTTCGTAAAATGAAAGTCCATTATTCGGAAAATAAAGATTATGACGAGACGGATATGATGGAATCTGTCAGGATCGGGATCCGTGCAGTGAGACCGGAGACGCAGGGGATACTGTTTTGTCCGGGAGATGTACCGCTGATCGCACCGGAGACGATCGTGCGTGTCGCTGAGACATTTCAGGAGAAACAGCCGAAACTGCTCATTCCTACCTACCGGGGAAAGCCGGGGCACCCGCCGATGTTCTCCGGGGAAATAATGAGAGAGATTCTGGAATACCGGGGGGAAGAGGGATTGAGAGGAGTTTTCAGACGTTACGGGGACAGTACCTGTTTTCTGGAAGTTGATGATGAAGAAATCCTTCAGGATACAGACCTTCCGACTGATTATGAACGGCTGCTGAGGGCGTATGAACTGCGGCAGAAAGGATGATGAGAATGATCTATCTGAACAATGCGGCGACCTCCTGGCCGAAGGCAGAGGGGCTTCCGGAATATATGAGGGAAGTGTTTCAGAACCTTCCGGGTCACGGAAACCGTGCAACCCTTGCCAGCCACGAAGCGGGCCGTACCTGCAGAGGCTATCTGGCGAAACTTTTAAAGGTACGGGATGAGAGCTGTATCGTGTATGCATCCTGTGCCACTCATGCATTGAACATGGGATTGCTCGGGTTCCCCTGGAGAGACGGGGACGCCGTACTGACAACGGCTGCAGAACACAATGCGGTGCTGAGGCCGTTATATTTCCTGCAGAAACATAAAAGGCTCCGGTATCATGTGATGCCGGTTGACAGAAGCGGACGTCTGACGGAGGAGACACTGTCACGGTTCCTGAAGGAGTACCGGCCGCGGATGCTGGTATTGACCCATGGTTCTAATGTAACGGGGGCGGTCAATGATGCTGCAGGTCTGACGTCACTTGCGAAAGAATATGGCTGTTCGGTTTTTCTGGACGCTTCACAGACTGCGGGGTTATATCCGGTCGAACCGGAGAACTGGGGTGTTGACCTGGCAGCGGTGACCGGGCATAAGTATCTGCTGGGACCCCAGGGGACGGGAGCGCTGTACGTTTCCGGGAATACGGAACTGACACCGGTGCTGACGGGAGGGACCGGAATCCGCTCGGACGAGGATGAGATGCCGGATGAGATGCCGATCCGTCTTGAGGCGGGAACTCAGAATGAACAGTCCTTAAGCGGTCTCGCGTTCTCCATCGGCTGGGCGGGACAACATCCGATGGATCTTGAGCGAACACTTGGTTATGTCCGAAGACTGGAAGAGATCCTGCGGGATCTCGGTTGCCGTGTGGCACAGGTGGATGCCGTAAGGACGCCGGTGCTGACCTTTTCATCGGATTTTCTGGTGGCGGAGGATATCGGAGATATGCTCGCCGGCGGCTTTGATATTATCTGCCGTACGGGGCTGCACTGCGCGCCGCTGATCTTTCCGGAGATTGGCATGCCGAAGACTGGCAGCGTGCGTCTCAGCCTGTCCCGGTTCACCACGGAGGAGGAGATCGCGGAGACGGAGGAGGCGTTAAAGGCGGTGCTGACATGAGAGAATATTTTACATGTAAGAAAGCAGAGAATTGTTTCGCTAATGCAAAATCCTTCCACTATCTATTAGAACGTCCGATCGATGAATCCATGCTGGAGAGGTTTTCCGAATGGGGAAATCTTACGGTAAAGCGGAATTTCCGGCGCCCGTTTTTTATGATGGAGACGGCAGACGGCGTTAAGACAAAAGGGATTCTGAACGATGTGATATTAAAAGCCGGTTTTGCAGAGGATGGGTGGGAGGAACAAAAACAGAAATTTGAACAGCAGCTTTCCGGAATTTTGGAAAAACTGCCATGACGGCAGGAGGAAGAGTTATGAGCGATCAGGAAACATGTATAGGAACTACAGAGAGTGTGTGCCCGGTATGCCTGCAGAGGATACCGGCTCGCAGAGTAAAAACGGGGGATGAGGTCTATCTGGAAAAGGAATGCCCGGGTCACGGAAGTTTTCGGACGCTGATCTGGAGGGGATGGCCTGATTACGAAAACTGGGGACGGGCCCACGAACAGGCAGCGCCGGTGAATCCAGCGCATGCAGAGAGGGAGAAGGGGTGTCCTTATGACTGCGGACTGTGTCCGGATCACCGCCAGCATACGTGCTGTGTGCTGATGGAAGTTACCAGCCGCTGCAACCTGGGGTGTCCCGTCTGCTTTGCGTCTGCCGGAACTCCTTCGAAGGAGCCGGACATTGCGATGATCGGCAGCTGGTTTGATGCGATGATGAACAGCGGCGGACCATTCAATATTCAGCTGTCCGGAGGAGAACCGACCATGCGGGATGATCTGGATGAGATCATCAGACTGGGCAGGGGGAAGGGATTTTCATTCTTCCAGCTGAATACCAATGGGATCCGGATCGCAGAGGAACCGGGCTACATCAGGCACCTTGCCGATGCGGGTCTGAACTGCGTATTTTTACAGTTTGACGGACTCAGAGATGAGACCTACCGAAAGCTGCGCGGCCGGCCGTTGTTTGAACTGAAGAAGAAGGCGATCGCCGAATGCGAGGCTGCCGATATCGGAGTCGTGCTGGTTCCGACACTTGCGGCGGGTGTCAATACACAGGAGGCGGGTGACATTCTTCAGTTTGCACTGGATCATATGCCGGCGGTACGCGGCGTGCATTTTCAGCCGATCAGCTATTTTGGGCGGTTTGAGGATATGGATGCGGGCATGCGCTACACGCTGCCGGATCTGCTGCGTGATATTGAGAATCAGACGGAAGGCAGGATGAAAGTCAGCGATTTTTCGCCGGGGAATGCGGAGAATGCCTACTGTTCGTTCAGCGGGAATTTCATGAAAATGCAGGATGGAACGATACGGACGCTGAACTCGGAAAAGAGCTGCGGCTGCGGGGCGGCACATGCACAGCCGGGAGCAGCATCCAGAAAGGCACAGAAGTTCGTGGCGAGACGCTGGTCGTCGGGCCGGCCGAAGGTCAGGAGTGCGGATCAAAAAACAGGCTGCTGCTGCCAGACTGGCTCTCTCGATGACTTTCTGGAGCGGATCGAACAGTATACGCTTGCAGTCTCCTGTATGACGTTTATGGACGCCTGGAATCTGGATCTGGAACGTCTGCGGGAATGCTATATTCATATTATATCTCAGAAAGAAAAGATGAATCTCGTGCCGTTCTGTGCCTATAATCTGACGGCGGCAGACGGGAGGACACTATACCGGGGGCTGGAAGACAGTGGTACTTGATGAATGGATCAGACAAAAATATGGAATAGAAACAGAGCGGGAGGAGGAAATACGCGGCTGGCAGCTTGGCCGGATCCGGGAAGTGATCCAGATGGCGAAAAGCGAGAGCCCTTTTTACAGAACACTGTATGAGGAAATTTCAGTGCCGGATACGTGGGAGGAGTTTCGGCGTCTTCCGTTTACGGATGCTTCCGCGGTCCGGGAGCAGGGACTGCAGATGCTCTGTGTGCCGCAAGGAGAAATTGAACGCGTGGTCACGCTCACCACGACAGGAACCTCAGGCCGTCCGAAACGCCTGTATTTTACGGGAGAAGATCAGGAACTGACGATTGATTTTTTTCACCACGGCATGGAACTTGTGACAGGACCAGGCGGGGTGACTGTGGTATTTCTGCCCTGTGAGAGGGTGGGAAGTGTGGGAGATCTGCTGCTTACGGGCCTTTCACGGCTGCAGGTAAGGGGGATCGGATATGGTTTGATCACGAAGCTCGGGGATGCAGCTGATGTTTTGGTGAAAAGTAAGGCGGATTCCTTTGTGGCAGCGCCTGTTCAGGCGCTCGCGCTCGCATATTACGTGAGGGAACACGGCGTCCGTCTCCCGCTTCAGAGGATTCTGCTGAGCACGGATCATCTGTCAGACAGTGTGAAAAAACGGCTTGAGAAGGAGCTGCAGTGTGAGGTTTATAATCATTTTGGTATCACAGAGGCAGGTCTTGGGGCGGCGATCGACTGTCCGGCACACTGTGGTATGCACATTCGTGAAAATGATCTGCTGTTTGAGGTGATCCATCCAGAAAGCGGAGAAGTTCTTCCTGATGGACGGTGCGGAGAACTTGTACTGACAACGCTGACGAGGAAGGGGATGCCGCTGATCCGGTACCGGACCGGGGATTACGGGAAAACAGACAGCAGACAATGTGTCTGCGGAAGCTTTCTTACGCGTCTTTGGGCGTCCCGGGGCAGGATAGGCAATGAAATATCGTATCCGGGCGGTAATTTGTCAATGGAGGATTTGGATGAATTGGTGTTTGAGGCGGATGGCCTGATGGATTATAGGGTCGTATATCAGAGTATAGACAAACAGCTGAAGCTTCATCTAATGTTCTATAGAAGGCTCACAGACGACACCGCAGACTCATGCAGGACAATACGGGAGGAGATAAGGCATCGGACGGGACTGCAGACAGAGATCACTGCGGAAGCATCTGATGAGATCCGTCCGCAGTATTTACAGAAGCGTACAATCATATGGGAGGGTGACATCAATTGAAGTTGATTTTGATGCGGCACGGTTCTATCCGGCTGCCTGACGAAGAAAAGCGTTATATCGGACAGACGGATAGGCCTGTGACGCAGAAAGGACAGGCGGAAATTGCCGATGGCCTGCAGCGGATGGAAAGACAGTTCGGGCGGGCCGACGAAATATGGTCCAGTGACCTGGGAAGATGCGTGGAGGCTGCCGAATGTGCGGCAGAGTATTTCGGCGTGCCCTATCAGACAGACCGGCGTCTCCGGGAAATTGATCTCGGGGAATGGGAGGGAAAAACCTTTCGTGATATCCGCCGGGAGTTTCCGGAGGAGTACAGGATGAGGGGAGAGCACCTGGGAACTTACCACCCCCCCGGCGGAGAAAATTTCCGCCAGGTGATGATGCGCGCTGTACAGTTTACGAAAGAAAGAGTACAATGTCTTCAAGGGGAAAAGGTGCTCCTTTTCATTACACATGCAGGTGTTATCAGAACGCTTTGCTGCTGCAGAGATGGAAGGAATCCGGATGAATTGCTGCACTATCGGATCGGATATGGGGAATATATGGTCTGGGAGGCGGAAAGAGCAGATATGATGGAAAGGCTGAAGGATCAGGGTTATCACTAAAAGGAGGAACATAAGATGAGAGAAATAGCGACAACAGATGCAGTTGGTCAGGTATTATGTCATGATCTGACACAGATTATTAAGGACAAAAAGAAAGGGCCGGCTTTTCGAAAGGGGCATATCATCCGGGAGGAGGACATCCCGGTGCTGCTCTCCATGGGAAAAGACCACATCTATGTCTGGGAAAGAGATGAAAGCATACTTCATGAAAATGAGGCGGCTGATATCCTGTATCAGATGTGCAGGAGCGAATATATGGAGCCTTCGGAGGTGAAGGAAGGAAAGATAGAAATCAGGGCTACCAGGGACGGACTGCTGAAGATCAGAGAGGACCGTCTGATGAAAGTCAACCTGCTGGGGGAAATGATGATTGCATGCCGCCATAATAATACAGTCGTAAAAAAGGGCGAGGTGCTGGCGGGAACCCGTATTATTCCGCTGGTGATTGAGAAAGAGAAGATGGAGGCTGCAAAAGAAGCGGCAGGGGAACAGCCGCTGCTCATGCTCAAACCAATAGAGCCGAAAAAGGCAGGGATCGTAACAACCGGAAATGAAGTATTCTACGGGAGGATTGAAGATACGTTTACTCCGGTGGTCGAGAAAAAGTTTAAAGAATTCGGTGCTGAAGTTACAATGAAAACGTTAGTCGGTGATGATAAAGATAACATCCGCCAGGCGATTCTGGATATGATCGCACAGGGAGCGGAGGTCGTAGTCTGCACAGGCGGTATGAGCGTGGACCCGGACGACCGGACGCCGGGCGCGATCGCTGCCACAGGCGCAGAGGTGATAACATACGGGGCACCGGTTCTGCCGGGGGCGATGATGCTGCTTTCCTATTATCACAGAGAGGGTGGAGAGGCGGTACCCGTTCTGGGGCTTCCGGGATGCGTGATGTATGCGAAGAGAACAATTTTTGATATCCTGCTTCCGCGGATACTGGCTGATGATCCGATATCAAAAGAAGAGATCGCAAGTCTGGGAGTCGGCGGACTGTGTCTGGGGTGTCCGACTTGTACGTTCCCGAACTGCGGATTTGGAAAAGCGTAGTCTGAATGGGAGGAGAAGATATGGATTACCGGGGATTTTATCTGGAACTGCACAGGAGAATGCGAAGGGAAGGGATGGTACCCGTGACCACGTATCTGAGCGGAGCCAGACGGGGGGAAAAGAAATTTGGGACAGATCGGGGAAACGGATGTTTTTCGGAAGACTTTCAGGGTCAAATGACTGTGGTACTGTGCGGGGCTGGCCATGTGTCGCAGGCGTCAGCGCGTATTTTCCGGGAATTGGAATATCGCCTGATCGTGGTAGATGACCGTGTGGAATATGCAAATGCAGGCAGATTTCCGATGGCAGACGAAATTCGCTGTCTCAATTTTGAAACGGAGTTTCCAGATGCACAGTTTCCGGAACATGCGTATTATGTGATCGTGACGCGGGGACATGAGCATGACTATACGTGTCTTCGTAACGTGCTGACACGTTCGTACGGATATATCGGTATGATTGGGAGCAGAAGTAAAGTGAAGCTGTCCAGAGAACGGCTGGCACAGGAGGGCTTTTCGGCGGCGCAGATTGATGAGGTACATGCACCGGTCGGGCTGAGAATCGGGGGACAGACGCCGGCGGAGATCGCGGTCAGTATTGCAGCTGAAATTATTCAGGTGAAGAATGCCAAATCCGGCAGTACACTGGATAGTGCGGTGCTTGAAGGCCTGAATCAGGCAAAACCATCCGTGATGGTGACCGTGACGGAAAAGGAGGGATCGTCGCCGCGCGGCAGAGGCAGCCGGATGGTGGTAACTTCCGACGGAAAAAACTATGGGACAATTGGCGGCGGGGCCATTGAATATGCTGCAGTAAAGCGGGCTGCCGAAGTCTGCAGAACAAAGGCTTTTGATACTGCGGGTTATGACCTGAGCAATTCGGATGCGGCGACGCTGGGAATGGCATGCGGAGGACGCGTTGAGGTGATGTTTGAGCCGCTGTAAGGAGGAACACGGTTATGGGGAATAAACTGACGCATTTTGACAGGAATGGAAATGCGGTGATGGTAGACGTGACAGAAAAGGAAGTGACCAGCCGCACGGCTGCAGCCTGCGGTACGATCAGGGTGAATAAAGAGATCATGCAGGCGGTACTGGAAGGCAGTGTGAAAAAAGGAGATGTACTCGGAGTTGCCAGGGTAGCGGGTATCATGGGCGTAAAAAAGACTTCTGATTTGATACCGATGTGTCATCCTCTGCCTGTCGGAAAATGCAGTATCGAGTATGAGATTTCAGAAGAGAAGCAGGAGATTACAGCCATATGTACAGTGAAGACGGACGGGAAGACGGGTGTGGAAATGGAGGCACTTACGGGTGTACAAACTGCACTTCTGACCATCTATGATATGTGTAAGGCGATTGACAAGCGAATGGTCATGACGGATATTCATCTGGTGAACAAGAGCGGAGGAAAGAGCGGGGATTTTACATATGATTGATCAATGTGGGAGAAATATCGACTATGTCAGGATTTCTGTGACGGACCGGTGCAATCTGAGATGTGTCTACTGCATGCCGGAAGACGGTGTGAAAAGCACGCCGCACGAGGATATCCTCAGATATGACGAGATTCTCAGAGTATGCCGCATTATGGCGGGACTTGGGATTTCCAAAATCAAGCTGACAGGAGGGGAACCTCTTGTGCGAAAAAATGTACCGTATCTTGTGCATGAGCTGAAACAGATTTCCGGTATTGAAAAAGTGACTCTGACGACGAATGGTATCTTGCTGACAGAATATATGGAGGACCTGCATGCCGCGGGGATCAGCGGTATCAATATCAGTCTGGACACCATGGATCCCGTGCTGTTTCGCGAGATCACCAGACGGGATATGCTGGACCAGGTAACATGCGGAATTAAAGCTGCCATGCAGTACCGTGACGTTCCGCTTAAGATCAACTGTGTACCGATGGGAATGGAGAGGCAGGACCTGATGGAGATCGCAGCATTGGCAAGGGATTATCCCGTTCACGTAAGATTTATTGAGATGATGCCGATTGGTTTCGGTAAAAAATTTACTTTTGTCGGAGAAGATGAGATCGTCGGGCAGCTAAGAGAGGCTTTTGGAGAGGTGACACCGTGCCCAGAAAAACTGGGGAATGGTCCCGGGCATTACTATACGGTTGATCGGCTGACTGGAAAAATCGGGTTTATCAGTGCGATCAGCCATAAGTTCTGTAATGAATGTAACCGGATCAGAATGACTTCACAGGGATTTCTGAAGTCATGTCTTCAGTATGAGGCGGGGCGTGACCTGCGTGCGCTTCTGAGAACAGGAGCGGATGACCGGGAAATCGAGGCTGCCGTCCGTGATGCCATTTTGAGAAAACCGACGGGACATGAGTTTCTCACAGAACAGATAGCAGAAGAAGAATCTCATTGTATGGCACAGATAGGAGGATGATGAGAAGATGTATCGGGTAGCGATTATAACGTCCAGTGATGCGGGATATCGAAAAGAGAGAGCGGACCAGAGCGGTCCAGCGATCAGGAAAATTGCAGAGGCGAATGGATATCAGGTGGTATCTGCGGTAGTTCTGCCGGACGAAAAGCAGATGCTGAGTGATGAGATGAGACGCATCGCTGACGGAAACCTGGCAGATCTGATTCTGACAACAGGGGGGACCGGATTTTCACCGAGAGACTGTATGCCTGAGGCGACGGCGGAGGTTGTACAGCGGCTGGTTCCGGGGATTCCGGAAGCCATGCGTGCTTACAGTGCACAGTTTACAAAGAGGGCGATGCTAAGCAGGGCGGCCGCCGGTATCCGGGAGGCTACGCTGATCGTCAATCTCCCGGGGAGCCCGAAGGCGGTCAGGGAGTGTCTGGAATATATTATCAGTGAATTGGGACACGGACTTGATATCCTGACGGGCGCTGACGCCAACTGTGCAAGAAAGTAACACAGCGCTAATCCTGGATATGACAGTGATCAGTAAATACTGCCGCAGAGGTGATGAAAGGAGGCATCATCAGTGAAGGCAGAGGACTGATCATGTTATACAAATAAAAAATGTTTTGCTAAAAGGAGGACGACAAAAATGAAGAAAAAATTAGTGGCAGTGATGATGGCGGCAGTGATGACGGCAGCCATGGCCGGATGCGGAAATAAAGCCGCAGACGAATCCAAGACGGATACTGCAAAGGATGCCGGGACATCACAGGAGGCAGAACCGACAACGGCGGAGGCAGATCCGACAGAGGCGGCGGATGAAAAAGATGCAGAAGGCGGGGAGACTACGATTCTTGTTGCAGCAGCAGCAAGTCTTGAATATTCGTATACGGACGAACTGATTCCGATGTTCGAGAAAGCAAATCCCGGCATCAGGGTAGAGGGTACATATGACAGTTCAGGAAAACTGCAGACGCAGATTGAAGAAGGTCTGGAAGCAGATGTTTTTATGTCGGCTGCGATGAAGCAGATGAATGCTCTGAAAGATGAATCCATGATCGATGCAGATTCTGTTGTAGAACTGCTGGAAAATAAAATCGTACTGATTGTACCGGCTGAGGGTGATTCAGCACTTGCGGCATTTGAAGATATCAAAAATGCCGGGACCGTCGCACTCGGAGATCCGGAGAGCGTACCGGCAGGACAGTATGCGCAGGAAGCGCTTACAAGCCTGGGAATCTATGATGAGATAGCCGCGAAAGCCAGCTTTGGAACCAATGTGACGGAGGTTCTGAACTGGGTAGCTGAGGGAAGCGCAGATGCGGGTATCGTATATGCGACAGATGCAGCGACTACAGACAAGGTGAAAGTTGTGTCGGAGGCGCCGGAGGGATCCCTGGCAGATCCTGTTATTTATCCGGTTGGAGTTGTCACAGCGTCTGAGAAAAAGGATGCGGCACAGAAGTTCGTGGATTTCCTGCAGACACCGGAGGCCATGGCCGTATTTGAAGAATACGGTTTCACCTCAAATATAGGATAGACGGCGTATGGACTATTCACCAATTCTGATATCCATGAAAACAGCGGGGCTTGCGATCCTTGTCACATTTTTTATCGGCATCGCACTGGCGCGGTTTGTTGTGGGGATTAAAAAAACTGCTGTGAAACATATCCTGGACGGATTGTTTACTTTGCCGCTGGTTCTTCCGCCCACCGTGGCAGGATTTTTTCTGCTTTACATATGTGGTGTGAAACGGCCGCTGGGTAAATTTTTCATCGATTATTTCAGCGTAAAGATCGCTTTCTCCTGGGGAGCTACAGTGCTCGCGGCGGTCGTTATTTCATTCCCGCTGATGTACCGTTCGGCGCGCGGTGCCTTTGAGCAGGTGGACGAAAATCTGCTTCATGCCGGAAGGACCCTCGGAATGTCGGAGTGGACGATTTTCTGGAAAGTCCTGCTTCCCAATGCGATGCCCGGTGTGGTCTCCGGAGCAGTGCTGGCGTTTGCCAGAGGACTCGGTGAATTTGGTGCTACTGCAATGATAGCCGGGAATATTGCCGGCAAAACAAGAACCCTTCCGCTCGCCGTCTATTCGGCGGTAGCGGCGGGCGATATGAATACGGCATACGACTATGTGATGATACTGGTAATCATATCATTCGCGGTGGTTGTCGTGATGAATCTCGCTACGGCGAGAGAAAAACGCGGGATGAAGATATGAGTCTGAAAGTAGAGATAAAGAAAAAAGTAAAAAATTTTCAGCTGGATATTGCGTTTGAGACTGATGGAGGCTGCCTGGGTATCCTGGGGGCCTCCGGATGTGGAAAAAGCATGACGCTCAGGTGCATCGCCGGGATAATGACCCCGGATGAAGGTCATATCGAGCTCAACGGACGTGTGCTTTACGACTCCAGAAAGAAGATTAATGTCAGGCCGCAGGCCCGCGGCGTCGGTTATCTGTTCCAGAATTATGCTCTGTTTCCCAATATGACAGTCGAGCAGAATATTGCAGCCGGTCTTAAGAAGTCAGCCGGGGATGTGACTGAAAAGGTAAATCACATGATCCGCCTTTTTCAGCTGGAAGGTCTGGAACAGCGCAGGCCGGGACAGCTCTCCGGCGGACAGCAGCAGCGTGTGGCACTTGCAAGGATACTGGCATATGAGCCGGAGGTGATGTTGTTTGACGAACCGTTTTCAGCGCTTGATGCGTATCTGAAGGAGGAACTGCAGATACAGTTTGAAAATATACTGGAATTGTATCGGGGAGATGCGGTGCTGGTGACTCACAGCAGAGACGAGGCGTATCAGACATGCCGGCGGGTCTGCATGCTGGATGAAGGACGTATCATACGGCAGGGCGAGACAAAGGAGGTATTTCGCAATCCCGGATTTATGAAAGTTGCGCGGCTGACAGGCTGCAAAAATATATCGGCGGCAAAAAAGCTGGAAGGAAAAAGAGTCTGGGCCGCCGACTGGGGACTGACGCTCGAGGTGGAGGCCGAACTGCCGGAACATTTCAGCCATATCGGCATCCGGGCACATGATTTTATGCCTGCAAATGAGCAGCAGGTGATAGACGGAAGCAACATAATTCTGTGCAAGGTAAAAGAGATCAGTGAGTCACCGTTCGAATGGAGCATCCTGATCGAGACACCGGCGGCGAATCATTCACTGCTCTGGTGGAAGATCGGAAAAAACCAGATCGGGTCCAGGCTGGCGAAACAGCTGCCCGATACTCTTTATATTGCACCGCAGGATATTCTTGTGATGGAGGACAACCATTAGAACAGGGACATGAAAAACGCTTCTGCCGGCTGATATACAGACCGGCAGAAGCGTTTTGGTTTCGACTTAAGCGTTGTCTCTTATATAATTATAATTTTACAACGTTGGCAGCCTGCATACCACGAGCGCCTTCAGTTAAGTCATAAGATACAGCCTGACCTTCATCTAAAGATTTAAAGCCGTCGCCCTGGATTGCAGAAAAGTGTACGAATACATCAGATCCGTCGTCGCTTGTGATGAATCCATAACCTTTTTCAGCGTTGAACCATTTTACTGTTCCTTTGTTCATAAGATGTTACCTCCATAAAATAAAAAAAATAATAAATTGAAAGAACTGGAAAATAAAAAATCACCAGTTATCACAGACTATATTGTAAACATAATATAATCTCTAATAACTAGTGAATTACTATTATATCCAATAACTTCCCGATACGATTTTATTATAGTCTGAAGATTGTGAAAAGTCAAGAAGAAAAAAAGCTTTATTTCAAGAAAAATTTCGTGTATGATATGAGTAGGTTGACCGTGAATTTCCGGGCAGGCCTGGATGTATACGGTAACCCCAAGATGAGTGCAAGGAGAACCTAATATGGATATTTTGATTAAAAACGGAAGGATCATCGATCCGGATACAAAACGGGATGAAAAAGCGGACCTGTATATTGAGGATGGAAAGATTGCTGATGTACAGCCGGCGATCAGAAAGAAAGCAAAGAAGGTCATCGATGCCAGGGGATGTTATGTGATGCCCGGATTGATTGATATGCACGTTCATCTCAGGGACCCGGGACAGACACATAAAGAGGATGTCGAAACCGGCTCTAAGGCTGCTGCAAAAGGCGGATTTACAACGATCGTAGCCATGCCGAATACAAAGCCCGTAATAGATGAACCGACGAGGGTCAGCTACGTCATCAACAAAGCGCTGCAGTGCTCGCCGATCCATGTGCTCCAGACAGGAGCTATCACAAAAGGGCAGAAGGGCGAGGAACTGGCAGATCTGGAGGGGATGATCAGGGCAGGTGTCCCGGCTCTGAGTGAGGATGGAAAAACGGTCATGAATTCACATCTGTATCTGGAGGCCATGAAAATTGCTGCACAGTATGATATCCCCATTCTTGCACACTGTGAGGATATCAACATGGCAAACGGCGGATGTCTGAATGACGATGAGGTGGCGAAGAAGCTGGGACTGCCGGGGATCAGCAACTCCGTAGAAGATGTCATTATCGCCAGAGATATTTTTATGTCTTTTGATACGGGATGCAGGCTGCATCTGTGCCATTGCTCCACGAAAAACAGCGAGTTGATGATGCGCAATGCGAAAGAAGACGGACAGAAGGTGACGGCGGAAGTATGCCCGCATCACTTCACGCTGACTTCAGCGGATATCAAAGAGGGAAACAGCAACTTTAAGATGAATCCTCCACTGCGTACAAAGGAGGATGTGGAAGCACTGAAACGCGGATTGAAAGACGATGTTTTTGATGTGATCAGCACAGACCATGCGCCTCACAGGCATTCTGAAAAGAGCGGAAGCATGCGGGATGCGCCGTTCGGCATCGTGGGTCTGGAGACGTGCGTTGCGCTGACAATATCAGAACTTGTAAAGCCGGGGGTTATCACACCTATGCAGATGGCGGAGAAGATGAGCTACAATCCTGCAAAGATTCTGAAGCTTGGGGACAGAGGGTCTCTTGCAGTGGGAAAAGAGGCGGATGTCGTCATCATCGATCCGGATGCAGAATATACCATCGATGCTCGCACATTTGTATCAAGGAGCAAAAACACACCATTTCAGGGACGCAGAGTAAGTGGCGAGGTCAAATATACGATCTGCGGCGGGAAAATAGTATACGAGGCAAATTAGCGGAGGAATATATGATAAATAAACTGACAGATAAAATAAAGAAAACGAATGCACCAATTGTTGTGGGCCTGGATCCGATGCTCTCTTATATTCCGGAACACATCCAGCAGAAAGCGTTTGCAGAATACGGGGAAACACTGGAAGGTGCTGCTGAAGCAGTATGGCAGTTTAATAAGGCGGTCGTAGATGCGACGTATGATCTAATTCCGGCAGTGAAGCCGCAGATCGCCATGTATGAACAGTTTGGGATTCCGGGGCTGGCTGCGTTTAAGAAGACTGTAGATTACTGTCATGAAAAAGATCTGATTGTCATCGGTGATATCAAGAGAGGGGATATCGGATCAACTTCTGAGGCGTACGCAGTGGGGCATCTCGGAAAAGTACAGATAGGCAGACAATCCTTTTACGGATTTGACGAAGATTTTGCTACCGTAAATCCGTATCTGGGATCTGACGGTGTAAAGCCGTTTATTAAGGTGTGCCAGGATGAAAAGAAAGGATTGTTTATTCTGGTGAAGACCTCCAATCCGTCAAGCGGGGAATTCCAGGATCAGCTGGTAGACGGCAGACCGCTCTACGAGCTGGTGGGTGAGAAAGTTGCACAGTGGGGGGCTTCCTGCATGGGAGATTCCTACAGTTACATCGGTGCGGTTGTGGGTGCAACCTATCCGGAAATGGGTAAAGTCCTGCGCAAACTGATGCCTAAGACGTTTATCCTGGTCCCGGGATATGGCGCACAGGGCGGAAAAGGTGCCGATCTGGTTCATTTCTTTAATGAGGATGGTCTGGGTGCGATCGTGAATTCCTCCCGCGGAATTATTGCCGCGTACAAGCAGGACGCCTATAAGCATCTGGGCGCTGAGAATTTTGCGGATGCCGCGCGGTGTGCGGTAAAAGATATGGCTGCGGATATTGACGGTGCGTTAAAAAACAGCGGGAGATAACAACGGATGAAGATCAAAGAGAATTGTACAATAGTGGAGCAAAAAGAGATTGCACCGGATATCTTCAGCATGTGGATTCAGACCGGGAAGATAGCGGAAACTGCGGCGGCGGGGCAGTTTGTGTCGCTGTACAGCAGGGACAAAAGCCGGATGCTGCCAAGACCGATCAGTCTCTGTGAGATTGACCGTACGCAGGGAAGACTGCGTCTGGTGTACCGGATTGCCGGAGAGGGAACCAGGGAATTTTCACAGATGAAAGAGGGAGAAGTGATTTCCGTACTTGGACCGCTCGGCAATGGATTCCCGCTTGACGAAGCACGGGGCAAACATGTGATGCTGATGGGGGGCGGTATCGGCATTCCGCCGATGGTTCAGACTGCAAGAGAGCTGAATGCCGCCGGGACAGTTGCAGTCGCAGGGTACCGCGACGTTTTGTTTTTGCAGGAGGAACTCAAAGGGTTCTGTGATGTGTATACAGCGACAGAAGACGGCAGTGCAGGGACGAAAGGCACTGTGCTGGATGCTGTGCGCGAACAGGCACTTGCGGCTGATATAATTTTTGCATGCGGACCGACACCGATGCTCAGAGCCATCAAGCAGTATGCAGCAAAACAGAACATTCCATGCTGGATCTCCATGGAAGAAAAGATGGCCTGCGGTGTGGGGGCCTGCCTCGCGTGTGTCTGTCAGTCGAAAGAAGTGGACGGGCATTCTCACGTCCACAATAAACGGATTTGCAAAGACGGACCGGTGTTTCTGGCTTCGGAGGTGGAATTATGAGTATGAAAGTGAATCTGGCAGGTGTGCAGCTGCAAAATCCGGTCATGACGGCGTCGGGGACATTCGGGTCCGGTACGGAGTACAGTGAGTTCGTTGACCTGAACCGCCTGGGGGCGGTTGTGACGAAGGGAGTTGCCAATACCCCCTGGCCTGGGAATCCGACGCCCAGGATAGCCGAAACCTGTGGAGGAATGCTGAATGCGATCGGACTTCAAAATCCGGGCATTGATGTTTTTTGTGAACGTGATCTGCCGTTTCTCAGACAGTTTCATACCCGGATCATCGTAAATGTCTGCGGCAGGACGACGGAAGATTACTGTGAGGTCGTGGAACGCCTCTCGGATGAAGCAATCGACATGATGGAGATCAATATCTCCTGCCCGAATGTCAAGGAGGGCGGGATCGCCTTTGGACAGAACCCGAAAGCTGTGGAAGCGATCACTGCTGAGGTGAAGAAGCGGGCGAAGCATCCCGTCATCATGAAACTGAGTCCGAATGTGACGGATATTACCGAGATGGCGAAGGCTGCGGAGGCGGGCGGTGCCGATGTCCTGTCCCTGATCAATACCCTGACCGGTATGAAGATAGACGTAAACAGAAGAACATTTGCGATCGCGAATAAAACGGGCGGACTCTCCGGACCTGCTATTAAACCGGTCGCAGTGCGCATGGTGTATCAGGTGGCGAATGCGGTGAAGGTTCCCATTATTGGTATGGGCGGCATAGCCACAGCAGAGGATGCACTCGAATTTATTCTGGCGGGTGCCACTGCCGTATCCGTAGGAACAGCCAATTTCACAAATCCTTATACGACAACGGAGATCATAGACGGACTGGAAGAATATATGAAAAAATACAGGATTGAGGATATCGGTGAGCTGATTGGCGCCGTGAGATAGCAGAAGAAAAAGCAGCCGGAGATTGCGTATGCCCGGCTGCTTTCGATATTTGTGTGAGGTCCAGGCTACTCCAGGACGTTGGAGAGAAACTGATACTCATCACCGTTCTTTTTGAGGGTAAGGCTGCTTGTTAATGAACCGTCTTCTGACTGAAACTCCAGATGATATGTGCCGTTCTCCTCCTGACCGCTCGTGCAGGTGTAATTTCTGAAGTTTGTGTCTCCGTGTTCGATGTAATAACTGTCAAAATCCTCCAGGTATGTCCAGTCAAGCCCGTTTGTTTCACTCAGACTGATTCCCATTTTATGCTGCAGGAAATTGTCAATCTGCTCTGTGGTCAGACGGACCATATCGGTCATGAGCTCTGAGCTGTCTGTGGCAGCCAGATACGCCGCCGTCTCTTCCTGAGTAAGACCTTCTGTCATCATGCCGGCCCCATTGTAGAAAAGCTGATCCAGATCTATGTCCTGAGGGCTGGTGTAAGTGGAGAGCAGAAAGCCGTTGTTCTCCGCCTCGTTTGCATACTCAGTGAAAAAGGACAGTTCATCTCCGGTCAAGTCATGTTTTTCCGTTGCGGGTTCCCCGGTTTTTTTTGACGAGTTACTGCATCCGCTCAGGGAAAACTGCAGGGATGCGATAACAAGTGACGGTTCCGCCAATTAAGTATCGCGATTGATTGAAAACACGGGAGAAATGTGATAAAATGGGAAAGATATTTGGCAATCACCTAATAGCAGGAAATGAATAAGGAGAAATTGAGCCCATGGAGAATTATAAGAAAGAGTTCATTGAATTTATGGTAGACTGCGGCGTTTTAAAGTTCGGAGATTTTGTAACTAAGAGCGGAAGAAAGACTCCATTTTTTGTAAATACCGGATTTTACAGAACAGGAGCACAGCTGCGAAGACTGGGCGGATATTATGCAAGAGCGATCAAAGAAAGATTCGGACTGGAGTTTGATGTGCTGTTCGGACCGGCTTATAAAGGGATTCCGCTGTCAGTAGCTGCATCTATGGCGATCAGTGAATTATATGATACGGATATCCGGTACTGCTCCAACCGGAAAGAGGTAAAAGACCATGGAGACACCGGAATTCTGCTCGGCAGCCCGATTCAGGACGGGGATCGTGTAGTGATTATCGAAGATGTAACGACGGCCGGTACATCGATCGAAGAAACCCTGCCGATCATAAGGGCACAGGGAGAGGTCGACCCCATCGGACTCGTCGTGTCAGTGGACCGGATGGAACGCGGAAAGGGTACGAAAAGCGCACTCAAAGAAATTGAAGAAAAATATGGACTGAATACGACGGCGATCGTAACAATGGAAGAAGTTACAGAACATCTGTATAATCGTGAGTATAACGGCAAAATTATCATTGATGACTCATTGAAGGCAGCGATTGATGCATATTATGAGCAGTACGGAGTACTGGAATAGACGGAGGGATACAGATGAACGAAAAGACATACAGAACCATGTCACGAGTCGGAAGCGGCAGTATCGCCCTTGGAATCATTGCAGTGGTCACAGGTGTTGTAACCGGAACTCTAATGATCATTGGCGGTGCGCGTCTTTTGAAAGAGAAATATAAAGTAACCATATAATGGAAATCATGGACTGTCTCAATTGCGGTTGAGGCAGTTTCATATGTTGAGGAGCATGTGTGAAAACTAAGACCAAGCGACGGATCCGGACAGCAGGCTGGATTCTTTTTATCCTTTATCTGATCCTGCTGCTGTATTTTCTGTTTTTTTCAGAGTGGTACGGCCGTAAAAACTGGATAGAAGAGGATTACCGATACAATCTGATTCTGTTCAAGGAAATCAAGCGTTTCTGGGTTTACAGGGAACAGCTGGGAATGCAGGCGGTACTGTTGAATCTGGTGGGAAATGTAGTAGGGTTTCTGCCCTTTGGATTTATCCTCCCGATTTTAAGTAAAAAGCGTCCAAACCTGCTGCTGACGGGAGTTATGGGATGTTTACTGAGTCTGTCGGTGGAGACGCTGCAGCTGATTGGAAAAGTCGGTAGCTTTGATGTGGATGATTTATTATTGAATACAGCCGGAGCAGTTCTGGGCTATCTGCTGTTTTCAATCTGCAATGTGATAAGGAGATGGAAGTATGGCAAAACGCTATAGATATAAACTTGTCCTGGAGGAAGAAGCCGAGG
The DNA here is from genome assembly GCF_025151995.1 of Ruminococcus gauvreauii. Classification (NCBI taxonomy): domain Bacteria; kingdom Bacillati; phylum Bacillota; class Clostridia; order Eubacteriales; family Oscillospiraceae; genus Ruminococcus; species Ruminococcus gauvreauii. The sequence goes on from NZ_CP102290.1 coordinate 3,213,186, forward strand.
GTGGACGGGCGGCTCTGTGGATGGCTGCAGTTTCCGGGCTGCTGTTTCTGGCTGCAGTGCTGATATCATTTGTACTTGCAGGGAAAGCCGGGATTTATATAGGCGTGCTGGGGCTGACAGGAATTATGATGGCGGCTGCCGGGTTTGTTACGGGACTTGGCAGTTTCAAAGAGAAACATAAGAATCACCGGTCAAGTACGGCCGGTTCATTGATAAACGGTGTGCTGGCGGTCTTATGGCTGGCACTGTTTCTGATAGGAGTATCCTGAATATGAATAAACGATTAGAAAAACAGGCAGCATTTATGCTGGAAGCGGACAAAGCAAAAAATATATTTCGCCAGACACATCTGTCCGGCCATGGAAGAAATGAGAATGATGCGGAACACTCCTGGCATATGGCGCTGATGGCGTTTCTGCTTAGCGAGCATGCGAATCAGGCAGTAGACCAGCTGAGAGTAATCAAGATGCTGCTGATTCATGATCTGGTGGAAATTGATGCCGGAGATACGTATGCATATGATGATGCCGGAAATGTGACAAAGCGTCAGCGCGAAGAAAAGGCGGCGGACCGCATTTTCGGACTGCTTCCCGAAGATCAGGAAAGTGAGCTTCGGGAACTGTGGGAAGAATTCGAAGCATATGAGACACCGGAAGCATTGTTTGCCCATGTGCTTGACAATTTTCAGCCATTGACTTTAAATGATGCGAACGGAGGAAGCGACTGGAAAGAACACCAGGTGAAAAAGTCTCAGATTTTAAAACGCAACGAAAAGACGGCGCAGGGGTCTGCTGATATTTGGGAATATATGAATCAGATGATTGAGCGCAATGTGGAAGCGGGAATGATCATCGATGAATAAAATGACAGAGGTGACAGAGATGGATGAGATTTTAGTGGAGAGATGGAAGCTCGCAAAAGACAGAATTGAGCAGATACCTTCGGAACGGATTGTCTCTGTTCCGTACAGAAACTACTTTATCAAAACAGCGTCATTTATGCAGCAGATCTTCGGACTGCTGGACCTGAAGGAGAAGGGCGCACTGAGAAGGATGACCATGGAGGCACTGGGAGAATGGAATCATGTTTTGTATGAGGATATCCTTCCTGGCAATTATGAGGTGTCCTATGCGAACCCTGATTATGCAGCAGTCAGTCTTGGGGAGGAGTACGGGCGGGAGCTGTGTGCTCTGTACAGCCAGATGAGGGGCTGCATCGTATTTGCCTTTGAGGCGCGTGTGTATGATATTACGATTCTCTGTGAATTGTTTTTGGAGGTTTACACTGCATTTTCCGGCGGGGAGCTGCCGGCCGCCGAGACAGTCCGCGGAATCATCTACAGTTTTATCAGAGACTACTGTGATGATATGATGAACTACAGAGTACGTGAAATGATAGATCCCAGTCTGGATTTTGCAGCTGAGATCATCATGAAATCCGATCTAACGGATCTGAGGTATCTCTATCTGTTCGGAGAGTACATTTCTGAAAATGAGAAACGGACGGCAGAGTTTCTGAATACGCTGCCGCAGCAGGAAATTGATCAGATGGCACGGACGTTTACAGAGGGGTACCGGATCGGATTCGTAAACGGCGGCATTGATCTGTCTAAAAAGAAAACGGTAAACATCCGGTACTGCCTGGGATTCGAGCGTATGGTCCGTGCAGCGGTTCTGCAGTTTGAGGAGATGGGTCTAAAGCCTGTGATATACAGGAGTGCGGTACACCTGATTAATAAAAGACAGCATCTGCGCATCGGTTATTACGGAGGAATCCCGAATAAGCAGTATGAATATGATCACAGAAATGATGCGGCACTCTATCTGACCGACGAAATGGTACAGAAGAAGCTGCGGGCGCTCCAGAATTCTTTTGAGGCAAATAAGGAGCTGGCAAATACACATGCCGGTCCAGCGGTGATAGAGGTTTTCGGAGAAGAGCCGTTTTCACCGGCAAACAAGGAGAGCAGCTGTACACTCACAGAAAAGCAGCAGAACCTGAAAGTGCGTTTCGATATGGAGTCAGCTCAGATAACAAACCGGTATATCATAGGTGAGGAGCGCAGCTTTACCATCATAGCCTATCCGCTTCCCGAAATCGGCAGGGACTATGAGGAAATTTTCAGGGAGACAGTGAAGATCAATACGCTGGATTATAAGCAGTACCAGAGGATTCAGCAGACCCTGATCGATGCACTGGATGCGGGGAGCTCGGTGCACATCAGGGGATGCAAAGAGAACAGGACCGATCTGAAAGTTCAGCTGTACCGGCTTTTTGATGCGGCAAGGCAGACGATTTTTGAAAATTGTGTGGCGGATGTAAATATTCCGGTCGGAGAGGTATTCACATCACCTGTGCTGGAGGGAACCAACGGGCTGCTTCACGTAACCCGTGTATTCCTGAATGGGCTGGAGTACAGAGATCTGTGGTTTACATTTAAGAATGGTATGATTGAAGATTATGGCTGCGGAAATTTTGACAGCAAAGAAGCCGGAAGGACATTGGTTCGTGAGAATATACTGTATCAGCATAAAAGCCTGCCGATGGGAGAATTTGCGATCGGCACCAATACCACAGCCTATGTTATGGCGGAGAAATACGGCATTGCGGCTAAACTTCCGATACTGATCGCGGAGAAGATGGGACCGCATTTTGCCGTCGGTGACACGTGTTACAGCTGGTCGGAGGATACGCCGGTATATAATCCGGACGGCAAAGAGATCGCAGCCAGAGACAATGAGGTCTCCATCAAACGGAAAGAAAATCCGGCGGATGCGTATTTCGGCTGTCATACAGATATCACGATACCGTATGAGGAACTGGAATTCATACACATTTTGTCGGAAGAAAAAGCACCGGTTTCAGTAATTGAGAACGGGCGTTTTGTCCTGCCGGGGACGGAGGAACTGAACCTTCCGTTTTTAGCGGTTGACAATCATGAAACGGGTCTAGTAGAATATTAAATAAACAGCGTCTATGCAAAGGAAAAGGAGAACGAAATGGCTAAAGTAGGAATTGTAATGGGTAGTGACTCAGATATGCCGATTATGGCAAAAGCAGCAGATATGCTGGAGAAGTTTGGAATCGATTATGAAATGACGATTATTTCTGCGCACAGAGAACCGGATGTGTTTTTTGAATATGCGAAGACTGCAGAGGAAAAGGGATTTAAAGTGATCATCGCAGGGGCAGGCATGGCCGCACATCTTCCGGGAATGTGTGCGGCAATTTTCCCGATGCCGGTCATCGGTATCCCGATGCATACCACATCTCTCGGCGGAAGAGATTCCCTGTATTCGATCGTACAGATGCCATCGGGGATTCCGGTTGCGACGGTAGCGATAGGCGGCGGGGCAAATGCCGGAATTCTTGCTGCGAAAATCCTTGGGACATCTGATCCGGAACTGCTTGCAAAAGTAAAGGCGTATTCTGCTGAGCTGAAAGACCAGGTGGTGGCAAAAGATGCAAAACTTCAGGAAGTGGGATATAAGAATTATACCAAATAAAATCTGACCAGACGAGAAAAGGACGGTAAACGAATGATGGATTATAAAAAAGCGGGCGTGGACATTGAAGCCGGATACAAATCTGTAGAGCTCATGAAAGAACATATTAAGAAAACGATGCGCCCGGAGGTATTGACGAATATCGGAGGGTTTTCCGGTGCTTTTTCCATGAGTGCATTCAAAGATATGGAGAAACCAACCCTTGTGTCCGGAACAGACGGTGTCGGAACAAAACTGAAACTGGCGTTCGTGATGGACAGACATGACACGGTTGGAATAGACTGTGTCGCGATGTGTGTGAATGACATTGCATGTGCTGGCGGTGAACCGCTGTTTTTCCTTGATTACATTGCATGCGGGAAGAATGTTCCTGAGAAAATTGCCGGGATTGTAAAGGGAGTTGCAGACGGATGTGAACAGTCTGAGGCGGCACTGATCGGCGGAGAAACCGCTGAGATGCCGGGGTTCTACCCGGAAGACGAATATGATCTTGCAGGCTTCGCGGTAGGTGTCGTAGATGAAAAGGATCTTATTACGGGAAAAGAACTGAAGGCAGGCGATGTGCTGATCGGAATGGCATCTTCCGGTGTACACAGCAATGGTTTCTCACTGGTCAGAAAAGTTTTTGAAATTACGAAAGAATCTCTGAACACATATTATGAAGAGCTTGGAAATACACTGGGAGAGGCTCTTCTTGCCCCGACTAAGATTTATGTAAAAGCGCTCAAGGAAATTAAAAAGGCAGGCGTAAAAATCAAAGGGTGCAGTCACATTACAGGCGGTGGATTCTATGAGAATGTTCCTCGTATGCTGAATGACGATGTGTGCGCAGTTATCGAAAAGGGCAGTTACCCTGTTCCTCCGATCTTCAAAATGCTGGCAGAAAAAGGTCAGATTGATGAGAAAATGATGTATAACACCTACAATATGGGGATTGGCATGATCGTAGCGGTAGACCCGGCAGATGCAGACAGGACGATGGAAGCGATGCGGGCAGCGGGGGAAGAGCCGTACCGGATCGGACGGATAGAGTCCGGTGAAAAAGGAGTATCACTATGCTGAGATTAGCAGTTCTGGTATCCGGAGGAGGAACCAATCTGCAGGCTATTATCGATGGAATCGCTAATGAGACAATCACAAATACACAGATTGAAGCTGTTATCAGTAATAACGCGGATGCCTATGCACTGGAGAGAGCCAGACAGCACGGAATCCGCGCGATCTGTGTTTCGCCAAAGGATTATGATTCGAGGGACGCATTTAACGATGCGCTGCTTCAGGCTCTGCAAAAGCTGAATGTCGACCTGGTCGTACTCGCAGGCTGTCTGGTAGTGATTCCGAAGAGTATCGTGCGTGCATTTCCGAACAGAATTATCAACATTCATCCTGCGCTGATTCCGTCATTCTGCGGTACAGGGTATTACGGGCTGAAAGTCCATGAGGGTGTACTTGCACGCGGAGTCAAGGTGACAGGCGCGACGGTGCATTTCGTAGATGAGGGAACGGATACCGGTCCCATTATTCTTCAGAAGGCGGTTGAAGTGAGGGACGGTGATACGCCGGAAGTTCTGCAGAGACGCGTGATGGAAGAGGCCGAATGGGTGATCATGCCCAGGGCCATTGACCTGATCGCCAATGACAAGCTGGTAATCGAAAATGGAATTGTCCGCATGAAAGCGGCGGGTACTGCAGAAGAAAGTATGAAGGAGACGGATAGATGAAGGTTCTTATAATTGGAAGCGGCGGAAGAGAACATGCGATTGCATGGAAGGTGTCGAAGAGTCCCCGGGTGGACGAAATTTACTGTGCTCCGGGCAATGCCGGAATTGAAGAATATGCAAAGTGTGTGGATATTGGCGCCATGGAATTTGAGAAACTGGCGGCATTTGCGAAAGAAGAAGGGATAGACCTTACGATCGTTGGAATGGATGATCCGCTTGTGGGCGGTATCGTGGATGTATTCGAGGCGGAAGGGCTGCGCGTGTTCGGACCGAGAAAGAATGCGGCGATCCTGGAGGGCTCCAAGGCTTTTTCGAAAGACCTTATGAAGAAATATAACATACCGACGGCGGCGTATGAGAATTTTGAGGATCCCGAAAAGGCGCTTGCTTATCTGGAAACTGCAAAATTCCCGATCGTCCTGAAGGCTGACGGACTGGCACTGGGCAAAGGCGTATTGATCTGCAACACGCTTCAGGAGGCCAGGGATGGTGTGAAGTCCATTATGATGGATAAAAAGTTCGGCACTGCCGGAAACACGATGGTCATTGAAGAATTTATGACCGGGCGTGAAGTCTCGGTTCTGTCTTTTGTTGATGGAAAGACGATCAGAACGATGACCTCCGCACAGGACCACAAACGTGCGAAAGACGGTGACCAGGGGCTTAATACCGGAGGAATGGGTACCTTTTCTCCGAGCCCATTCTACACGGATGAAGTAGACGATTTCTGCAATCAATACATTTACCAGGCAACGGTTGACGCAATGGCTTCGGAGGGCAGAGAATTTAAGGGAATCATTTTCTTTGGCCTGATGCTGACTGAGGAGGGACCGAAAGTTCTGGAATATAACGCGAGATTTGGTGATCCGGAAGCTCAGGTTGTTCTTCCGCGCATGAAAAATGATATGATCGAGGTTGTGGAGGCGTGTATTGACGGTACTCTGGATCAGATTGATCTGCAGTTTGAAGACAACGCGGCTGTCTGTGTCGTACTGGCGTCTGATGGATATCCCGTTTCTTACGAAAAGGGTTTTGTGATCAGCGGACTGGAGAATTTTAAAGATAAAGAGGGCTATTACGTATTTCATGCAGGAACAAAGAGGACAGATAAGGGCATCGTGACGAACGGGGGAAGGGTGCTCGGTGTGACCGCAAAGGGAAAAGATCTGAAGGATGCCCGTGCAAATGCTTATGAAGCCATTAAGCTGGTGGAATTTGAAAACAAGTACTGCCGCAATGATATCGGTAAGGCGATTGACGAGGCGTAATGTACGTTCGGTGCAAACTCGCACCAATTTGCCGGAAGGCGAATTAAATATAATAAAACTGCCGCACAGGCAGAAGGGACTACGAAGATGATATACAACAATGTATTAGAAGCGATCGGGCATACTCCGATGATCCGGCTGAACCGCATGAACAGCCCTGAAAATGCAGAGGTTCTGGTGAAATTTGAGGGATTGAATGTGGGTGGATCGATCAAGACCCGTACGGCTTTCAACATGATTGAGGAGGCAGAAAAGCAGGGACTTCTGACAAAGGATACCATTATTGTGGAGCCGACGAGCGGAAACCAGGGCATTGGGCTTTCACTGATCGGCGCAGTAAAGGGGTACCGGACGATCATCATCATGCCGGACTCGGTCAGCGAAGAGCGCAGAAAACTGGTACAGCATTACGGGGCAGAGGTAAAACTGGTCCATGATGCGGGAAATATCGGGGAATGTATCGACGAATGCCTGCAGACAGCGCTTCGCATGGCAAAGGAAAATCCGAATGTATTCGTACCGCAGCAGTTTGAAAACCCGGCGAACCCCATGGTGCACCGTCATCATACGGGGCTGGAGATACTGGAACAGGTGGCGGGACCGATACATGGGTTCTGTTCAGGGATAGGAACCGGAGGAACCATTACCGGGATCGGTGAAGTCCTGAAGGCACTGAATCCGGATATTACGATATGGGCAGTAGAGCCTGAGAATGCCGCGATACTGGCAGGCGGTACGATCGGAACACATCTGCAGATGGGAATCGGAGACGGATTGATACCTGCAATCCTCAATCAGCAGATTTATGATGATATATATGTCGTTACAGATGAAGAAGCAATTCAGACTGCCAAGGATCTGGCCAGAAAAGAAGGACTTATGTGCGGGATTTCCAGCGGCACAAATGTTGCAGCAGCGCTGAAACTTGCGAAAAAACTGGGGAAAGGGAAGACGGTCGTAACAGTACTGCCGGATACCGCGGAACGGTATTTTTCCACGCCTCTGTTTGAAAATGAATGATACCAGGGTCAAATGAATAAAAGTACAGATACAATGGGGATAGCGTCAATCTACACTGGGCGATACCCCCATTTTGTTGACTGACAGAAGATTACCCAGCTTTTGGGACTTGAAATTTAATGGTAATTGTTATATTATTTCTATAACAAAAGCTGATAAGCGTAATGTTTATGAGATAAAGAAAGCAGGGTGATACAATGCTGATAGAGATGATCCATATTGATTTTAGCAGTGAAGAAGCCATCTATATGCAGCTCAGGAATCAGATTATACTGGGGATTGCTACATCGAGGATACAGGAAGGCGAGACGCTCCCGTCCGTCCGGCAGCTGGCAGATGGAATCGGAATCAATATGCACACGGTAAATAAAGCATATACTGTCCTAAAGCAGGAAGGATTTGTGAGTATAGACAGAAGAAAGGGTGCGGTTGTCAGTATCGACACAGATAAGATCATTGCACTGGAAGAACTGAAAGATGAGCTTGTGGTGGCACTGGCGAAAGGCTGGTGTAAAAATATATCAAAAGAAGAAGTGCATGCACTGATTGATGAGATATTTGAGGAATATAAATAAGCAGGAGGGCTTACATGAGAGAACAGTATACGGAACAGGCGCGCAGCGCACTGCAGTGTGCACGCAAAGCATCACGTGAGTGTCAGCAGAATTATATCGGGACAGAGCACCTGCTGCTTGGATTGGTGATGGAGAAAGAAGGAACAGCCGGCAGGGTGCTGGCTGATATGGGAGTGGAGGAAAAGAACCTGAGAGGCTATATTGAGCGGTTTATCTCCACGCCGGGCAATGTGATGCTGGATTCCTCTGTGGAATATTCAAAACGAGCGGAACAGGTCCTGGAAGGTGCCGCTCGTGAGGCGGTATCTTTTCAGGCGGATAAGACCGGAACAGAGCACATTCTGATTGCGATGATAAAGGAAACGGAATGTGTCGCCACGCGTCTGCTCCATACTATGGGGATCAGCATTCAGAAACTGTACATGGAGATATTGATCGCCATGGGAGAGAACCCGGCACAGATCAAGGAGGAGATGGCGAATGCAAAATCCTCCAGAGAAGGTCAGGCGGCGGTGACGCCGACATTGGACCAGTACAGCAGGGATCTGACAGAGATGGCACGCCGCAGGGAACTGGACCCGGTCGTAGGACGTCAGCACGAGATGGACCGCGTGATTCAGATCCTGAGCAGGCGGACAAAAAACAACCCGTGCCTGATCGGCGAGCCGGGAGTGGGCAAGACAGCGATTGCAGAAGGACTTGCACAGAGGGTTGTAGATGGGGACGTACCGGAGGCGATGCTGAATAAGCGCGTGGTTGTGCTGGATTTATCCGGGATGGTAGCAGGATCGAAATATCGTGGAGAGTTTGAAGAGCGTATAAAAAATGTAGTGAAAGAAGTAGCCGGGAACCGGGATATTCTGCTGTTCATTGATGAACTTCATACGATTATCGGTGCTGGCGGTGCGGAGGGTGCGCTGGACGCTTCAAACATTCTGAAACCGTCTCTGTCACGCGGTGAGATACAGATGATAGGTGCTACAACGATAGAGGAATACAGAAAATATATTGAAAAAGACGCGGCTCTGGAAAGAAGATTCCAGCCGGTCATGGTTGAAGAACCGACTGCTGAGGAGGCACTGGAGATTCTGAAGGGGCTTCGCCCATATTATGAAGCTCATCACGGAGTGGAAATCTCGGATGAGGCGCTGGAGGCGGCTGTCAGTATGTCGGTACGCTATATTAATGACCGGTTCCTGCCGGATAAGGCGATAGACCTCATAGACGAAGCTGCCTCAAAGGTACAGTTGGCTGGATTTGGGACGCCGAAAAAGAATGCAGACACAGACAGGCGGCTGGATGAAATACAGCAGAAAAAAGAAGAGGCGGTAAAGCAGGGGGATTTTGAGCTTGCAAAAGAGCTGCAGAAGGAACAGTCGGCGCTCGAGAAGAAGAAAAAGTCAGCGGAAGGACGTTTCAGAAAGAATATGAAAAGTAAACCGCAGCAGGTTTGTGCAGAATCCGTTGCGGAGATTGTATCGGGATGGACCAAGATTCCGGTGCAGCAGCTGCAGGAGGAGGAGACAAAAAGGCTCGCAAAGCTTGAGTCAATTCTCCATAAACGCGTGATCGGACAGGAGGAAGCAGTATCTGCGGTGGCCAAGGCTATTAAAAGAGGCAGAGTAGGACTGAAGGATCCAAACAGGCCAATTGGGTCATTTCTGTTCCTCGGTCCTACCGGTGTGGGCAAGACGGAGCTCTCCAAAGCGCTCGCGGAGGCGGTATTTGGCAGCGAGCAGGCTATGATTCGGGTCGATATGTCTGAGTATATGGAAAAACACAGTGTATCAAAACTGATTGGCTCTCCGCCGGGATACGTCGGATACGAGGAGGGCGGCCAGTTGAGCGAAAAGGTACGAAGGAACCCATACAGCGTGATTCTGTTCGACGAGATCGAGAAAGCTCATCCGGATGTTTTCAACATTCTGCTCCAGGTCCTGGACGACGGGCATATTACAGATGCTCAGGGACGTAAAGTGGATTTCAAGCAGACTTGTATCATCATGACGTCAAATGCCGGAGCACAGGCGATCATGGAACCTAAGAAGCTCGGTTTTACATCCGGTGATGATGAGAAAAAAGATTATGAGTATATGAAGAGCGGCGTTATGGAGGAAGTGCGCCGGATGTTTAAACCGGAATTTTTGAACCGGATCGATGAGATCATTGTATTCCATGCGCTGAACAGGGAGCACATAAAGAAGATCGTCAGTATTCTTCTGAGAAATCTTCAGGAAAGATGCCAGCTGCAGATGAATATCACACTGAAAGTCCGATCGTCCGTGAAAGATTTTCTTGCGGAACAGGGATTTGACAGCAAGTACGGTGCCAGACCGCTGAAGAGGGCGATTCAGAGTAAAATAGAGGACGCGATGGCGGAGGAGATACTGAACGGACGCATGAAAGCCGGAGATACGGTAAGCGTGGGCGTACAGAAAAAAGAAATTAAATTTTATGTTACTGACTAGCATAAACAGGCCTTTTATTATATAATGAAAAAGAATAAAAAAGAACAATCAGATACAGTAAAAAGACACTACAGACTAGATTCCAGGAGGACATATTATGTCAACAATTAAAGAATTAATTCGCGCAGAGGAAAACGGTACGATCAGTTTCGGTAATTATGAACTGGATACGAAATCAAAGGTTTCCGATTTTGAGTGTAATGGAGATGTATATAAGGTCAAAACCTTTTCGGAAATCACAAAAATGGAGAGAAACGGGATATTCGTATATGAGTCAGTTCCGGGAACGACAGTGACGAATCTGATGCTGCAGGAAAACGGCATGGAGTTTTTGGTGGAAGGAGCGGAGGACGCGCAGATCACAGTTGAGATGGAGGCTGATACGGAATATGGTATTATTCTGGACGGCAAAGAAATCGACCGGATAAAGACGAATCTTGGCGGAAAGCTTTCCTTCAGCGTGGATCTTGCAGAAGTTGACAGGGTATCCGTGAGAATTGAAAGAGTATGACTGATAAATTAAGAGGGTTACGGGGCTGTTGTGAATGCAACAGCCCTTTTTGGAGGTGCGCCTAGCGGCGCACGTTTCTAATGGGTGAAAGTCCCGAATCCGCCCTAGTAGTGGGAAGGATATAGCTGAACACCAAGGGTGTCCATCGTGAGGTGGAATCTGAAGGAAGGTGTAGGCAAATCTCCGGTCTGACGAACAGAAATCACATCAGGCTACAGTTAAGGATAAGGTTGCCTTACAAACTAAAGTCCAATAACTACTCGGAATTAACTGTGGTAAATGTGGCAGATGGATGGAGAGAAAGAAACGTGTGGTACCTAGGGAGGTCTCGTCAGCAGACGAAAACAGAGTATGAAGTCTGTAGTAACAACGAATGGCGAGAAGTCAGCAGAGGTCATAGTACTACTATGGTTGCAAACATAGTGGGAAGGACTGAACTTTAGGAGATGTGAGTAAATGAATGTAACCAATGATGGATTTAAGGACAGACAACTTCATATAGAGGACTATCTGCAAAGGGTATCTGCGGAACAGAAAGAGTATGCAGAAGTGTCCGCCCATCAGAGGATTGCTGAAAACAACAACAACATCACAGATTTTCAGACGGACAATCTAATGGAACAGATTTTACACAGGGATAACCTAAACAAGGCTTATAAGAAAGTAAAATCAAACAAAGGGGCAGGCGGTGTTGACGGAATGAGCGTGGATGAACTTCTAGGCTTTCTAAGAGATAACCAAGAGCAACTAACCCAACAGATAAAGGATGGGAAATATAAGCCCAACCCAGTCCGTAGGGTAGAAATACCCAAAGAAACAAAAGGCGAGTTCAGAAAACTGGGAGTGCCTACAGTGGTAGATAGAGTGTTTCAACAGGCAATCACACAGGTGCTATCGCCGATTTATGAGAAACAGTTTTCGAAGAACAGTTTTGGGTTTCGTCCAAACAGAGGTGCACACGATGCACTGAAACAATGCCAGACAAATGTCAATGATGGATATGTATACGTGGTAGATATGGATTTAGAGAAGTTCTTTGACACAGTATGTCAGAGCAAACTAATTGAAGTACTATCACGAACCATCAAGGATGGACATGTAATATCGCTCATTCACAAATATCTCAATGCTGGAGTTATTAGTGGAGGGATATTTGAAAAGACAGAGGTCGGTATGCCACAAGGGGGACCATTAAGCCCGATCCTAAGTAATATAATGCTGAATGAACTGGATAAGGAACTAACAAGCAGAGGACATAGATTTGTCCGATACGCAGATGACTGTATGATTTTTTGTAAAAGCAGAAAAAGTGCAGAAAGAACCTTAGACAATATAGTGCCATATATCGAGGGAAAACTATTCCTTAAAGTAAATCGCACCAAAACTGGCGTGGCACACATCAGTAGAGTCAAGTACCTTGGCTATAGTTTCTATAGATACAAGGGAAAATGCAGATTTCGAGTACATTCTAAATCAGTAACGAAGATGAAGAATAAAATCAGAGAACTTACTGACAGAAGCAATGGATGGGGAAATGAATATCGAGCATTAAAATTGACACAGTTTATTAGAGGATGGGTAAACTACTTTGGAATGGCTGATATGAAAAGTCTATTACAGAGTAATGATGAGTGGTTACGCCATAGAATAAGGGCAATCTATTGGAAACAGTGGAAGAAAGTCAAAACAAAGTTTAAAGAACTCAAAAAGTTAGGAGTAGAAAAGGAAAAGGCATGGATATGTGCCAACATGCGAAATAGAAATTGGTATTGTAGTGGATATTTCGTGCTTCAGACTGCTTTTAACAATAAGAAACTCTGTGAATTAGGTTATCCAACATTCACAGAGTTCTATTTGAAAATATGTGAAAACTAAAGAACCGCCGTATACTGAACGGTATGTACGGTGGTGTGGGAGGTCGGTAGATAAAATAATTATCTACCTCCTACCCGATTGATATGGAAACGGAGAGGAAAGGGTATGGCGAAAGCGAGAAAGACTATATTTTTCTGCCAGAATTGTGGATATGAATCCGCAAAATGGATGGGACAGTGCCCCGGATGCAGAGAATGGAATACACTGGTGGAAGAACCGGTGGCAGAACGGACGTCAAAAAAAGCGGCTGGCAGAAAGAATCATGTGGAACCGGTACAGCTGTCACGGATTCAGACGGAGACAGAGGAACGTCTTCATACGAATATCGGAGAGCTGGACCGGGTTCTCGGAGGAGGAATCGTACAGGGTTCGATGACTCTGGTGGGCGGAGACCCGGGAATCGGCAAATCCACACTGCTTCTTCAGGTATGCAGGAAGATTGCAGAACAGGAAAAGAAAGTATTGTATATCTCGGGTGAGGAGTCTCTTGCACAGATTAAACTGCGCGCGCAGAGAATCGGCAGTTTTAATGAATATATGCTGCTGCTGTGTGAGACAAACCTGGCAGACATCAGGAGCGCCGTGGAACAGCAGAAACCGGATGTCCTGATCATTGATTCCATACAGACTATGTACGATGAGGAGGTGAGTTCAGCTCCCGGCAGTGTTTCACAGGTTCGCGAATCGACGGCCGCGCTGATGCAGATTGCGAAAGGTATGGGTGTTTCTGTATTTATCGTCGGACATGTGACGAAGGACGGAAATGTGGCAGGACCGCGGGTGCTGGAACACATGGTAGATACCGTCCTGTATTTCGAAGGTGATCGTCATGCTTCCTACCGTATCCTGCGCAGTGTGAAGAACCGTTTTGGCTCGACGAATGAAATCGGAGTATTTGAGATGTGTCAGACGGGTCTCGCAGAGGTAAAAAATCCTTCGGAGTTTATGCTGAACGGTAAACCAAAGGGAGCATCGGGGTCAGTTGTGGCATGTTCCATGGAGGGGACCAGACCGATACTGATCGAGGTCCAGGCGCTGGTTTGCAGGAGTAATTTCGGAATACCAAGAAGGACGGCGGCGGGAACGGATTTTAACCGCGTGAATCTTTTGATGGCCGTTCTGGAAAAACGGGGCGGCATGAACCTCTCTGACAGTGATGCATACGTCAATATAGCCGGAGGAATCAAGATGACAGAACCGGCGATCGACCTGGGCATTCTCCTCGCGATTGCTTCGAGTTACCGTGATATTGTGATTCCGGAAAGCGTAGTTGCTTTTGGCGAAGTAGGGCTGAGCGGGGAAGTACGGGCAGTCAGCATGGCGCTTCAGCGTGTTCAGGAGGCGAAAAAACTAGGATTCGAGACGGTGATCCTGCCCAAAGTATGCAGGTCCGCAGTGAAAGAGGTGACGGGGATCCGTTTGATCTTTGTGGATAATATAAAAGATGCAATATCTGCCATAAAATAAACTTGACTAAAAAGGTTAAGAATGGTAAAATACAACTATCAGTAAATCAACAGTTATTTTTTAGATTGAAAGTGGACAAAAATTGTTAAGAAACAGGAGGAATGAAAATGAATCAGTGCTTTGGATGTAATACGTGTAAAAGTGCAGATAAACCGTTAGAGGAATTTATCCGCAGTTTGCCAATGGAAACCTCTCATCACCGTGTGGATACACAGAAAACGAAATGTAATTTTGGGCTTCAGGGCGTCTGCTGCCGTCTGTGTTCCAACGGCCCGTGCCGCATCACGCCAAAATCACCGCGGGGAATCTGCGGGGCAAATGCCGATACGATCGTGACAAGGAATTTCTTAAGAGCTGTCGCAGCGGGATCGGGGTGTTATATCCATGTGATTGAAAATACAGCATTGAATTTGAAAAAGACGGCACAGGCAAAGGGTGAATTAAAGGGCTTACATGCACTGAACCGGCTCTGTGAACTGTTCGGGATAACGGCGGATGACAATTATGAGAGGGCACAGGCAGTTGCGGATGCTGTTCTGGCGGATCTCTATAAACCGGAATATGAGAAAATGGAACTTGTTGAAAAGGTTGCATATAAACCGCGCGTTGAGCGATGGAAGGAGCTTGGCATCATGCCTGGCGGAGCGAAATCTGAGGTGTTCCACGGTGTGGTAAAGACTTCTACTAACTTGAATTCTGATCCGGTTGATATGCTGGTTGACTGTCTGAAACTCGGGATATCCACAGGTATCTACGGACTCACCCTGACAAATCTTCTGAACGATGTATTGCTTGGAGAACCGGAACTGCGTATGGCGCCGGTCGGACTGCGTGTCATCGATCCGGAATATATCAATATTATGATCACGGGCCATCAGCATACCATGTTTGTGGACCTTCAGGAACGCCTGACGAGTAAAGAAGCCATCGCAAAAGCGCAGGCTGTCGGTGCGAAAGGATTCAAGCTGGTCGGATGTACCTGTGTAGGTCAGGATCTGCAGCTTCGCGGGAGCCATTACACAGAAGTGTTCGACGGTCATGCAGGAAATAATTATACAAGCGAAGCGGTACTGGCAACGGGAGCGATCGACGCGGTACTGTCTGAATTTAACTGTACACTTCCAGGCATAGAGCCGATTTGCGAAGAACTGAAAATCAAACAGATCTGTCTGGATGACGTGGCGAAAAAGGCAAATGCAGAATACATACCGTTTGATTTCGAAAACAGGAAAAGCTTGAGTGATACGATCATTGATAAGATTGTAGATGCCTATAAAGAGCGTCGTGCGGACGTGAAGCTTGATTTGATGAAAGATCATGGGAATGATCATTCACTCACCGGCGTCAGTGAAGGTTCACTGAAAGGATTTCTGGGAGGAACCTGGAAACCGCTGATTGATCTGATTGTATCTGGAGATATTAAAGGGATCGCAGGCGTTGTGGGATGCTCGAATCTGACAGCTGGCGGTCACGATGTACTGAGTGTGGAACTCACGAAAGAATTGATTGCCAAAGATATTATCGTCCTGACTGCAGGATGTTCATCGGGAGGGATCGAAAACTGTGGCCTGATGACACCGGAAGCAGCCGAACTTGCAGGACCGAAGCTGAAAGCAGTCTGTAAGAAACTCGGGATTCCGCCGGTTCTCAATTTTGGTCCATGTCTGGCAATAGGGCGCCTTGAGATCGTTGCGACTGAGATCGCTGCCGAACTTGGTGTGGATCTTCCGCAGCTTCCGCTCGTACTATCAGCACCGCAGTGGCTGGAAGAGCAGGCACTGGCAGATGGTTCATTCGGTCTTGCCCTCGGTCTGCCGCTCCATCTGGGGCTGCCTCCGTTTGTTACAGGAAGTGAAGTGGCGGTGAAAGTTTTGACAGAGGATATGAAGCAGCTGACCGGCGGACAGGTGATCATCAATTCTGATGCGGCACAGAGTGCAGACATCCTGGACGGGATCATTCAGGAGAGACGTGCTGCCCTGAACATCTAGGAGGGGACGGTTATGAGAAGGATTTTTATTGATGCGGATAAGTGCGACGGATGCCTGAATTGTACGACAGCATGTATGCAGGCACATCGAAAAGACTCAGGAACCGTTTATGACCTGAAACTCACCGATGTGGAAAATGAATCCCGCAATCATATCGTGATGGAGGAGACCGGCAAATATAAACCGATCTTCTGCCGGCACTGTGATCAGCCCGAATGCGTAATGTCATGTATGAGCGGAGCGCTTTCTAAAGATCCTAAGAGCGGCCATGTACAATATGATGAACAAAGGTGTGGCTCATGCTTTATGTGTGTTATGAACTGTCCATATGGAGTTCTGAAACCGGATACGAAAACGAGATCAAGGATATTGAAATGTGATTTTTGCACAGAGCATGGGGAGGAACCCAGTTGTGTAAATGCCTGCCCGACACAGGCGATCTTTGTCAGGGAGGTGGAAGAATGAGACATGTAATAATCGGCGCAGGGGCCGCAGGAATGACAGCGGCCAGGACAATACGTGAATGTGAAGCGGATGCGGAGATCGTCGTAATCTCGGAGGATGATCATGTA
Organism: Ruminococcus gauvreauii; assembly: GCF_025151995.1. Lineage (NCBI taxonomy): Bacteria > Bacillati > Bacillota > Clostridia > Eubacteriales > Oscillospiraceae > Ruminococcus > Ruminococcus gauvreauii. The sequence goes on from NZ_CP102290.1 coordinate 3,230,160, forward strand.
CATTCCAGATGCATGCTGCATAAGTATCTGAGTCATGAACGTGACGAAGACACGCTGAACTTTACAGACCCGGATTTTTTTGAGAGCAGAGATATTACGTGGGTCAGGGGATGCAGTGTGGAGAAAATTGTACCGGAATGCAAGACGCTTTATCTCGGCAGCGGCGGCCGGGTATCCTATGACCGCCTGCTGATTGCGACGGGGGCAAAGAGTTTTATTCCGCCGGTCGGAGACTTCCGCAATGCTTCGAATGTTTTTGGGCTCAGGGATTTAAGAGATGCGCAGGAGATTGACAATTGCGCCAGAGGAGCAAAAGAAATCCTGATCGTTGGTTCCGGGCTTGTGGGAATGGACGCAGCCTATGCATTTTTAGAGCAGGGGAAGAAGGTAACTGTGGTAGAGATGGCAGAGCGGATTTTGCCGCTCCAGCTGGATGAGACTGCCGGAAATGCTTATCGGGAGTTGTTTGAGTCGGCAGGATGCCGTTTTATTCTGGGCAGAAAGGCATCAGAGACAAAGATGGATGGAAGCGGCCGTATTACCAGTGTGCTGCTGGATGATGGAACGGAAATAGGCTGTGATCTGGTAATTGTGGCGGCAGGCGTCCGCGCGGCAGTCGGATTTCTGGAAGGCAGTGGAATTCAGGCAGAAAGAGCGGTCACAGTCGATGGATGTCTGAGAACCTCGTGCAGCGATATTTATGCAGCCGGTGATGTGGCAGGTCTTTCCGGTATCTGGCCAAATGCCATGAAACAGGGACAGACAGCGGCGTATAATATGTGTGGACGGACGACTTATTATGTGGATCGGTATGCGATGAAAAATACGATGAACTTCTTCGGGCTGGTTACGCTGTCTGTCGGCAATGGTATCGCTGAGGACGGCGACGAGGTTCTGGTCTGTGAGGACAGTAAAGGGTATAAGAAAGCCATTATCCGTGACCGCAGACTGAAAAGTATTTTGCTGCAGGGAAATATTGACTATTCTGGCGTGTACCAGTATTTAATTAAAAATGAGGTTCTGCTTCCGGAAGGGAAAGATGTCTTCCAGCTTGATTTTGCGGATTTCTATGGTGTGCTGGAAGACGGACAATACATTTATGGATCCTGACGTAGGCATCAGTTGGGGTCAAAAGACCTTTTGACCCCAGCATCATACTTATAAAATAAAAGAGCAAATACGACTGCATGGGCAGACGTTTTTGCTCTTTTGTCAGTTGATGTATGCTTTTGACGATTGGCAGAAAGAGCAGGCATTAGCCTTGCGTTTTCCTGGAAATCGTGAGATGATAGACGCAAAAGAAAAGGAGAATGATGCATGGGAAAACGAGCAAGAACCGTGATGCTGACTTTAATGCTGAGTTTTACTGCGGCAGTGACTGCATGGATTCCAGTGCAGGGTGCAGGCTGGCAGCAGAATGATGCAGGATGGTGGTATCAAAACGAGAACAGCACATGGCCTGAAAACGAGTGGAGAGAGGTTGAAGATAAATGGTACTATTTTAATGGTGAAGGATATCGTGTATCAGGCTGGCAGCAGATAGACGGAGGCTGGTATTATTTTGGAAAAGATAATGACGGCAGCATGAAGACCAATACCTGGGTGGATGAATACTATGTGGGATCTGACGGGAGGATGCTTGCAGCAACCTGGGCGGGGAATGCCTGGGTTGATAAAACGGGGAAAAAAGATGTATCCGTTAAATCTAGCAAGAAGAATCCCATAAATTCTATTAGTCTCTCGAAAACAGAGCTGGTACTGCTAAAAGACAGCACTGCGAATCTGTATGTCACCTGCAGTCCGGCTGATACGACAGACTCCAAGCTTATCGGCTGGAAGAGCTCCGACCCTGCTGTAGCAACAGTGTCTAAAGGGAAAGTGACTGCACATGCAGAGGGAACGGCGGTGATCACTGCACGCGTTGGGCAGAAAGTTGAGCGGTGCAGTGTGACCGTGTATGACGAACCGGTATGTCAGAGTGCGCTCTCTTTGCTCGGGGGACAGTATATCTGGGGGGGCAACGGGCCGGAAGACGGCGGTGTGGACTGCTCCGGACTTCTGATGTACGCCTATACCCAAAATGGCTATGATTTTGGGGCGGATCTGAGCGCAGACAAGTTTGCTTCCTATGGACAGGAGATCAGCAGAGAAGAGCTCAGACCGGGTGATGCTATCTGCTGCGTTTATGGCAATGGGAAGTATCAGCATATTCTGTTGTACCTCGGAAATGATATGGTAGTTGCCTCGGAATGCGGGGGTCCGGCGGTGTGTACAGCAAAGCTTGAATGTAATCAGCATGAAACAGGTACGGCGTGTAACTGCGGCGTTGTAAAGCGTCCATTGAATGAAAGTGATTTACTTGATGCAAAGTTTGTCCGGATGAGCAGCTATGCATCATAATAAATACCGCGGATTGACAGGGGCTTTAACGGTCCTTGCCGGTCCGTGGTATTTGTGCTTATCCGGCAAAATCACTGGAAATCTCTTTGAAGCATTTACAAGTTTGAATTGTGTTTAAATAATTAAATTGTTGATAAATTTTCGAAAATTAAAAAAGTTTGAAAAAATTGTTGACTTATGGGGGGACCCGTGCTATTCTAATATAGCTGTCGCTGATACAGACAAGCACAGCAAACAATGAACTTTGATAACTGAACAGTAAAACACATCCTTGAAAATTCTAAACAAGATTTTCATTTCATTGACGAAAAGTCAAAACCAACAGTAAAAGGGATAAGATAGCCAAGAGTTATCTTGAACTGGAACGAACACTTAATTTGAGAGTTTGATCCTGGCTCAGGATGAACGCTGGCGGCGTGCTTAACACATGCAAGTCGAACGAAGCACATAAAACGGACATCTTCGGAAGGAAGTATTATGTGACTGAGTGGCGGACGGGTGAGTAACGCGTGGGTAACCTGCCGTATACAGGGGGATAACAGTTAGAAATGACTGCTAATACCGCATAAGCGCACAGAGTCGCATGACTCGGTGTGAAAAACTTCGGTGGTATACGATGGACCCGCGTCTGATTAGGTAGTTGGCGGGGTAACGGCCCACCAAGCCCGCGATCAGTAGCCGACCTGAGAGGGTGACCGGCCACATTGGGACTGAGACACGGCCCAAACTCCTACGGGAGGCAGCAGTGGGGAATATTGCACAATGGGGGAAACCCTGATGCAGCGACGCCGCGTGAGCGAAGAAGTATTTCGGTATGTAAAGCTCTATCAGCAGGGAAGAAAATGACGGTACCTGACTAAGAAGCCCCGGCTAACTACGTGCCAGCAGCCGCGGTAATACGTAGGGGGCAAGCGTTATCCGGATTTACTGGGTGTAAAGGGAGCGTAGACGGCATAGTAAGTCTGATGTGAAAGGCGGGGGCTCAACCCCTGGACTGCATTGGAAACTATTAAGCTGGAGTGTCGGAGAGGTAAGTGGAATTCCTAGTGTAGCGGTGAAATGCGTAGATATTAGGAGGAACACCAGTGGCGAAGGCGGCTTACTGGACGATCACTGACGTTGAGGCTCGAAAGCGTGGGGAGCAAACAGGATTAGATACCCTGGTAGTCCACGCCGTAAACGATGTATACTAGGTGTCGGGGGGCAAAGCCCTTCGGTGCCGCAGCAAACGCAATAAGTATACCACCTGGGGAGTACGTTCGCAAGAATGAAACTCAAAGGAATTGACGGGGACCCGCACAAGCGGTGGAGCATGTGGTTTAATTCGAAGCAACGCGAAGAACCTTACCAAGTCTTGACATCCTTCTGACCGGTCCGTAACGGGGCCTTCCCTTCGGGGCAGGAGAGACAGGTGGTGCATGGTTGTCGTCAGCTCGTGTCGTGAGATGTTGGGTTAAGTCCCGCAACGAGCGCAACCCTTATCCTTAGTAGCCAGCAAGTGAAGTTGGGCACTCTAGGGAGACTGCCAGGGATAACCTGGAGGAAGGTGGGGATGACGTCAAATCATCATGCCCCTTATGATTTGGGCTACACACGTGCTACAATGGCGTAAACAAAGGGAGGCGAAGCCGTGAGGTGAAGCAAATCCCAAAAATAACGTCTCAGTTCGGATTGTAGTCTGCAACTCGACTACATGAAGCTGGAATCGCTAGTAATCGCGAATCAGAATGTCGCGGTGAATACGTTCCCGGGTCTTGTACACACCGCCCGTCACACCATGGGAGTCGGATATGCCCGAAGCCTGTGACCCAACCGAAAGGAGGGAGCAGTCGAAGGTGGAGCCGATAACTGGGGTGAAGTCGTAACAAGGTAGCCGTATCGGAAGGTGCGGCTGGATCACCTCCTTTCTAAGGAAGAAGAAGTAGGCATTGAGCATTTGAAGAGGGCGAGCCGTAAGGCGAAGGTCGAATCTAGTGCGAAAGCCCACCTGGACACTTAGCGAATGCGAGCGGAAGCGAAGCATGAGGTTAGTGACCATGGTGAAGAGATGTGTTTTACTGTTGAGTTATCTTAAGTAGAGCACTTAAGGAATGCGACCGAAGGGAAGCATGAGTTTAGTGCGAACTTCCGAAGATAACGCACTGGTGAGGAAAAAGAGCAAGAGGCAGGGGAGTCATCCTGTTGGCCGGGGAGGTTCTGCTAAACGCAGAACAGCTTTCACACTAAGCTCGAAAGGACCTCGCTAAGTGTTCAATGCTTCTGGTGGCGATGCGCTTAGGGGAAACACCCGTACCCATCCCGAACACGATGGTTAAGACTTAAGCGGCCGATGGTACTGCACTGGTGACGGTGTGGGAGAGTAGGTGGCTGCCAGAACCCTTTAAAAAGTGTGGGAAACGCTTTTTGAGATAGAACAGGCACCCATAGAAGTGTGCCAACCTACAACAGCAGGGAAGTGCTGTTCTACATAACTGGTTTTACCAGTGATCAGAGAGAACAAAGGAGTTTGTTGTTTCTGATGGCTGATAAAACAGCCGGCGAGACGAAGGCGGACGATGTGAGCGGACATCGGGATCATAGATCCCTCAGCCGCGGCATTACATGCCAATACATGAAATAATCTTTGCACGGACAGGCGAGCCTGGCCGCACAAACCTTCTTTCCTGTGCTCCCATCTGGGAAGTGTTTCGCGTATGTACCTTGAAAACCGCATATACGAAAATATCTATATTGATAACGATTAACGTTAGAGATAGGAAAAGACATCCGAGGAACCATGGGCAGAGATGCTTGTGGTGAATCAAACATTGTAAACGCAATGAAACGAAACGCTCGATGCGAATGCATCGTAATACCGACTGTTCCAAACGCTATTGGAGCAGGAAGGTCAAACAAGAAAGAGCGCAGGGTGGATGCCTTGGCACTAAGAGCCGATGAAAGACGTGATAAGCTGCGAAAAGCTTCGGGGAGGAGCAAATATCCTTAGATCCGGAGATCTCTGAATGGGGAAACCTGCATACCCAAACGGTATGTATCCATACGCCAATTCATAACGTATGGAGGGGAACCCGGGGAACTGAAACATCTAAGTACCCGGAGGAAAAGAAAGAAACATCGATTTCCAAAGTAGCGGCGAGCGAAATGGAAGGAGCCTAAACCAGCATGCGTGCATGCTGGGGTTACGGACTGCAAAAAGTGACTTCAATGCTAGTAGAATGGTTTTGGGAAAGCCAGCCAAAGAGGGTGAAAGCCCCGTATACGAAAGCAGGCGAGAGCGAGCAGGATCCAAAGTACCGCGAGACACGAGAAACCTTGCGGGAAGTCGGGGGGACCACCCCCCAAGGCTAAATACTCCTTAGTGACCGATAGCGCATAGTACTGTGAAGGAAAGGTGAAAAGGACCCCGGGAGGGGAGTGAAAGAGAACCTGAAACCCTGTGTTTACAAACTGTGGAACCACTTTATATGTGGAACCGCGTACTTTTTGTAGAACGGTCCGGCGAGTTACGCTGGCTGGCAAGGTTAAGCACTCAAGGTGCGGAGCCGAAGGGAAACCAAGTCTTAATAGGGCGCCGTAGTCAGTCAGAGTAGACCCGAAACCGGGTGATCTATCCATGTCCAGGTTGAAGTTGCCGTAAAAGGCAATGGAGGACCGAACGCACATCCGTTGAAAAGGGTGGCGATGAGGTGTGGATAGGGGAGAAATTCCAATCGAACCCGGAGATAGCTGGTTCTCCTCGAAATAGCTTTAGGGCTAGCCTCATGAGAGTCTTTTGGAGGTAGAGCACTGAATTTCCTAGGGGGCGTCAAAGCTTACCGAAGAATATCAAACTCCGAATGCCAGTAAGATGATTCATGGGAGTCAGACTATACGAGATAAGTTGGATAGTCAAAAGGGAAAGAGCCCAGACCACCGGCTAAGGTCCCAAAGTGTGTGTTAAGTGGAAAAGGATGTGGGATTTCGAAGACAACTAGGATGTTGGCTCAGAAGCAGCCATACATTCAAAGAGTGCGTAATAGCTCACTAGTCGAGAGGTCCTGCGCCGAAAATGTCCGGGGCTGAAACACAACACCGAAGCCGTGGGATGGTAGCAATACCATCGGTAGAGGAGCATTGAAGACACGAAGAAGCGGTACCGTAAGGAGCCGTGGAGCGTCTTGAAGAGAGAATGCCGGAATGAGTAGCGAGAGAGAGGTGAGAATCCTCTCGGCCGAATATCCAAGGTTTCCAGAGTAAAGCTGATCTGCTCTGGGTAAGTCGGGGCCTAAGGCGAGGGCGAAAGCCGTAGTCGATGGACAACAGGTTGAGATTCCTGTACTGCAAGGTAACAGAACTGTGGGGACATATGTGGAAAGTGCATCCCTGGAATGGAATCCAGGGGCAAGCGAGGTAGGAGTAAGGCAGGCAAATCCGCTTTACAATCCGAAGGCGTGATGCGGACCGAAGTATAGTAGGGAAGTGCATGAGCCATGTATCAAGAAAAGCCGCTATTGTTTATCTTGTACCCGTACCGTAAACCGACACAGGTGGATGAGGAGAGAATCCTAAGGCCGACGGAAGAAGCATTGTTAAGGAACTCGGCAAAATGACCCCGTAACTTCGGGAGAAGGGGTGCCTCTGTAAGGAGGCCGCAGAGAATAGGCTCAAGCAACTGTTTAGCAAAAACACAGGTCTATGCAAAACCGAAAGGTGAGGTATATGGGCTGACGCCTGCCCGGTGCTGGAAGGTTAAGAGGAGAGGTTAGCCGCAAGGCGAAGCTTTGAATTTAAGCCCCAGTAAACGGCGGCCGTAACTATAACGGTCCTAAGGTAGCGAAATTCCTTGTCGGGTAAGTTCCGACCCGCACGAAAGGCGTAATGATTTGAGCACTGTCTCGACAATGCATCCGGTGAAATTGAAGTACCAGTGAAGATGCTGGTTACCTGCGCCAGGACGGAAAGACCCCATGGAGCTTTACTCCAGCTTGATACTGGGATTCGGTATTGCATGTACAGGATAGGTGGGAGACGAGGAAACACTAACGCCAGTTGGTGTGGAGTCGCTGTTGGGATACCACCCTTGCAGTATTGGATTTCTAACCAGCAGCCGTGACCCGGCTGTGGGACAATGTCAGGTGGGGAGTTTGACTGGGGCGGTCGCCTCCGAAAGGGTATCGGAGGCGCTCAAAGGTTCCCTCAGAATGGTTGGAAACCATTCGCAGAGTGCAAAGGCAGAAGGGAGCTTGACTGCGACACCGACGGGTGGAGCAGGTACGAAAGTAGGACTTAGTGATCCGGTGGTTTTAAGTGGGAATGCCATCGCTCAACGGATAAAAGCTACCCTGGGGATAACAGGCTTATCACTCCCAAGAGTTCACATCGACGGAGTGGTTTGGCACCTCGATGTCGGCTCATCGCATCCTGGGGCTGTAGTAGGTCCCAAGGGTTGGGCTGTTCGCCCATTAAAGCGGTACGCGAGCTGGGTTCAGAACGTCGTGAGACAGTTCGGTCCCTATCCGGCGTGGGCGTAGGATATTTGAGAGGAGCTGACCTTAGTACGAGAGGACCGGGTTGGACTGACCACTGGTGTACCGGTTGTTCCGCCAGGAGCATGGCCGGGTAGCCAAGTCGGGAAGGGATAAACGCTGAAGGCATCTAAGCGTGAAGCCCCCCTCAAGATGAGATATCCCATACGTAAGTAGTAAGACCCCTTGAAGACGACGAGGTAGATAGGGCAGAGGTGGAAGTGCAGCAATGTATGGAGCTGACTGCTACTAATCGGTCGAGGGTTTGACCTGAGCACGCGAAGCGTGCGAAGGTCGTTCGATAGGAGCGAAGCGGAAATCGAACTTCCAATGCAGGTGTAGCGATACGCATGCGAAGCGGGAATCGAACTTCCAAAGACAACAGGATGAGACAGGAAAGAATGGAAGGAAGAGAAGCAAAGCGAAATCGAATGATCCGAAAGAAGACGGTAGAAGCGTGGATGGATGTAATAGTGTATGCGGTTTTGAAGGTATATCAAAACCTAAAGAATAAAGGCAATAGCAAAGTCTGGAAACAGATGTTAGCTATTGCTTTTTTTGATTGAAAGCAGCTTAGGGAAAGTCAAACATAAAACAGCTTGTCAGATCAGCGGTCAGATGCTATTCTTTTTGTAAACAGGGAGGTATGCAGATGTTTGTATTTCTATTTATATGTTCATTGTTAGTTCCAATGTCTATGACTTTATTAGGCGGGAGATGGAGCAAAAAACCGCCGAAAGATATACAGGGGATTTCTGGTTACCGCACTGCTATGGCAAGGATAAATCAAGACACCTGGTCCTATGCACATAAATATTGGGGAAAGATGTGCTTTGTTATTGGCAGAGTACTCATGATTGCTACTTTTGTAATTTTAATATATATAGTAGAAATTACTCAAATTTTGAGACATTAGTTACCTATTGGGTTTTTACTCAAATTGCCATTATGGCGCTTACGATCATTCCTACAGAGATTCGATCAAATAAAGACTTCACAAAAACCGGACATCGAAAATAAATTTTCAGCCTGGCTTATTTATTCTTATTAGCACATCTGTTAAACGTTTGGAACAACTTAAAGCAGCAGTAAAAGATATTTAAACCAACGGAAAAGGTCTTGCTGAATTGAGTGATATCAATTTGGCAAGACCTATTTTACATCGACGGAATGAAGTTTTTGGTTACTCATCATTTTCTTGTTTTCTGGCTTTCTTATTTTAATTCCGCTGCTTCTTTTTGAGGATAGGTATAACGCCACTCGTCACACTCCTCCTTGGTTATCTCGCCGACATCTAGTTTAGCAGCCTGCTTCTGCCATGCCTGAAACATATCGAACATAGAAAAGGTCTTCTATGGCAAAAAGCGTGTGCATAAGTCCGACATAGCTGTCTATGTCGGGAACAGCCAGTGCATGAGGGGATACCTCAAAAATTTCAGCTAATGCGTTCAGATATTTTTCTTTCGGACTGCGGCTGCCCTTTTCATATTGGGCAATGCGGACATCTGTCTGTGTATCACTGAAACCAAGCATTTGTCTGTCAGTGATTTTGAGAAAAGGGAGCAGGCAAAGGAAGTAGCGGAGTAGCAGGAAGAAAATGCTGCTATTGAGGAAATCAATGAAACTCTTCGGGAACAGTTGACACGGATTGATGAAGAAATTTATTCATTACGGAGGGATTTAGAGTAACCCCGTCGAGAAGCGGAGAAAGCGCAGAAGCAGGCAGATAAGTACCAAAAACGTATGAATGTACAGGCTCCGATGGTAAAGAACATGGAGCGGTTGGCGTTTGATATGTTTTGTATGATGGAACAGGATGGTATGATGATTGAGGTTATGGTGGATGGGGTGTCGTATACGCTTACCTGTAGTATGCAGGGGGATATAATTGGTGTTGTTAATGATGTTATCATATGCGGTTTTCCTTTACAAAAAAAAGGACAATAGTATAATGTAGTTGTGACAAATTTGAATTTGTAAAGGAGAAATTGCATGGGTAGAAAAGAAGCCACAACAAAAGAAGATTTGTTGAGTGTCATCGCACTATTGGAAAATGCAGGAATAATATATTGGATTGACGGTGGTTGGGGCGTTGATATATTGGCAGGTAAACAAACAAGAGTTCATAGAGATATTGATATAAATTTTGACGCTCAACATATAGAAAAATTATTAAATATACTTTTGGAATATGGATATCAAGTAGATATGGATTGGAAACCTGTTAGAATCGAGTTGTATAGTGATAAATATGGTTATTTAGATATTCACCCATTTGTTTTGAATGAAGACGGCACTTCAAAACAAGCTGATTTAGACGGTGGTTGGTATGAGTTTGAAAAAGACTATTTTGGCAATGCTGTTTTTGAGGGAAAGACAATTCCATGTATTTCTTTAAAAGGACAAAAAATTTTTCATTCAGGTTATCAACTAAGAGATAAAGACAAGCACGATATATCAATTCTTGAAAGTATATCAAAATAATGAATGGCATTACAAATTCCGGTTTGTTGATTAAGAGGTGATAAAGCAGAATTGATGGTGGTAGAATAAAGAGTGGTAACATTTTACTGATAACAAATTGATGACAAATATTTAGACAGAGGAATACTTTTTACACTTTATGATGAAGGTTTAAAAAGTATCTGCGTTGTAACTGACGAAGGAAACGGTAATGTGGATTGTCAGAAAGAAAGCTGGGGTTAAATAAATGACATTGGAGACAAAACGACTTGAACTGAAGCCGTTACTCCCGGGGCAATTGAGATTATGGATTGAGGACAGTCTGCTGCTTGAGAAACAGTTGAGATGTTCTTATCAGGCGGAACCGCTGGAGGGGCTCTTTTGCGAAATAATAAAAGGACAACTAAAAATGGCAGAAAAAAATCCGGATGACTATTTATGGTATACCTTTTGGTTCCTTATTCGCAAAACCGATCGGATTGTCGTTGGCTCTGTCGTTTTTAAGGATGTTTCAGGTACGAAACAGGAGGTCGAGATTGGTTACGGGCTGGGGAAAGAGTTTGAGCACAACGGCTACATGACGGAAGCGGTACAAGTTTTGTGCGAGTGGGCGATGGAACAAAAAAGCGTAACCCACATCATAGCAGAAACTGATCTTGACGGCTTTGCCTCGCAGTGTATTCTGCAGCGCTGTGATTTTGCCGAATATAAGCGCGAGAAAACGATATGGTGGCTGTTATTTTCTATAACGTATGAGAGCTCAAATGTTTTTTATAGTAAGATTCAGCAAGAAAATGACATAAATTAGCATAAAGATGATAGGATTTTGTATGGAGTATGTTGACATAATATGGTATATTTCCACCATATTATTGTTTTTCAGGGAAACCTGAAAAAATAAAGGAGTTGTCAGCATGCTCGTACAGGGCAAAGGGATCATCAGCGGATCAGAAGCGTTTCATCCTGATATTTCGGAGATGGCGGAGAAGCTTTTATATTATGTTACCGACTGTGGTATATATTTTTGCGAATATGGATATCGGATAGAGCGCGAAAATTACGGAAACTATATGCTGCTGTATGTTACAAGAGGGGTGCTGGCAGTTTCTGCGGAGGGAAGCACCTATCTGATTCAGGAAGGCCAGGCGGCATTCTTTAATTGTCACGTCCATCATACATATTATGCCAAAGGATTCGTGGCATTTTCCTGGATTCATTTTGACGGTTCCAACACCAGAGAATTCTATCTGCAGTATAGGGATAAGAAAAAAGGAATTGTATTTCGGGGAAGTTCGGCGGAACAAATCTATAAAAGCATGTCATCCATCATATCTTGTTATCAGAACGATTTGACTATAAAAGAAGAGGAAAATTCCAGAAATATATATGAATGTCTGTGCATACTGTTGTTTTCCGAGGCGGAAGATCATGAGCCTGAAGCGAGCGGCAACGTTATAAACAAGGCAAAAGAGTATATTCGTGAAAATATAAAGGAAGGCCTGACACTCGATATTGTAGCCAATCATGTGGGCTTAAGTGCCAGCCACTTTTCCAGAATATTCAAGAAAGAAACAAGTTATTCCCCCTATGAATATATTATTCTTGTTCGGATTAACAAGGCGAAACATCTGCTTAAAACTACGGACATGCAAATCAAGGAAATTGCATATGAAGTAGGGTACCACAGTGAATCTAATTTCTGCAATTCTTTTACACAGCGAATCGGCATATCACCGATTAATTTTCGAAAATATAAATGGTAGTGATCAACTTAAGAGCTGCCCTGCATTGGATACCGTTTTGGTATATGCAGGGCAGTTTTTTGCAATTGCAGTGTGCACCTGCACACAGGTGAAACGCGTATTTTCAAGGAAAAAAGCAATGAAACAGTAAAAAATCACATGCACATGATAAGATTTCTTATTAAATGGCAGAAACCCAGATGGTAAAATGTTTACATAAATTCGGGGAAATAAAGCGGGTAATTGTTAAAAATGACGATGACCGTGTCCCGGATAACCAAAGGGAGGTAAAAGAAATGAAGAAACGAGTTTTGGCAGTTGTAATGGGTGCGATGATGGCAATGTCTTTAATGGCCTGTGGCGGCGGCAGTGACAGCGGCAGTACGAGTGAACCGGCCAGCACGGACAGCGAGACAGCCAGCACTGATGGCGCAGATGCGGATGCTAAGGACGCCGGGGGGGATAGTGCTTCAGGAGAATATAACATCAGTGTTATTCTGAAAACATTATCTGCAGAGTACTGGAACTTTGTAAAAGCCGGATGCGATGCTTATGCGGCAGAGAATCCTGGCATAACAGTTGATGTAAAGGGGCCTACATCCGAGACCGCATTTGACGAACAGCAGAATATGATCGAGACAGATTTGAGCTCCGGCGCGTATGATGCATTTGTTATTTCACCGCTTCAGGCTGATATGGTTACAACGTTGATTGCAGGTGAAGAAAAACCAGTCATCGCGCTTGATACATTGATTGAAGCTCCGGAAATCAGAACATTTGTTGGGACCGGTAATGAAAATGCCGCAGCAATGGGTGGAAAAGCAGCCGTTGAAGCAGCAAAAGCAGCAGGATGGGAAGAGGTTAATGCAATCTGTATCACGGGTGTTCAGGGCGATTCTACGGCAACGGCACGTATGACTGGTTACCAGAAAGGTATCGAAGAAGCAGGCGGTACATATCTTGCAGATGAAACACAGTACGCTGATGCAGTAGCAGACAAGGCTGTTAACAGTATGGAAGCGATCATGCAGAACCATCCGGAAGGCGTTGCGATTATCTGCTGTAATAATGATGACATGGCAGTAGCGGCAGCACGTGCGGCAGCTGCAAATGAAGCATATAAAGATACCATCTTTTTAGGATTCAACGGCGATAAGACTGCATGTGAAGCAATTCTGAATGATGAACTTACCATGTCTGTAGCACAGGAAGCGTATAATATGGGATACATGGCAGTGGAAGAGGCAGTAAAGGCTCTGAATGGTGAAGAACTTGAAGAATTTACAGATTCTGGATGCGATGTTGTCACAAAAGACAATGCACAGGAACGTCTGGATACTCTGAAAGGATATCTTGGAGAGTAGTCGTTTAAGGCCTGATAGCTGAATAAAAAGTTAAATACCCTTATCGGCGACCTGATGTATTTCATAGCGGTAAGGGTATTTTCTTTCGGTTGTAATGATTTTGTACCGAGAACAGGATCATGAATGATGTGTCTTTAGCCATCGGAAATTCTCTCGGAGAAAAGGTGAAATGTCTATGAGTGAATATGTTGTAGAGTTAAGGGACTGTACCAAAACATTCCCGGGTGTAATAGCTCTCGACGAAATGCAGCTTGCAGTGAAGCCCGGAGAGATTCTCGGCCTGATTGGCGAGAATGGTGCGGGAAAGTCAACACTGATTAAAGTACTGACCGGAGTTCACAAACCGGATAAAGGTGAGATTTATGTAAATGGAGACCAGAAGACATTCCGAAATCCAAATGAATCTGCTGCAGCCGGCATTGCCTGTGTTTACCAGGAGCTGAATATCGAGAAGTTATTAAGTATCACAGATAATATTTTTATCAACAAATGGATCAAAGGTCCGGGCGGCTTGCTGGATTATAAGACCATGCATAAAAAGGCGAAGGAAGTTATGGCTTCCCTGGGTCAGGATATTGACCCGGAAAAACCGGCAGGGACGTTTGGTATGGGTGTTCAGCAGATGATTGAAATCGCAAAAGCAGTTTTGATTGATGCCAAGATGATCATTATGGATGAGCCGACCTCATCCCTCGGCGAAAAGGAAGTAGCACAGCTTATGAAAACGTGCCGCGAGCTGAGAGCACGCGGCATCGGCATCGTTTTCGTATCACATAAGCTGGAAGAGTTGTTTGAATTATGTGACCGTGTAACGGTTATCCGCGATGGACAGTATATTGATACCCGTGATATCGGGGCATGGGATAATGATTCTCTGATCGCTGCTATGGTAGGACGTACCCTGGATAATCTGTTTCCGAAAGAATTCGGAACGAAAGGCGATATTGCGCTGGAAGTTAAGAATCTGGAAGAAGGCGGCATTTTACATGATGTAAGCTTCAAGGCGTACAATGGTGAAGTGCTGGGATTTGCCGGCCTTGTCGGTGCTGGCCGTACGGAGACGATGCGGGCAATCTTCGGTGCAGACCCGATCGATGGCGGACAGGTATATGTTCACGGAAAAGAAGTGAAAATTAAGAGTCCGTCACAGGCAATCAAAGCGGGTATTGCATTTCTGACAGAGGATCGTAAAGGACAGGGACTGGTACTGCAGGAAGCGATTAAAAATAACCTGATTCTCGCTAACCTGAAAGGTTTTACCTCCGGCCTGTTCCTTAACAAGAAAAAGATTGAGGAATCCAGCCAGAAAAATATTGATTCTCTGCGTATTAAAACCCCTTCCCCGGACGAGATTGTCGGTCAGCTTTCCGGCGGTAACCAGCAGAAAGTTGTCATCGGTAAGTGGGTTAATACGGATGCAGACATTTTCATTTTTGATGAACCGACCCGTGGTATCGATGTTGGTGCGAAAATCGAAGTGTATAACGTCATGAACCGTCTTGTGAAAGAAGGTAAATGTGTAATCATGGTATCATCGGAACTTCCGGAAATCCTGGGCATGAGCGATCGCGTGATCGTTATGCGCGGCGGGAAAATTATGGGTGAAGTTGAACGTGATACAGATAACTTTAATCAAGAAAGCCTGATGAAAGCGGCTTGGGGAGGTAAGATCTGATGAAAGCAAAAAAATCTGGTGGTTTGGGATCAATGGTCGGCATTATAGCCGCATTCCTTATCTTGTGTGTGATTCTGGCCATTGCGAGTGATAAGTTTGTAAGTTATTCTAACTTTATGTCAATTTTGAAACAGACACCGTTTAATGCGTTGCTGGCGATTGGTATGTTATTCTGTCTGATCACAGCGGGTATTGACCTTTCAGTCGGTGCAAATGCCACCTTCTGTGCCTGCCTTATGGGTATGCTGGTTCAGAAGGGAGTTACAAACTCTTTAATTTTGATTATCGCAGGACTTGCAGCAGGAACCGTGATCGGCCTTATCAACGGTACTTTACTGACACGTCTGCATCTGCCGCACCCTTTTGTATCAACACTTGGTATGAAAAACTTTCTCTGGGGCGCAGCACTCCTTGTCACGGGATCTCAGATGATCGGAGGATTCCCAAAGGGAGTTATGGCTCTCGGATCTGCGACGGTTGGCGGATTCCCTGTCAGCTTTATCGTTGTAGTCATTCTTTACATCGTACTGCACATAGTTTTGACACGTACTGCATTCGGGCGTTCTGTATACTGTGCCGGCGGGAATATGGAGGCCACACGTCTCTCCGGTATCAACTCAGCAAATGTGCTGACAGCCTGCTATGTGCTTTCTGGCTTTATGGCTGCACTTGCAGGAATTGTCTCCATTGGACGTTCCGGTATCTGTAACGGTACGAACGCCATCCAGCCATACGATACCGATGCCATTGCCTCCTGTGTACTCGGCGGAGCATCTTTCATGGGCGGAAAAGGTACGATGATCGGAACAATGATCGGTGCGCTGATCATCTCAACACTTCGTAACGGATTTACACTGCTTTCCATCGATTCGGCCATCCAGAATATGGTACTGGGCCTTGTTATTATACTGGCGGTACTTCTCGATGTTATGCGTGAACAAATGGCTGCAAGATCACGTCGTCTGGCGGCGGCAGCGGCAGCAGCTAAAAATTAAATATACATAACTCAGATTTTTTTTACAAAAGGGTTCACAGGTCGCCGGTATTTGGTGTCCTGGGAATCCTTTGTTTTTTTCGGATATAACGTTGAGATAGAATAACCCTCCACTATAACACCAGACTTTATCGATGTGTTATGATAAGAACAAAGAGGTGACTTTATGAGGACATATAAGACTTCAGAGGCTGCGGACATAATAGGTATTCACCCCAATACTGTCCGCTTATATGAAGAATTAAAACTGATACCAAAACCTGAGAGAACGGAAAATGGATACCGCATATTTACAGAACTCCATATCGAACAGCTACGGCTTGTTCGCCTTGCATTTCAGATTGAAGTCTTACAAAATGGACTGCGCAGGAAGATGGTCGAGATGGTAAAAGTGTCCGCAGCAGGAGACTTTGATGCGGCGATTGCACTTGCAAAGGAATATTTGAAACAACTTAGGCAGGAACAGAAGAATGCGGAAGAGGCAATTAAGATCGTAACTGAGATCTTATCCGGCGCCGGGCAGGAAAGCCAACACGTATTCAAACGTAAAGAGGTTTCCGATTATCTGAATATTTCAATGGATGCACTGCGCAACTGGGAGATGAACGGACTGCTGACAGTCAAACGAAGACAGAATGGATACCGCATCTATACGGAGGACGATGTGAGGCGCCTGAAGATCATTCGCTCTCTCAGATGTGCGAATTACTCTCTGGAGGCAATTCTTCGTATGCTGAATCAAATGTCGGAAAACCCGAATGTCGATATAAAACGGGTTTTGGATACACCGCAGGAAGATACCGACATCATTGCCGTATGCGATAAATTGATCACTTCTCTGCAGGAGGCTGATCTAAATGCGCAGAAAGTGATCTGTAAACTTCAGAAAATGAAAGCCAGGTTTTTGTAAAACCCTCCACTTTACCACCAATGTTTTCAGCGGTGGTATTCTTTTGTAAAAGATGATAAAGGAGGATTTACATGGAAGAAATCATTACGGTTGAGAAACTGACAAAAACGTACGGACCCAAAAATGCGGTGAACAATTTGAATCTGTCTGTAAAACGTGGATCTGCATTTGCCCTGCTCGGTGAGAACGGCGCAGGAAAGAGTACTGCGATTGAATGTATTCTGGGAACGAAAAAAGCTGACAGCGGAAAGGTATCAGTGTTGGGTTATAACCCCGCAGCTGACCGCAAAACGCTGTTTGAAAAAGTGGGTGTTCAGTTTCAGGAGAGTCATTACCAGGAGAAGATTACCGTGTCAGAACTATGTGAAGTCACAGCATCGCTATACCTGAAAACAGCAGAACCAGAGTATCTACTGGAGAAATTTGAAATTCTCGATAAGCTGAAAAGCCCGGTGGAAGAATTGTCAGGCGGACAAAAACAGAGATTGTCTGTCGTACTCGCCCTTCTGCCTGAGCCGGAAGTAGTCTTCCTGGATGAACTGACAACGGGTCTGGATACGAAAGCACGGAGAGCCGTCTGGAAAACGCTTTCACAACTGAAAGATAAGGGGTTGACGATTCTGATGACTTCTCATTTTATGGATGAGGTAGAAGCGCTGTGTGATGAGATCTGTATTTTAAAGCAGGGAGAAACTGTATTCTATGGAACCGTCGAGGATGCGATTGAAAACAGTCCCTGCGACAACCTTGAGGACGCATATCTTTGGTACACTGACAGGGAGGGAACAGCAGATGAAAACCTTTAAAGCAATACTGAAAACAGAATTGAAACTTTCACTCCGGGGAATGGATATGATTATATTTGCGATTTGCATGCCGGTCGTCGTATTGTTGATTCTGGGATTTATTTATGGAAACAAACCGGCATTTGAGGGGGCGGATTATTCCTTTCTGGAACAGTCGTTCGCCGCATTGACAACAATCTCAATCTGCGCAGGCGGTGTCATGGGACTGCCGCTTGTCGTATCGGATTACAGGAGCAGACATATATTAAAACGTTTTAAAGTGACACCGGTCAGTCCAGTCATGATTTTATTCGTCCAGACTGCGGTATACACGATATATGCAGTGGTGTCGCTACTGCTGCTGTATATCATCGCATCTGTCTTATTCGGATATCAGATCCGGGGAAGTGTGCCGCAGTTTCTTGGCGGGTTTGCTCTCGTGATGGTTTCCATGTTCAGCATCGGCATGCTGGTTGGGGGGATCGCACCAAACACGAAAACAGCAGGCGTGATTGCCAGTATTTTATATTTTCCCATGTTGATCTTTTCGGGTGCAACGCTGCCTTATGAGATTATGCCGGCTGCATTGCAAAAAGTAGCCGGAATTATGCCTCTGACACAGGGAATCAAACTGCTGAAAGCCGCTTCGCTGGGGCAGGAGATTGAGAGAGTACTGCCTTCTATTGCAGTAACATCAGCGATTGCTTTCATATGTGTTTTGCTGTCGATCAGATTCTTTCAATGGGAATAGGGAATTTCATGTTTGATTTGCAATACTATTTTTTTCTGATATTATATACTTAGGAAAAATTCAGTAAATAGTTATGCGATTCAGGATGGGAGACATAGTATGCGCAGGAATACAGGCGGGAAAAGATTAAGCTGGGTTGCCAGAACTACTTTGATTCTGATATGTGTGATTTTGATTCCATTTCTTGCTCTGACAGTCATATTGACAAATATGGCGATGAATAACATGCAGGAGCAGACAGAAACACTGGTGGAGTATAAGCTGGAAGAGAGCTCAGTGTTTCTGGAAAACCAGCTGGATAATATCTACGACATTTTGTATCATATGGTGACGGACAAACAGCTGCTCCGCAGCTGTGATGCGATGTATAATCAGCATGATGTGGAGCTGGCGAAAAGTAATATGCGGGAACGCTTCTTATCCTTTGTCCAGATGGACAACTATCTGATAAGCGCCACGTATATCGGAATGCACGATGAGTTCTATACATACGAGACTTACAATGCGGCGCAGGGAGAATCTGTATGGGCGGATGATACGTTCAGGACCTATATTTTACAGAACAGCCTGGACCAGTATGAAATGCAGTTTGTACCGGTGAATTTTGAAAAAAAGATCGGAAATATAGGGCCCCGCATCTATTATATCACGATCACCCTGCGTGACTATGTGGCGGATGAAGACATCGGCGTACTGGCACTGGGACTCAACCAGAACTTTTTTGAATGCCTGGAAAAAGGAAGCAAGTGGGATGCACTGTTCGACGGGACGATAGGAGTCATCGATTCAAGCGGGCATATCATATATTCCAACGACGAATCGGCCATAGATTGTCAGTATGATGAGTGGATGGAGGAAAAGAATGACACGGCGAAGAACACCTTGATCAATACGAGGGAGTTGTCGACCATGCCATGGCATCTCTGTTCCGTGATCGACCGAAAGCTTGTAATGAATGACATCGACCGATTTATGCTGCTTGTAATCGGTCTGCTGGTGATCAGCATGGTGCTCTCTGTAGCGGGAGGCTATATGGTCAGCCGCTATTTTACAAAGAATCTGAAAATGCTGGCAGCCGGACTGAAGCAGTTTGGGGAAGGCAAGATCGGAATGCAGCTGCCGTCGGCCATCGAAGACGAATTTTATCCGGTTGTTGTTCAGTTTAACGAGATGAGTACGAGCATCCAGCATCTGCTGGAAGAGCGGAAACTGCAGGAAGAAAAGACGATTGATGCAATCGGAAGGCAGAGGAAAGCGGAGCTGCGTGCGGTCGAAATGCAGATCAATCCCCACTTTCTGTATAATACACTGGATGCGATCAACTGGATCGCAATCGAGAATGAACAGTATAAGATCAGCGAGATGCTGTCCAGCCTGGCCAGTATTTTCCGATACAGCATCTCCCATATTGACATGGTGGTTCCTGTATGGGCTGAGGCGGAATGGCTGGAAAAGTATTTATTTTTGCAGCAGCAGCGGTTTAACAGCAGCTTTTCATACAGGATTACGATACCGCAGGAGGTGGAAGACCTGCTGCTCAGAAAAATGATTCTGCAGCCGATCGTGGAGAATGCGATCATTCATGGCGTTGCCGGTGTGAAGGAAGGCCATATCGAGATCACATTCTCTCTGGAAGGAGAAATTTTGACGATTCAGGTTATTGACAATGGCGTTGGAATCGATCACACAGATGACGGGGGACAGAAAAATGACGGCAGATCCCATATCGGAATAGGAAATGTCAGGGACAGGCTTAAAAGTTATTACGATACCCGTGCCAGTATACAATTTGAAAAAAATCCGGGCGGGGGTACGATTGTTACGCTTAAGATTCCGGCGATTCGGGAGGAAACATAAGGTATGATAAGCGCTATTGTGGTGGAAGATGAGTACAGAGCACGTACCGGATTGGTGAAAATGATCGAGAATCTGGGGGAGCATTACAGGGTGCTGGGGAGTGCCGAAAACGGGTATGAGGGCATGCTGCTCGCACGGGATTTAAAACCGGATGTAATCTTTGCTGATATTCAGATGCCCAGGGTCAGCGGACTGGATATGATCCGGAATCTGCAGGGCACCGGTAAAGATTATCGTTTCGTTATCATTTCGGGTTACGCAGATTTTGAATATGCACAACAGGGAATCAGGCTTGGCGTCATCGATTATCTGCTGAAGCCAATAACCATCTCTGCGATGAGAGAACTGCTGGAAAAGATAGAGAGGGAAATCAGCGAACCGGGTGACAGTGTGGAGGAGGAGACAGAAGAAGTATCGTATACGCCGATGATCCGGGAGATTGTCAGTGAGATGAAAAAACATTACGGGGAAAAGCTGACCCTGGAAGAATTCGCACATACTTATGCGGTCACGCCGGAGTATCTAAGCTCCCTGTTTTCCAGGCAGATCGGATGTACCTTTGTTCGATATCTGAAAGAAATACGTATGGCACATGCAAAAGAGCTGTTGTGCACCAGTAAAAAGAAAATATATGAAATCGCATTTGAAGTGGGATATCCGGACGTGAAGTATTTTTGCCGTATATTTAAAAATACAACCGGCATATCTCCAAAAGAATATGTAAGGCAATGTCATAAATAGCAGAATGACGGAGTGACAAATGAGCACTCCGTTTTTTATTGTAAAAATCTCCACCTTTCTTAAAAAAGTCATATTTTATGCTGTGAAATAAGAAACTATAATACAATTATCGAAAGCACATAAGTGCAAGAAGGAGGTAACGAATGAAGAAAAAAGTAGCAGCAGGCGTATTGGCATTTTCAATGGTTGTTACCGGTTTGGCGGGCTGCGGCAAAACCGAAGACACCAAGCCTCAGGATGGCGGCACGGATCAGACGACAGAGAGTGAACCGGCAGAGACAGAAACAGAAGGCGCCACAGAGAAGAAACAGGTTGTTCTATGGCACAGCAACGTCTCACCGGAGGTGGAACCTTTCGAGAAAATGCTGGCGGAATTTAACGCGCAGAGTGACACCGTGGAAGTAGTGACTGAATGGGTTCCGCGGGAAGAACAGACGAAACAGCTCACGATCGGCAATATGGCGGGAGAGCTTCCGGACATGGTTTACGTCGATAACCCGGAGGTTATCAACTATGGGGAGATGGGTGTCTTCCAGGATATCAGCGGACTGTACGATGAATGGGAAGACAATCAGCTGCTGGATCTGATTCAAAACTCCTGTGTATATGACGGAAAGATGTATGGAGTGCCGTACATCTGCAACAACCTGGCGTTGTTCTACAATAAAGACATGCTGGCAGAAGCCGGCGTAGAGCCGCCGACAACATGGGATGAGCTTGTGGAAGCGGCAAAAGCGACGACAAAAGATAATGTATACGGTCTGGCATATTCCGCGATTAAAAATGCCGAGTGCACCTTCCAGTTCATGCCGTTCCTATGGTCGGCAGAAGGCGACTGGACCGAGATGGATTCGGAAAACAGTATCCGCGCACTGGACTATTACGCAAATTTTGTGAAAGAAGGATACACCAATAAAGAAGTTTTGAACTGGTCACAGGCAGACGTATGTAAGCAGTTCGGCTCCGGCAACTGTGCGATGATGATCAATGGATCCTGGAATGTCGGTACACTGCGCAATGATTATGCCGATGTAAACTGGGGCGTCGTGCCGATTCCGGTTGACAAAGTCAATGCTTCCTGTCTGGGCGGTGAAGCGATCTGTATCACCAAGGATGCCGATGCAGAGGCATGCATGGAATTTATCGAGTATTTCGTAGGACCGGAAGTGAATCCGGGATTTGCCAAGAGCATCACAAAATTCTCTCCGCGTGCGGACATTGATAATGAGACGGAGTGGGGAGACGATGCGGAGATGAAAGTGTTTGCAGACGGGCTTGAATATACAAGACCGCGCGGGCCTTATCCAAAATGGACAGAGGTTGACAATGCGATCATTGAAGCGTGCCAGAGTGTTCTGACAGGTTCCAAGACAGCGGAACAGGCAGGAAAGGATGCTGCGGCGGCCATTAAAGCAATTGACGAAACGTTACAATAGCAGTAAAAACCTGTCACATATCTTTTCAAAAAGTTTGTGACAGGTTTTTTAAAGAGAAAGGGTGTGAGATACATGAAAAAAAGAAGATTATGCCTCGACGAGCGGAAAAGAGGAATTCTCTTCGGAAACTGCTATATACTGCCCGCGTTGATTTTTATGATTGCCCTGATCGGGTATCCTATTTTTTATAATATTTATATCAGTTTTTTTGACATGACAGCGCAGAGCGTAGGACAGGGGCATTCGGCCTTTATCGGTCTTGAGAATTACATCAGGATTTTTCAGGATCCAACGATGAAAAAAGCACTGTTCAACACGTTTTTCTTTACCGTGTGCTGTATTTTTTTCCAGTTTGTCATCGGATTCGCATTTGCGGTTTTCTTCAGTCAGAAATTTAAGGCGGCGAGATATATAAAAGGTCTGCTGGTGATCGGCTATATGATGCCGATGACGGTTGTGGCGTTACTTTGGAAATTTATGCTCAGTCCGTCGAACGGTATTATCAATACCATTTTAGTGAATTTACATATCATCGGGCAGCCTCTCGAGTGGCTGATGGACGGCAGCACGGTAATGTGGGGGCTGATCATTGTGAATACATGGGTCGGTATTCCGTTTAATATGCTGCTGCTCTCGACTGGACTCGATAATGTGCCGGAAGAGATCTATGAAAGCGCCAATATAGACGGAGCGAATCCCATCCAGAGGTTTTTCTACATTACCATACCAATGATTAAGCAGTCAATTTTCTCAGTACTGCTGCTGGGATTTGTCTATACGTTCAAGGTGTTTGACCTTGTGTATGTGGCGACAGGCGGAGGCCCGGTCGATGCCTCGGAAGTCTTGTCCACGTATTCCTATAATTTGTCATTTAAGACCTATTATTTTGGACAGGGTGCTGCGGTAGCCAATGTGCTGTTTATATGCCTGTTTGTGGTGGCGCTGATCTATCTGAAAGTGATTGGAAAGGAAGAGGTGAATTAAATTGATGAGGAAAGAACGAACACGCAACATGGTGAATACGTTGATTGCGATTGTAATTGCCATGATATTTCTTTTTCCGATCTACTGGATTTTCATTTCCTCTTTAAAAAGTGATGCGGAAATATTTGCAAATGCTCAGACGTGGTGGCCCAGGGAAATGCATCTGGAAAACTATGTGAACCAGTTCCAGAATAAGACCGGTACGGCAAATATCATGACGCAGTTTAAAAACAGCTGGATCATTGCACTTAGTTCGATGGTGATCTCTCTGGTGCTCTCGATACCTGCGAGTTATGGTCTCTCAAGGTTTCGCCTGCCGGGGAAAAAGGTGATGCTGATGATGTTTCTCGTTACGCAGATGCTGCCTGCCTCACTGATACTGACGCCGCTGTTTCTGATATTCAGCAAAATAGGAATTCTGAATTCCTATCTGGGGCCGATTCTGGCTACTTCGACCATATCGATTCCGTTTGTCATCATGGTGCTGCGACCGATATTCCTCGCATGCCCATATGAAATAGAGGAGGCTGCGCGTATTGACGGCTGCAATCATTTCACGGCTTTTCTGCGTGTAACACTGCCGGTCTGCAAGAGCGGGATCATCACGGCCGCGGCATTTTCCTTTATCTTTGCATGGAATGATCTGATCTATTCCATCACCTTTAATAACAAAGCAGAGCTGCTGCCGATGACTTCCGGCATTTATCAGTTCATGGATGCCTATGGCACACAGTGGAATATGATCATGGCATACGGTGTGGTCACAGTATTGCCAATTGTAGTTATTTTTATTTTCCTGCAGAAGCATATCGTAGGGGGACTGGCAGGAGGAGCCGTAAAAGGCTAAAAAACAAAACAGGAGACGAATAGAATGAAAGGTATTGTATATCGGGAAGGAAACCGACTCGTTTGGAAATATGATGATGAGAGGCTCTGGATTGAACCGTGGGGAAGAGACAGCCTGCGGGTGCGCGTGACGCATCTCTACGAGATGCCCGGGCAGGACTGGGCGCTGCTGTCCGTGAAAGAGACGGAGGCGGTTATTGAAATTACAGAAGATGCCGCGACGATAACGAATGGAAACATTACCGCTGTATGCGATGACTTGGGAAGGCTGACCTTTACCAATGAAAAAGGGGAAGTTCTGTTGAAGGAACGCTGGGAAGACCGTGCAGTGGACGTTGATATGATGGCGACGGATAATTATGCGAGAGTTATGAAGAGCTTTGGGGGATCCATACCGGAAGCAGCCATGACCTTCGAGGCAAACGAGGAGGAAAAGATTTTTGGTATGGGACAGCGGCAGCTCTCATTTCTGGAATTAAAGGGTGCAGAGCTGGAACTGTGCCATAAGAATTCACAGTCATCCATTCCCTTTTATATTTCAAATAAAGGATACGGTTTTTTGTGGAACAACCCTGCCGTGGGAACGGTAAGTTTTGCTAAGAACCTGACCAGGTGGACGGCAAAAGCAACCAAAACGATTGATTACTGGGTGACCGCAGGAGAAACTCCGGCGAAACTGATCGAAAACTATACGGAAGTCACCGGCCGCTCCGGTCATTTTCCGCATTTTGCTTCCGGTTTCTGGCAGTCCAAGCTTCGCTACCGGACACAGGAACAGGTACTGGAAGCAGCACGGGAGTATAAAAGACGCGGACTCCCGATTTCAGTGATCGTCATAGACTTTTTCCACTGGAAGCACCAGGGGGACTGGAGTTTTGATCCCGAGTATTTTCCGGATCCGAAGGCAATGGTGGAAGAACTGGAACGCATGGGCATTAAACTGATGGTATCCGTGTGGCCGACGGTTGATCCATACAGTGAAAATTATGCCGAGATGAAACAAAAGGGGTATCTCACACAGGTCAACCGCGGCGTCAGAACACAGTATCACTGTCTGGGAGCGCAGGTCTTCTATGATCCGACGACGGAGGAAGCGCAGAACTATATGTATGAAAAGCTGAAGAAAAATTATGGTCAGTATGGGATCGAGGTATTCTGGCTGGATGAAGCAGAGCCGGAATTTCAGCATTATGATTTTGATAATTACCGTTTTCGGATGGGAGCGGCACAGGAGGTCGCCGGTATTTATCCGATCTGCTATATAAGGGCTCTTTACGACGGACAGGTGAAAGACGGTGTCGAGGGACCGATCAATCTGACACGCAGTGCATGGGCGGGGAGTCAGAGGTATAACGCGCTTGTCTGGTCGGGAGATATCTATTCCTCCTTTCGCTCCTTCCGCATGCAGATGAAGGCCGGATTAAATGCCGGACTTTCCGGTATTCCCTGGTGGACGAGTGATATCGGCGGGTTCTGGGGCGGCGATCCGAAAGATCCTGCGTTCCGGGAATTACTGGTCCGCTGGTTCCAGTTCGGTGTGTTTTCGCCGGTATGCCGTTTGCATGGTCACAGGAAGCCATCCGGTACACTGCCGGAAATCGAAGACAGCGGCATGTTTGATTTTACGACATGCGGTCCAAATGAGATCTGGAGTTATGGTGAAGAGAATTATGAAATCTTAAAAGAGCTTCTGTATTTAAGAGAAAGACTACGCCCTTATGTGGAGGGCTTAATGGAGGAAGCATCTCTGAATGGCTCCCCGGCTCTGCGGACTCTGTTCTACAATTATCCGCAGGATGAAACATGCTGGGAAATCGAGGATCAGCTGATGCTGGGTTCTGATCTGCTGGCAGCACCGGTCCTGTATGAAGGGATGCGTGAACGGGAAGTGTATCTGCCGAAGGGAGACTGCTGGATTGACTATTATTCAGGAGACGAATATGAGGGCGGACAGACGATCTGCTGTCAGACACCTCTCTCTGTCATACCGTGTTTCCTGAGAAAAGGTTCCGGTCTGTATGAAGTGATAAAGGCTTAGAAATGACGACAATCAGGAAGAGCAGGTGATAGAGGATGAAGAACAGACTAAAGGCTCCACGCCCGGCGGAGGTGAAAATAGCAGATGATTTCTGGTCTCCTTATATTTCACGTGTACGGGACATTATGATTCCATATCAGTGGAAAATATTGAATGATCAGGTTGAACATGCGGCGCCGAGCCACTGCATAGAGAATTTTAGAATAGCGGCAGGTGAGAGCGAAGGGGAATATTACGGGGCTGTCTTTCAGGATACAGATCTGGCAAAGTGGCTGGAGGCGGTGGCATACAGCCTGGCACTTCGGCCGGATGAAGAACTGGAAAGGCTGGCAGATTCGGCGATCGATTTGATCGGCAGGGCGCAGCAGGAGGATGGATATCTCGATACCTATTATACGATTAAAGAACCGGGGATGCGCTGGACGAACCTGCGGGAGGGTCATGAGCTCTATACGGCAGGTCATCTGATCGAGGCGGCCGTCGCGTATTATCAGGCGACAGGGAAACAAAAGTTTCTTAGGATCATGTGCAGGACGGCGGATTTGATCGATGAGGTTTTCGGAAAAGAGGAAGGGAAGATCGACGGATTTCCGGGACATCCGGAGATCGAACTTGCGCTCATCAGGCTGTATCACGTGACAGATGAACCACGTTATCTGAAGCTGGCAAAATACTTTGTGGATGCGCGCTGCGGTTCCCCCAACTGTTTTGACCGGGAAGCAAAGAGTCCCGGGTTCCATCATATCTTCCCGGAATTTGAACACCTGGGATATAACAATGCACAGGCGCATCTTCCGGTTCGTAAGCAAAAAACTGCGGATGGACATGCCGTCCGGGCCGTCTACCTGTATGCTGCAATGGCAGATCTGGGCTGTGAATGCGACGATCCGAGTCTGCTTGAGGCTTGCCGGACGTTGTATGACAATATCACAAACAGACAGATGTTCCTGACAGGTTCCATCGGGGCAGCGGCGGATGGAGAATGCTTTACCTGCGACTATGATCTGCCGAATAATTACAATTATTCAGAGACATGTGCATCAATCGGGCTTGCCATGTTTTCGCTGAGGATGCTGCAGATCGAGCGGGACGGGAAATATGCGGATACTGTTGAAAGGGCTTTGTATAATACCGTTCTCAGCGGAATGGCACTGAGTGGTAAGGAGTTTTTTTATGTGAATCCGCAGGAGGCAGTGCCGGAGCATCTGCGCACCAACCGTACGCTGCGTCATGTACTGCCAAAGCGGCGTCCGTGGCTGGGAGTGGCATGCTGTCCGCCCAATATTGCGAGAACGCTGATGTCACTGGGACAATATATCTACGGTGCTGACGAGGAAACAGTCTATATTCAGATGTTTATTTCAAATGAAGTACAGTTTACCTTTGGCAGAAAACGGGTGACGATTGCCATGGAGACGGCCTATCCCTATGGGGATACCGTTGTTATCCGGGTGAAGAATCCGGATAACGCCCGGTTTAAACTGGCCATACGCAAGCCCGGCTGGAGTAAGGACATCTCAATTACTCAAAATGGCAGGGAGCAAAAAACTCGATTGGAAAAGGGATTTTGCTTCGTGGAAGAACAGATTTTGGACCAGAGCGTCATCCAAATCGGGCTGGATATGAAGCCCATGCTGGTTCAGGCGCATCCCCGGGTGCGCCAGAATGTGGGAAAGGCCGCGATTGTGAGAGGGCCGCTGGTATATTGTCTGGAAGAAACTGACAACGGAGATAACCTGGGGGCAATTGTGATTTCCGGTAATGCAGAATTGAATCTGGAATATTTGCCGGATTTATTTGATGGTGTGATGACAATTACGGCTAACGCCAGGCGCATCCGCGAAGACGTATGGGAAGACAGGCTGTATCAGCAATGTACAGAGGATGAGACGATATCCTGCAGGATTCGCGCGATTCCATATTGCCTGTGGAACAACCGGGGAACCGGTGAAATGCTGATATGGATTCACAGAAGGTGACAGGAGGTAAATATGGCAGGTATAACATTTAAACACGTGAAAAAAGTGTATCCGGGTAACGTGGCGGTTGTCCCGGATCTGAATCTGGAGATTAAAGACAAGGAGTTTATCGTGCTTGTCGGGCCGTCAGGATGCGGAAAGTCGACAACACTGCGGATGATCGCAGGGCTGGAGGAGATCACAGACGGCGAGCTGTATATCGGTGACCGCGTGGTGAATAACGTTCCGCCGAAGAACAGGGATATCGCGATGGTATTTCAGAATTATGCGCTGTATCCGCACATGACGGTATATAAAAATATTGCTTTTGGTCTGAAACTGAGGAAGACACCAAAAGAGGAGATTGATCAGAAAGTACATGAAGTGGCTAAGATTCTGGATCTGGAGCCGTTGCTGAACCGTAAGCCGAAAGCACTCTCGGGCGGACAGCGGCAGAGGGTAGCACTGGGGCGCGCAATGGTTCGCAAGCCTTCTGTATTTTTGCTGGATGAACCGCTTTCAAACCTGGATGCAAAATTGCGTACTTCCATGCGATCCGAAATCAGCAAACTGCATAAGCGGTTAGACACGACTTTTGTGTATGTCACTCACGATCAGACAGAGGCAATGACGATGGGAGACCGTATCTGTGTGATGAAGGATGGTATCATTCAGCAGTTTGACATACCGCAGGTGCTGTATAGCGCACCGTGTAACCTGTTTGTTGCCGGATTTATCGGGTCTCCGCAAATGAATTTTATGGAAGCACAGGTCGCGGAAGAAAACGGGAAACTCTATGCAAAGTTTGCAGGAACGGCACTGCCAATGACCCGGGAAAAATCAGAAAAGCTGCAGGAGTATATTGGGAAGACAGTAATTTTAGGCATTCGCCCCGAGGATTTCCTGCCGGCGGGCGGCAAAGAGGCGGGGACGATTACCGCATATGTGGATCTGGTGGAACCGATGGGTGCAGAGATGAACCTGTATCTGCAGTGCAATGAGAAGAAGATGGTGGTCCGCATGCCGGGAGAATATCAGGTAAAAGAGGAAACAGAATGTACGCTGGCGGTGAAAGCGGACAAGATTCATGTGTTTGACAAAGATACGCAACTGGCGATCTGCCACTGATGAGAGATAAGGTTGAAAGAAAAGTTTCACCCATCCCTGATTTGAGCCGCAGCAAGTGCGGCATGAGAGGAGAAAATGAAACACGAACATATATTGGGGATCGAGCTTGGATCCACCCGTATAAAGGCATTGCTGACGGATGTGAACTATCAGGAGATTGCTTCCGGAAGCCATCAATGGGAAAATCATTATGAAAATGGCATGTGGACATACGCAGAGGCGGAAATATGGGAGGGACTGCAGTGCTGCTATAAAAACATGGCAGAAGATTACGAACGCAAGTTTGGAGAAGCACTGACGGAAATTTCGGCCATCGGTCTCAGCGGCATGATGCACGGTTATCTCGTTTTTGACGAAGCGGGAAAACTGCTGACGC
The DNA here is from genome assembly GCF_025151995.1 of Ruminococcus gauvreauii. Taxonomy (NCBI): domain Bacteria; kingdom Bacillati; phylum Bacillota; class Clostridia; order Eubacteriales; family Oscillospiraceae; genus Ruminococcus; species Ruminococcus gauvreauii. The sequence goes on from NZ_CP102290.1 coordinate 3,260,112, forward strand.
CGTTTCGTACATGGCGGAATACGAATACCGGGCAGGCGGCAGATGAACTGACGAAACTGTTTTCCTTTCCTGTTCCGCAGCGATGGAGCATTGCACATCTATACCAGGCAATCCTGAATCAGGAACCACATGTGAAAGCAGTGCGCTACATGACGACTTTGTCAGGTTATGTGCACTGGAAACTAACGGGAAAAAGGGTTCTCGGAGTAGGAGATGCGTCTGGAATGTTTCCAATTAACAGAGAAACCGCAACCTATGACGAGGCGATGCTCGCAGCTTTTGATGAGCGCATAGCAGATGAGAAGTTCCCGTGGAGATGCAGGGACATTCTCCCTGATGTCTGCAAAGCAGGTGAGGATGCAGGGCATTTGACCGAGGAGGGGGCAGGGATGCTGGACGTGACAGGGAATCTGAAGGCTGGCAGTGTATTGTGTCCTCCGGAGGGAGATGCGGGAACCGGTATGGTTGCGGCAAATGCCGTGCGCCCCTGCACCGGAAATGTCTCCGCGGGCACGTCCATCTTTGCCATGGTCGTCTTGGAAAAACCGCTTGCGGAGGTGCATCCGGAGATTGACATTGTCACGACGCCGGAGGGATCACAGGTAGCGATGGTACACTGTAATAACTGTACGTCTGAGATCAACCAATGGGTGTCTTTATTTCAGGAATTGCTGCGGGGGATGGGTGTGGAAAAAACAGACGCCCAACTGTATCAGCTTCTGTTTGAAAGTGCTGCCATCAGCGACGGTGACTGCGGCGGTGTGTTATGCTGCAACTATCATTCCGGTGAGCCGATTGCGAAGATGGAAGAAGGACTGCCAATGCTCATACATCGGGCAGATGGGCATCTGAGCCTGGGGAATTTCATGAGGGCTCAGCTGTATGCAGCGGTGGCAACGCTGAAGATCGGATTTGATATCATCAGAAATGAAGGGATCCGTATCGACTATCTTACCGGACACGGCGGACTGTTTAAAACACCTGAAGTGGGACAGAGAATTTTATCGGAAGCATTGAAGGTTCCCGTGTGTACAATGGATCATGCGGGAGAGGGCGGTGCGTGGGGCATCGCGCTTCTGGCGGCTTATCGTCTCAGGCAGGGAATGGATGGCACCCTGGATGATTTCCTGAGTCAATGTGTTTTTCGTGATACACACCGGACAACCATCTGTGCAAAGGAAGAGGAACAGAGACGCTTTGACATTTACATGAAACAATACGATAATCTGCTGAACATAGAGCGGGTGGCCATAGAAGAACTGCATGAGGCGCACCGGTAGTTTTCAGCAGTTAAGGAGATTGGATATGCTGGAAGAACTGAAAGAAAAAGTATGGGAAGCGAATATGTTTTTGCCGAAATATGCGCTGATCACGTTTACATGGGGTAATGTTTCCGGAATTGACCGGTGCAGGGGACTGGTTATAATTAAACCATCCGGTGTGGCATATGAGCACATGAGGCCGGAGGACATGGTTGTTGTCGACCTTGAAGGCACAGTCGTAGAAGGAAAATGGAAACCTTCCTCAGATACGCCGACCCACCTGGAACTGTATAAGAATTTCTCCGGTATCGGCGGAGTGGTCCATACACATTCGAGATGGGCAACGACATTTGCGCAGGCAGGTCTGGAAATCCCTCCGCTTGGAACGACGCACAGTGACTATTTTTATGGAGCAATTCCCTGTACGCGTACCATGACATCTGAGGAAATAAACGGGGAGTATGAAAAAGAAACCGGTAAAGTAATTATTGAAACATTCCGGGATCTTGATCCACAGACGATTCCTGCGGTGGTGGTTCACAGTCATGGTCCCTTTACATGGGGAGATACTCCTCAAAAAGCGGTGGAACATGCAGTTGTTCTGGAAGAATGTGCAGGAATGGCCTGGCAGGACCTGCTGGTTTCCAACAATACGGTACGACCAATTCAAAAAGAGCTGCTGGATCGGCACTACTTGCGTAAGCATGGACAGAATGCCTACTATGGACAAACAGTATAACATGGGTTCAAAAGTCAGCTGGTAAGGGAATTCTTGCACGCTGACTTTTTTCTCTTCCAAATGACGCCGGAGAGAGAAGAGGATATGATTTTAGTAGCGTTTTCTTCTGGGAAACACGTTGGAAACATGATAACTGTGCGCGAATCCGGTATAAAGAATTGTTAAAAAACCAGGAATATAAAGGGGTATGCCAACGGGAAATTACGGATACATTTGTCGTATTTAAAAAATAAATAAAAAAAATGGAAAAAAGAGTTGACTTATAGGGGGACCCGTGCTATTCTAATATAGCTGTCGCTGATACAGACAAGCACAGCAAACAATGAACTTTGATAACTGAACAGTAAAACACATCCTTGAAAATTCTAAACAAGATTTTCATTTCATTGACGAAAAGTCAAAACCAACAGTAAAAGGGATAAGATAGCCAAGAGTTATCTTGAACTGGAACGAACACTTAATTTGAGAGTTTGATCCTGGCTCAGGATGAACGCTGGCGGCGTGCTTAACACATGCAAGTCGAACGAAGCACATAAAACGGACATCTTCGGAAAGAAGTTTTATGTGACTGAGTGGCGGACGGGTGAGTAACGCGTGGGTAACCTGCCGTATACAGGGGGATAACAGTTAGAAATGACTGCTAATACCGCATAAGCGCACAGAGTCGCATGACTCGGTGTGAAAAACTCCGGTGGTATACGATGGACCCGCGTCTGATTAGGTAGTTGGCGGGGTAACGGCCCACCAAGCCCGCGATCAGTAGCCGACCTGAGAGGGTGACCGGCCACATTGGGACTGAGACACGGCCCAAACTCCTACGGGAGGCAGCAGTGGGGAATATTGCACAATGGGGGAAACCCTGATGCAGCGACGCCGCGTGAGCGAAGAAGTATTTCGGTATGTAAAGCTCTATCAGCAGGGAAGAAAATGACGGTACCTGACTAAGAAGCCCCGGCTAACTACGTGCCAGCAGCCGCGGTAATACGTAGGGGGCAAGCGTTATCCGGATTTACTGGGTGTAAAGGGAGCGTAGACGGCATAGTAAGTCTGATGTGAAAGGCGGGGGCTCAACCCCTGGACTGCATTGGAAACTATTAAGCTGGAGTGTCGGAGAGGTAAGTGGAATTCCTAGTGTAGCGGTGAAATGCGTAGATATTAGGAGGAACACCAGTGGCGAAGGCGGCTTACTGGACGATCACTGACGTTGAGGCTCGAAAGCGTGGGGAGCAAACAGGATTAGATACCCTGGTAGTCCACGCCGTAAACGATGTATACTAGGTGTCGGGGGGCAAAGCCCTTCGGTGCCGCAGCAAACGCAATAAGTATACCACCTGGGGAGTACGTTCGCAAGAATGAAACTCAAAGGAATTGACGGGGACCCGCACAAGCGGTGGAGCATGTGGTTTAATTCGAAGCAACGCGAAGAACCTTACCAAGTCTTGACATCCTTCTGACCGGTCCGTAACGGGGCCTTCCCTTCGGGGCAGGAGAGACAGGTGGTGCATGGTTGTCGTCAGCTCGTGTCGTGAGATGTTGGGTTAAGTCCCGCAACGAGCGCAACCCTTATCCTTAGTAGCCAGCAAGTGAAGTTGGGCACTCTAGGGAGACTGCCAGGGATAACCTGGAGGAAGGTGGGGATGACGTCAAATCATCATGCCCCTTATGATTTGGGCTACACACGTGCTACAATGGCGTAAACAAAGGGAGGCGAAGCCGTGAGGTGAAGCAAATCCCAAAAATAACGTCTCAGTTCGGATTGTAGTCTGCAACTCGACTACATGAAGCTGGAATCGCTAGTAATCGCGAATCAGAATGTCGCGGTGAATACGTTCCCGGGTCTTGTACACACCGCCCGTCACACCATGGGAGTCGGATATGCCCGAAGCCTGTGACCCAACCGAAAGGAGGGAGCAGTCGAAGGTGGAGCCGATAACTGGGGTGAAGTCGTAACAAGGTAGCCGTATCGGAAGGTGCGGCTGGATCACCTCCTTTCTAAGGAAGAAGAAGTAGGGAGATGTGTTTTACTGTTGAGTTATCTTAAGTAGAGCACTTAAGGAATGCGACCGAAGGGAAGCATGAGTTTAGTGCGAACTTCCGAAGATAACGCACTGGTGAGGAAAAAGAGCAAGAGGCAGGGGAGTCATCCTGTTGGCCGGGGAGGTTCTGCAAAACGCAGAACAGCTTTCACACTAAGCTCGAAAGGACCTCGCTAAGTGTTCAATGCTTCTGGTGGCGATGCGCTTAGGGGAAACACCCGTACCCATCCCGAACACGATGGTTAAGACTTAAGCGGCCGATGGTACTGCACTGGTGACGGTGTGGGAGAGTAGGTGGCTGCCAGAACCCTTTAAAAAGTGTGGGAAACGCTTTTTGAGATAGAACAGGCACCCATAGAAGTGTGCCAACCTACAACAGCAGGGAAGTGCTGTTCTACATAACTGGTTTTACCAGTGATCAGAGAGAACAAAGAAGTTTGTTGTTTCTGATGGCTGATAAAACAGCCGGCGAGACAAAGGCGGACGATGTGAGCGGACATCGGGATCAAAGATCCCTCAGCCGCGGCATTACATGCCAATACATGAAATAATCTTTGCACGGACAGGCGAGCCTGGCCGCACAAACCTTCTTTCCTGTGCTCCCATCTGGGAAGTGTTTCGCGTATGTACCTTGAAAACCGCATATACGAAAATATCTATATTGATAACGATTAACGTTAGAGATAGGAAAAGACATCCGAGGAACCATAGGCAGAAATGCTTGTGGTGAATCAAACATTGTAAACGCAATGAAACGAAACGCTCGATGCAAACGCATCGTGATACCGACTGTTCCAAACGCTATTGGAGCAGGAAGGTCAAACAAGAAAGAGCGCAGGGTGGATGCCTTGGCACTAAGAGCCGATGAAAGACGTGATAAGCTGCGAAAAGCTTCGGGGAGGAGCAAATATCCTTAGATCCGGAGATCTCTGAATGGGGAAACCTGCATACCCAAACGGTATGTATCCATACGCCAATTCATAACGTATGGAGGGGAACCCGGGGAACTGAAACATCTAAGTACCCGGAGGAAAAGAAAGAAACATCGATTTCCAAAGTAGCGGCGAGCGAAATGGAAGGAGCCTAAACCAGCATGCGTGCATGCTGGGGTTACGGACTGCAAAAAGTGACTTCAATGCTAGTAGAATGGTTTTGGGAAAGCCAGCCAAAGAGGGTGAAAGCCCCGTATACGAAAGCAGGCGAGAGCGAGCAGGATCCAAAGTACCGCGAGACACGAGAAACCTTGCGGGAAGTCGGGGGGACCACCCCCCAAGGCTAAATACTCCTTAGTGACCGATAGCGCATAGTACTGTGAAGGAAAGGTGAAAAGGACCCCGGGAGGGGAGTGAAAGAGAACCTGAAACCCTGTGTTTACAAACTGTGGAACCACTTTATATGTGGAACCGCGTACTTTTTGTAGAACGGTCCGGCGAGTTACGCTGGCTGGCAAGGTTAAGCACTCAAGGTGCGGAGCCGAAGGGAAACCAAGTCTTAATAGGGCGCCGTAGTCAGTCAGAGTAGACCCGAAACCGGGTGATCTATCCATGTCCAGGTTGAAGTTGCCGTAAAAGGCAATGGAGGACCGAACGCACATCCGTTGAAAAGGGTGGCGATGAGGTGTGGATAGGGGAGAAATTCCAATCGAACCCGGAGATAGCTGGTTCTCCTCGAAATAGCTTTAGGGCTAGCCTCATGAGAGTCTTTTGGAGGTAGAGCACTGAATTTCCTAGGGGGCGTCAAAGCTTACCGAAGAATATCAAACTCCGAATGCCAGTAAGATGATTCATGGGAGTCAGACTATACGAGATAAGTTGGATAGTCAAAAGGGAAAGAGCCCAGACCACCGGCTAAGGTCCCAAAGTGTGTGTTAAGTGGAAAAGGATGTGGGATTTCGAAGACAACTAGGATGTTGGCTCAGAAGCAGCCATACATTCAAAGAGTGCGTAATAGCTCACTAGTCGAGAGGTCCTGCGCCGAAAATGTCCGGGGCTGAAACACAACACCGAAGCCGTGGGATGGTAGCAATACCATCGGTAGAGGAGCATTGAAGACACGAAGAAGCGGTACCGTAAGGAGCCGTGGAGCGTCTTGAAGAGAGAATGCCGGAATGAGTAGCGAGAGAGAGGTGAGAATCCTCTCGGCCGAATATCCAAGGTTTCCAGAGTAAAGCTGATCTGCTCTGGGTAAGTCGGGGCCTAAGGCGAGGGCGAAAGCCGTAGTCGATGGACAACAGGTTGAGATTCCTGTACTGCAAGGTAACAGAACTGTGGGGACATATGTGGAAAGTGCATCCCTGGAATGGAATCCAGGGGCAAGCGAGGTAGGAGTAAGGCAGGCAAATCCGCTTTACAATCCGAAGGCGTGATGCGGACCGAAGTATAGTAGGGAAGTGCATGAGCCATGTATCAAGAAAAGCCGCTATTGTTTATCTTGTACCCGTACCGTAAACCGACACAGGTGGATGAGGAGAGAATCCTAAGGCCGACGGAAGAAGCATTGTTAAGGAACTCGGCAAAATGACCCCGTAACTTCGGGAGAAGGGGTGCCTCTGTAAGGAGGCCGCAGAGAATAGGCTCAAGCAACTGTTTAGCAAAAACACAGGTCTATGCAAAACCGAAAGGTGAGGTATATGGGCTGACGCCTGCCCGGTGCTGGAAGGTTAAGAGGAGAGGTTAGCCGCAAGGCGAAGCTTTGAATTTAAGCCCCAGTAAACGGCGGCCGTAACTATAACGGTCCTAAGGTAGCGAAATTCCTTGTCGGGTAAGTTCCGACCCGCACGAAAGGCGTAATGATTTGAGCACTGTCTCGACAATGCATCCGGTGAAATTGAAGTACCAGTGAAGATGCTGGTTACCTGCGCCAGGACGGAAAGACCCCATGGAGCTTTACTCCAGCTTGATACTGGGATTCGGTATTGCATGTACAGGATAGGTGGGAGACGAGGAAACACTAACGCCAGTTGGTGTGGAGTCGCTGTTGGGATACCACCCTTGCAGTATTGGATTTCTAACCAGCAGCCGTGACCCGGCTGTGGGACAATGTCAGGTGGGGAGTTTGACTGGGGCGGTCGCCTCCGAAAGGGTATCGGAGGCGCTCAAAGGTTCCCTCAGAATGGTTGGAAACCATTCGCAGAGTGCAAAGGCAGAAGGGAGCTTGACTGCGACACCGACGGGTGGAGCAGGTACGAAAGTAGGACTTAGTGATCCGGTGGTTTTAAGTGGGAATGCCATCGCTCAACGGATAAAAGCTACCCTGGGGATAACAGGCTTATCACTCCCAAGAGTTCACATCGACGGAGTGGTTTGGCACCTCGATGTCGGCTCATCGCATCCTGGGGCTGTAGTAGGTCCCAAGGGTTGGGCTGTTCGCCCATTAAAGCGGTACGCGAGCTGGGTTCAGAACGTCGTGAGACAGTTCGGTCCCTATCCGGCGTGGGCGTAGGATATTTGAGAGGAGCTGACCTTAGTACGAGAGGACCGGGTTGGACTGACCACTGGTGTACCGGTTGTTCCGCCAGGAGCATGGCCGGGTAGCCAAGTCGGGAAGGGATAAACGCTGAAGGCATCTAAGCGTGAAGCCCCCCTCAAGATGAGATATCCCATACGTAAGTAGTAAGACCCCTTGAAGACGACGAGGTAGATAGGGCAGAGGTGGAAGTGCAGTAATGTATGGAGCTGACTGCTACTAATCGGTCGAGGGTTTGACCTGAGCACGCGAAGCGTGCGAAGGTCGTTCGATAGGAGCGAAGCGGAAATCGAACTTCCAATGCAGGTGTAGCGATACGCATGCGAAACGGAAATCGAACTTCCAAAGACAACAGGATGAGACAGGAAAGAATGGAAGAAAGAGAAGCAAAGCGAAATCGAATGATCCGAAAGAAGACGGTAGAAGCGTGGATGGATGTAATAGTGTATGCGGTTTTGAAGGTATATCAAAACATATATGGTTATAGGGGATTAGTTCAATGGTAGAGCACCGGTCTCCAAAACCGTCGATGGGGGTTCGAATCCCTCATCCCCTGTTAAGAAAAACCCTGTAAATTCAACATTTACGGGGTTTTTTGCTATTATGCGTATTTGAAATCTTCTCTTGAGTTTTGACGCTATTAAGAACAGATAAAGCGGCAGTACACTTTATTTCCAATCGGGCAATGTTAGATTAGTCCGATAAACGGGGATTACTGTCTGCTCATGTATAAAAGAGGATAAGGATTTCCCTGTTCATCATTTGCAGTTCTTTTGTAAACATTAAAGCCCATATGTTCATAAAAACCTTTAGCAAGAGGATTTTGTTCATTAACCGCTAAATCATTAATTGAATATTTTTCTATTCCATATCTAAGCAATTCCTTGCCTAATCCTTTTCCCCTTTCCTCACTGGAGATAAACAGCATTTCAAGGTGTTGTCCTACTATTCCCATAAAACCCACAGGAACTTGATTTTCGTTTTCTACAATAATTAAATGAGGTATTTCATTTAATGCTTGAGGGACATATTTTTTGATACCTTCTACGTCATTCTCTGATAAAAATAGATGTGTTGCTTTTACAGAACTTTCCCACACATTTAATAGCTGTTCTATCAACAACGGATTTCTGTTCTTTATTTCAATGATTTTCATTTTAAGCCCTCCAGAAATTTCATTTTGTCAAATGTATCTTGCTCAAGGGGAACAAACACATGACTATCTTTGTTTATTCTAATATTATCGCATAGCATTGTCAATCAGCTCATTTCGTTTTATTTCTTCATGCTACTATTCATACTCTTGGTTGTTCTATTGGCGCTATCCGGGAACCATTTTACTCTTGGAAAGGTTGGTAGAGCAGAAAATTGGAAAAATAGATCGAAGAACTTACAAAAAATTGACGAGCTGGAAAAGAAAACAGCATAAAAAAAGAGCCGATCGGGCTCAAGCTAAACAAAGGAGGGCAGATTGTCACAGCTCCTCTGCGAAGATATTATAACAATTTCAGATGCAGATTGCAAGATACATGCAGGCTGCGCTATGTGCCCTCGGACTTCCCACAGGTGACTGTTTTTTGCGTTTCATCTGTTCACACATCAGGATATATAATTAATAAAGAAATGTGCGGAGGGGAGAAAATGGAGCTGATAGATCTTTTGGAAAGATGCTAAGGTGAAAAACAGATTGTTTTAGTGGCTGCTTGGGACCAGATGAATAAAAATCATGATAATCTATGACAGCAAAAGGGTAAATTGGATCCGGAATTAACGAAAAGGTTTGTGCAGAGTAGTCTGAAGATACGACACGAAAAGAGCTGGTTGACATTTATATGCGCTAATATTAGAATGAAAGGCGGTTTATGCGCTTATTTGCCTTAGGTGGAGAAGGCGTATTTGGCTAATTAGAGTTTGGAGGAATACATAATGGAGAAAATGGAAAAATATTTTAGTTTATTAGAAGATGGCGGTGCAGATTTAACATTAAAAATTAATGCAGATACAATCAAAACCGCAGCATGGACGATTTATCGTTGCAAGTTTGGGTGTAATAGTTATGGTAAGAATCATTGCTGTCCGCCTAGTTGTCCTACATGGAAAGAAACGCAGGAAATGATAAATTGTTTTCAATATGGGATTTTATTTCGCTGTCATGAAATAAGCATAGTGACGCCGCTTGCTGTTAAAGTAGCAAAAGAACTGTTTTTAGATGATTACTACAAGGTAATTGCATTTGGCAGCGGGTCATGTGAAAGGTGTCACAAATGCAATCCAGACCATTGTAATTTTCCGAATAAAACAGTCCCCTCAATGGAAGCCTGCGGAATAGATGTTTTTGCCACTGTCCGTACAAATGGACTGGAAATTCATACATTGCGAGAAAAGGAAGAAGTACAAAATTACTTTGGGTTATTACTTGTCGAGTAAAGTTATGTTACAAATTCCAATCTGTCGGGCTAATTAGTTTCAGCTTATTGGTATAAGACGTATTTCCTTTTGAGGCTGTACAACCGTGTAGATGTAGTTAGTTGTAGTTTCGTCTACAATTTTTCTTTCGTCTTTGTCGTCCCTGATTGCTGCCGGTGGCAGCCTTTTTTGGTCCAATTGAAATATATATTTTTAAATGTAATCATAAATAAATATACTCGTATTTTCTATTGCAGATTGAAAGCGAATGACCCGAATATAAATATATTTGCAAAAAAACATTTGAGCATTAAAACATAATTATATATATTGTAATGGTAAAATGATATAATAAAAATGCAATATAAATACAAAATATGAATCACTCAAATTTACGGCAATCCGGTGAGAATCCGGAACGACAGCTCTGTATTGGAAGGCATACACTTCCTAAGTCAGAATGCTAATGGCAATGCGCCAGTCTGTGAATTTGGGTGATTTTTTGTTTATGTGGGAGGTGTGTGGTAACTGGGAAGCAACGCTCACAAAACACAGTTTCATGCTAATTATGCTCGTTATGGGAAGAATTACCAATATGAAAAAAGTAATTTGTTTAATATCTGCAATCATATACATTTTAGCAAAGTGGATTTTGTATTTCGAGATATTAAACAGTCAAATAGTAACTAATGCTTTAAGAGGATTATATATACTTAGTTTCGCTGCATTATTGATCATACCTTTATTGTTGATTCGAGAAGCGATAGTAACCAGAAACTGTACTTGTTTGAGAAAACATTGGTTATTAATCATTATATATTTGGGGATATTGGCTTTTACATTTTATTGTAACAGTTTTTCCTATCGGATTTTCTATAAAGTAACGACATCCGAGAAATATATCGAGGACGGAAAATATATGGTGGTGTTTAAGCATTATACAGGTATGGAAAAAATGCCTGAGAGCAGTATCACCATGCGCTGCCCTAAACAAACCTATGAGTTGCTTTATCAGGGGGTCACATTAATAGGTGCAGGTTGCGTAGATAATGGTGACGGGACAGCTGTACTAAAAGATTTTGCAGGAGTGGTTTACGAAGAAAGCGATGAAAATACATAAAAACAGAATATGAGGATATAGTCAATAGAAGCCTAGAGGTATAACTGCTGATATAAGTTTAGTTTTTGCTTGAGTTTTGATGCTTGGGAACTCACAGATACGCCTATGTTAACTATACCTGCCGCACCTCCTAATATACGACCTGCTGAAATGGAATTTTCAGGAGCCTCGTTTGATATACCTAATATTGGAGCTTATGAAGGAACTTATTAAAATGAAAAAAATCAATTGTTTTTTCGAAGCAGTAGTGATTATAGGGATAGTGTGTGCAGCGTTGGATATATCTAATATATATCACTCTTTTTCTTTAAGATAAACGTTACGGTATTGCTCATATTTATTACCAAAGAAAAACAGTAAAAGAAGCAAAGAATGTCAGTAGCGGCCTCCGAAGGAACGCCGTATTGCGAGTCAGTATATGCAGCATAAGACTAGATTATAATTGCAAACTTGGTATGATACGCTATGTGGCCCTTTCCTACCGGCGGTCTTTTATGAGGCAAATATGAAAATTTAAGACCACCCATGCGGGTGGTCTTTTCGTTGTTTTGGAACTATGATAGGTATCAGGGAATGCTGGCAAATCTGCGATATCATAGGATGTATCTGCTAATTAGAAAACACACTACTCTAAAAACAGAACCGATGGATACCTTTTCAGATCCGTGTGTGGAATAAATTTTGCTGCCTGCATGCGCACTATAAAATCCGGTATGGAAGCAAACTGTATGCAATAAAGTGTTTCTGTAAAATAGTTTATGTCTTTCAAACGCGAGCGGTCCAGCAACAGAGTACGGGCACCATCCAGAGAGGCATTGGCGATGCAGACGTATCTCTCACGAGGCAAATCCGGGAACATTCCGATGGTTATTGCCGAGTTCAGGTCTGAATGTGCAGCAAAAGCCCCTGAAAGATAACAGCGGGTAATCTCCGCTTCACTGCATCCGGCATATTCCAGAATACAATCAATCATCGTATGAGCAGCCGCCTTTGTATCAAGGTATTGGCTGAGGTCTGTTTGGGAAAAATACAGCGGTTCACCCAGGGCAGATTCCCTGGCATCGGCATAGATAACGACATACTGACTTTCTTCCGGCAAGTAAGTGATTCTTGAGGAGGCATCGGGATTGAATGTGCCGGCGATATTAATCCATCCGTGAATTCTCATCTGTGCCAGCAAGTCAATGATGCCGGAACCGCAGATTCCCACAGGCTTCTGATTGCCGATCGTTGTCACAGAAAGTTCCCCATCCTGGATTTTCACAGAATCTACCGCGCCGTTCTGGGCCCGGATACCAAAGCGGCTGATATAACCCTCCAGAGCGGGTCCGGCCGCTCCTGCTCCGGCCAGGAGCCATTCGCGGTTGCCAATCACCAATTCTCCATTTGTGCCAATATCAAAGAACAGCTTAACTTCATCACTTTGACAAAAGTCCAGATTCAAAAGTCCACTGACGATATCACCTCCGATATAATTGGACGCCGCCGGAATAATGTATACGATACCGGAAAAATCAAGCCCGATTTCCTTTCCGAAAAACCATCCGGGGGTCAGAGCAACCGGGGTGTACGGTGCGAAGAATACGGTACTGGCATCCAGCTTCAACAGGAAATGAATCATGGTGGTATTGCCGGAAATAATCATCAGAGTACAGCATTCTGCCGGAATTCCTGTTTCCTGTGTCAAACAAAGGAGCAGACGCCGGAATGTTTCGGCTGTTGCACGATGCATGTCCTCTGCATGGGAAGAAGATTCCATCGTATAAGTGATACGTGTTAAGATATCCGTTCCATATTGAATCTGCCCGTTCATTTCACTGGCCTGCGCGGCCACCTTGCCGGTATTCAAATCAATCATCTGCATAACAATGGTGGTGGAACCGTAATCCACAGCAATTCCATAATGAGTATCCCGGGTATCACCAGGCTCAACGGCAGTGACCACCCAGTCCTTTTCACGGTAAACCAGACTCACGGTAATTCGGTAATTCTCCTTCATACATGAGCGGTGAAGCTGCTGAAGCACCGCAAGCGGGATTTCTGCGGGAGAATACCCAAGAGCCGACAATGCGTCTAAGATCCTCAACTGATCACTCCTCGGGTCTTCTTCGGTCGGCGGCAATAATGTAAGATATATTTTCTCACTGGATTTCATATCCGCACCCTTCTCTGAGTTGTCCCAATCCTTACGAGAATTCATATACTCACCTTTCCCTTCTCACAAGTGTCATTTTATTAACAGTTATTTCTCTGCACTGGACGGGCCGGCTGGTTAATTGTACATTTTTCCCGCACCCGGAGCAGTGCTGCCAACGTCAGTATAATCCCAGGCGGGAGAAAGATCAAGATACTCTTGGCGAACCGTGGTATAATGGTTATCAAAGATATATCTTAGACAGTATGATAAGCATAAAATGAAGGAATACTCTTCTTAATACGATAGTCAGGGGGCTGGAAATGACAAAAAATAAAATTAAAGGTATGGAAGTTCGGACGGCCTTTTCTGTTATTATACAAAACTGGAGTGCACTGATATCTTTTGAACTGATCTATAAAATAGTGGGAATCAGCTTATTTTTTCCGTCTCTTGGTTCTGTAACGAACTATCTGCCTGACCTGATCAATGAGAGTCATCTCAGTCAGGAAAACATTGTCAGGTTATTCAGCAGTCCCGCTGCGATTTTGGTACTGTTGTGCGTTGGCGTCATGTTGGGAGCGTATCTGTATGTAGAAATTATTGCATTAACGCTATATTGCGAAAAAAGCTGGAATAGAGAAAAGATAACTGCGTGGAAACTGGTTCGCATGTCATTCATAAAAATTCTTGGCATGTTTAACATCAGGCGCGTTGCATCTTTTCTTCTGTTATTCTTTATGCCTCTTACCTTTTTCGGGACTGCCAGTGCTTTTTTACGAAAATTCAAGATTCCTGAGTTTATCATGACTGCAATTACAGACAACAGGCTATCTGTTTGTTTGCTGGCAGCGGTAATTATTTTTGTTAATTATATGTTTTTTCTTTATTTGTTTGGATATCCGACACTTCTTCTGACGGATTACTCCTTTCGTGATTCATGGAAAGTAAGTATGAATCTGTTAAAAGGAAGAAAGATACGTACGATAGGAAAACTTTTTTCTTATATTCTTGTGTTTTTGACGGTACTTAGTGTTGTGTGGATCATTGCGGTAAGCATCATCGCCGGGTTTTCCAAGTTCTTGCATGGGGCGAATGAAGGTCGATGGTATTTTGGAATGTCCTTCAATACCTTTACAGGTGTCTGGAATCTTGTGACAGGTGCAGTTCTCTCCGTGTTCTTTTGTGCCATTACAATTGTTTTATATCACTGTTACAGGGGAGAAATACGTCCCGGAGCAGTAAAGAAGACCTGGACGGTGAAGAGGGTGATAATTCGCTCGGCTGTAGTATTCACTGTGATTGTTACGCTTATTTTTATGGGGGATACTGAATTGGGCAGGCAGTTTTTCAGCTCAGACAGTTCGGGGGCAGCAGTGATCGCGCACCGTGCCGGTGCAGCTTTTGCACCGGAAAACACAGTGGCTGCATTAAATGAGGCAATTGAAGACGGGGCAGATATGGCAGAAATTGATGTTCAGCAGCTAAAAGACGGTACGCTTGTAGTTCTGCATGATACGAATTTTAAAAGAACCACGGGTGTGGACTTGAATACCTGGAATACCGAATACGGACAGGTAAAAGAGCTGGACGCAGGAAGATATTATTCTCCCCAATATGCCCGGGAACCGGTGCCTTTGCTGGAAGAGATGCTGAGGGCTGCCAAAGGAAAGATTGACCTTATGATAGAGCTCAAGACGACAGGGCATGAGAAAAGCCTTGTTGAGGATACACTTGCGCTTATTGAGAAATATGATATGGAACAGCAGTGTAATATCGCATCGATGGATCTGGATTTGCTGCGTCAGGTAAAATCATTGAAGCCTGGATTAGAAGCAACGTATATCTCGGTTTTGCTTGTATCCAGGTCCTATGATCTGCAGCAGATTGACTGTTATAGTGTGGAGACAACGTTCTTATCGAGAGAACTTGTGTTTTCGGCACATGCTCAGGGAAAACTGGTGTACGGATGGACAGCCAGCAGTGATGACACCATTGAAAAGGTACTCGGATGCGATGTTGATGGTATCGTTACAGATAATCCTCTGCTGGTGCGGTATATCATGGATACATCAGGGGAAAATCCCTTAATGGATGAGGTTACAGACATATTCTTTTAAACGAACAAAATGGGAATAAAATATGCTCTCTATATAGAACAGATTTGATGTAATCTGTTTTCTATATAGGGAGCATATTCTATTTCATAGACTCTGCCTGTATGGCACAAGGCTATTCAAACGGTACTATTTCAAGCGTTATGCAACCTGTACATTGACAGCCTGTAAACCGCGATTTCCCTGTGTGGTTTCGAAAACAACTGACTGGCCGTCTTCTAATGTTTTGTAGCCATCCATTGCAAGACCGGAAAAATGAACAAATACGTCAGATCCGTCTTCTCCTGTGATAAAACCATAACCTTTGTCTGCGTTAAACCATTTTACTGTACCCTTATTCATGAAAGATACCTCCTTAATTATAATTGCATTTTTCACTAAATAAAAAAACGCATAAACCTGTAAATCATTAATAGAATAATGACTTACAAAAATATGCGAAATCAAAACTTATTAAAAATACTTCTTTACTATAACATGAAAATAAAAAGAAGTCAAGAACAAAATGAAATATGAAAATTATATGAAGTCAGGCAGAACAATTGTACGCATGAACGTTTCTATGTATAATAAGAACATCGATGGTCTCTGCTAAGAAAATGAGCGGGCCAAAATGTATACAGAAGAAACCAACAGGAAATATTAGTAAGAGACTTTAACGGTAGTTTTCTGCACATTTAGCACATTTGGAGTCGCGGCTGCATTTAAATCGGGTCACAGAGTCGTCAAAGCGATCGCAGGTACTTTTGGTAAAAGTCACTGTATGAGTCACTTTACTGGCATCGGTTGGACATTTGTAATCATAAACTTTTGTGTAATCCATAATGAACCTCATTTCTGTATTGATGATATAATTCTATTATAGTATGAGAAAATAAAAAATTCCAGTTATTCCAGGTATTTTATAAAAAATGCAACCAAATGAACGAGTCTGACCTCTAATAAGTGTAAGACATAGGGATATTTTTTACAGAAATATAAATTATTATAAAGAATTTGTATTCGTGCTTAAGTAATGAAGATTATATGTTATAATAAAACCTGTTGAATTTTAGAGAAATTGGAGTAAAAATGTCGATGAACGAAACAGAAGATAAAAACACATCACCCGACCTGGAATCCAGAATTGATTTGGCGATGGACAAGATCATTCAGGATACAATTGGCCATATTCCGGTGTCGGAACAGATAGATAACCCGGATACAAAAAAGAAGAATAAAAAAGAGCCAAAGGTGAAAGAACCAAAGAAAATGGAAGTAAAACCGGTATTAAAAGCGCCTCCGGTGTATGCTGACACTTTGGGACCGCCTGAGGAAGAGGTAGATATGCCTGAGAAGAAAAAAGGAATTGCCGGAAAGATCATTCTTGTTCTCTTTGTATTAGCGCTGCTGTCGGGAATCGGTGTTTATGGGTATTATGCTCATAATTACAGCGACAAATTCTTTCCGGGAACGACGATCAATAATATTGACTGTGAAGGGCTGACTGCGGACCAGGCAGAAGCTCTTATAAAGAAAAAAGTAGAAGATTACCGTATTGATCTGAAGTTCAGAGGGAATGAGATTAAGAACTTTGAGGGCCAGACCATAGCTTATTCCTATGCGCCGGACGGAAGCGTTGAAAAGGCCCAAAAAGAACAGAATCCGCTGCTGTGGATTAAAGGCTATTTTGAACCGGCCCATTATGAGGTGGCAGAAAATATCACATATGACGAAAATGCACTCAGGGAACAGGTGATGGCTCTGGATTGTATGCAGCCTGAAGCGATGCAGGCCCCGGCTGATGCATATATAGCATTTCAGAACGGACATTTTGAGATCGTTCCGGAAGTAGAGGGAACCACGATCGATACCGAGGCATTTTTTGATGCCGTGAAAAAGGCGGTATCCCAAAGTGTGGCAGAGCTTTCTGCGGAAGAACAGGGGGTCTATGCACAGCCTGCAGTCCGAAGCAGTGATGAGACACTCAACAGGCAGGTGGAAGAGCTTAACTCGCTTACGACAGCCAGCATAATTTATCAGCTTCCGACGGGAGAAGAAGTGCTGAATGGAAATACGATCCGTGACTGGCTTTCTATCGATGAAAATGGTCACTATTATAAAGATGAGGCAGTTATGCAGCAGAAGATTGCGGAATATGTCGCAGATATGGCATCCCGGGTCGATACTGCCGGAAAGGACCGTCCGTTTACAACCACCAGTGGTCTTGAGATTACGGTAGGAGGGGGAGATTACGGCTGGAAGATTAATCAGTCTGAGGAAATTGCCGAGCTGACGAGAAATATAGCGAATAATGATCAGATTGCCAGAGAACCTGTTTATACAAGCCGTGAAGTTTCTACAGAAAACAACGGATTTGGCAATACTTATATCGAACTGAATCTGACAGATCAGGAACTGTATTATTATCAGGACGGTCAGATCGTTGTTCAGAGTTCGTTTGTTTCCGGGAAGATGACGAGAGACAGATACACACCACCGGGAATCTTTACCCTGACTTATAAACAGAAAGACAGGGTTCTCCGCGGAGACAAACTGCCGGATGGAAGCTATTCGTATGAGTCGCCTGTCAATTACTGGATGCCGTTCAATGGAGGAATCGGTCTCCACGATGCGTCATGGAGAGGCTCGTTCGGAGGTACAATCTATAAGAACGGGGGATCACACGGCTGTATTAACCTTCCGTATTCCAAGGCACAGGCGATATACAATATCATAACGAAAGATGTGCCGATCATATGTTTTTATACAGAACAGTATTCATTAAGATAGGCACAGAGTGTAAGGAACCGGTTCTCATAATGAGGACCGGTTTTTAATTGAGCGCAAAATTACGGATTGGGAAGATTCAGAAAATCTTGCAGGATATGGTTTAATACTAAAGAAATTATTAGGATTTCATTAAGAAACTGGGATAAACCGTACAATTGATAAAAAGTTTGCTATAATAGTCCATAAACAGCTAAGGGGAAGTCATCATGGAGAATATCAAGACAAAAAAATCAATACTGCCGTCATATGCCATTTTACCGCTGTTGTCCTGCGTGGCGGTGAATTTTACGGTTTATCTGGGAGTCAGCTGGCTGACAGAGGGACGAAAACACTATGACCTGACACTTCCGGTGGACAGAGCCGTGCCGGTGGTGCCGGAATTTGCTGCGATTTACCTGGGATGTTACATATTTTGGATTGTGAATTACCTCCTGATCGCGAAACAGGGAAAAGAGCATTGCATGCGGTTTGTAACCGCAGATATGATGTCCAGAATCATATGCGGGCTTATCTATCTGGTGCTTCCGACGACGAATGTCAGACCGGTTTTGGCGGGGGACGGATTATGGGTAACGGTTCTTCAGATGATATACCAGGCGGATCAGCCGACCAGACTTTTCCCGTCGATCCACTGCCTGGTGAGCTGGTTTTGCTATATCGGGATACGCGGTCGATCGAACGTACACAGAGGCTACCGGATATTTTCCTGTCTGTTTGCGATTTTAGTCTGTGTCTCTACGCAGATGACCAAACAGCACTATATCGTGGATGTATTCGGAGGGATTTTAGTGGCGGAGGGAACTTATTGGCTGGCAATCCATACGCAGCTTTACAGATATCCGGAAAGGTTATTTGACGCGGCCAGTCAAAAGCTTTTGTACAGACAGAGAAGATCCTGGGGGAAGGAAGGTGAATCGTGACAAGCAGAAAGAAAAAGATCGTAAACACTGTATTTCTCCTGCTTGTGTTTTTACTGACGGTTTACAGTGTATTCAGGGGTGAGGATCTGCATGAAGTGGTACGGGAGATCATGCGGGTGAATCCATGGTATCTGCTTCCGGGAGTGTTCGGTGTTGTGTTTTTTATCTGGGGTGAGTCCATTATTATTCATTACCTGTTTGGAACGCTGGATATTCATGAGAAAAAATGGACCTGTTTTCTGTATTCATGTGTGGGATTCTTTTTCAGCGCCATAACGCCGTCTGCGAGCGGGGGACAACCCATGCAGATCTATTATATGCGAAAGCATAAAATACCGGTTCCTGTTTCCACGCTGGTGCTGATGATTGTTACGATAACCTATAAACTGGTTCTGGTGGGCGTAGGGCTTTTTGTGGCATTTTTTCAGCGGGGGTTTGTAAGCCGGTATCTGGAAGGAATTCTGCCGGTTTTTTATCTGGGAGTGTTTCTGAATGTGATCTGCTGTATTGCCATGTCGGTCCTGGCGTTTCATCCGGTCCTGGCAAAATTCATCGTGATGAAATGTCTGGGTATGCTGGAGCGTATTCACATTCTTAAACACAGGCCGGAGCGTGCTCAGAAAATGGAAGCATCCATGGATCAGTATAATGCGACGGCATCGTATCTGAGAAGCCATATGAGAGTGATTGTCAATGTACTGGCGATAACTTTTCTGCAGCGGTTTGCCTTGTTTTTTGTCACATGGTTTGTATACAAGGCACTGGGACTTCACGGAGCACACATTTATGATGTTGTGATGCTCCAAGCTGTGATATCGGTCTCGGTTGATATGCTGCCTTTGCCAGGCGGGATGGGGATCAGTGAAAACCTGTTTCTGATTATTTTCAAGACCATTTTTGCGGCAGGGCTGCTGCTTCCGGGAATGGTTTTGAGCAGGGGAATCGCATTTTATGTGCAGCTGCTGCTCAGCGCAGGTATGACTTTATTTGCCCATTTGACGATTGGGCGGGAGACTTTAGATAAAACGTGATTGGGGAAAAGAGAAAAATGATAGGATTTTATAATTATACAGTGGTTTTAACATACATAAGCCTCGCATCATCTGTATTTGGAATGACGCAGGCCATTCATGGGCGGTTTAAGACGGCGATTCTCTGTCTGGCGATTTCCGGACTGTGTGACATGTTTGACGGGAAGATTGCCCGTACCAAGAAAGACCGGACAGAAGATGAAAAGGCGTTTGGCATACAGATTGATTCACTGTGTGATGTCGTCTGCTTTGGCGCATTCCCGGCATTGATCTGTTATCTGCTGGGAGTTCGGGGACCGCTTGGTATTGCAGTTATCATACTGTACTGTGTGAATTCCGTGATCAGGCTTGCATATTTTAATGTCATGGAAATGAGGGATGCGCTGGTGACGGCTGATGGAGAAAAATTTTACCGGGGTCTGCCCATTACTTCTATGGCGGTAGTTCTTCCTCTGGTATTTATGATCCAGTTTTTTGTACCGGACTGGGTCTTCAGGATATGCCTGCATCTGGCGCTCCTCGGTGTCGGGGTGCTGTTTGTCGTGAACTTCAGGCTCAGGAAACCTAAGAACAGCACTCTGGCAATTCTGGTGTCGGTGGTAGGGATCGCGGTGCTGATCATGATTATTTTTACGAACTATCGGGTCAGGCTTCATGCGGGCTGGCCATGGCTGTGCAGGAAGTACCCTGCGTAGCAGAGATGAGAGGTATTCTATATGAAATATATTGACAGAAACGGCAGGGTGAAGAGTGAAGAGACAACACAGGACAGGATGCTCAGCTGGCTCTATTCTCACCGTATTGGAAGAGAAATGCTGAAATTTCTGGTGCGTCCGGGATTATCAAAGGCAGGCGGATGGTTTCTTGAACGGCCGTGGTCTAAGGTTTTGATCGCACCCTTTGTCAGGAAAAATCAGATTGATATGACGTGTTACCAGGAACAGGAATACCGTTCTTACAATGATTTTTTTACCAGGAAAATAAAACCGCAGTACCGTCCCTGGGAAGGAAGCGAAAAAACACTGGTATGTCCGTGTGACGGAAAGCTGAGTGTGTATCCGATCTCGCAAAAGGGAGGCACAGAGAGCAGCTTCTGCATTAAAAATACTTTTTATACGGTAAGTTCTCTTCTGCAGTCAGATAAACTGGCTGAACGGTATGAGGGAGGATGGGCCTGCGTATTTCGTCTGACGGTGGACGACTATCACCGTTACTGCTATATTGATGACGGAAAAAAGTCAAAGAATCATCGGATCCCGGGTGTCTTTCATACGGTTAACCCAGCAGCAGGCGATGTGCTGCCGATCTACAAGGAGAACACCAGAGAATATTCTCTTCTTAAAAGCCGGCATTTTAAAACGGTTGTCATGATGGAGGTAGGAGCTCTGATGGTGGGACGCATCACCAATTACCACGGGGCGTGCCCCGTGAAGCGGGGCCAGGAAAAAGGAAGGTTTGAGTTTGGGGGCTCTACGGTGGTTCTTCTGTTCCAGGATGGAGCGGTAAGCATTGATGATCGCTTGATACATAATACCGAAAAAGGTTATGAGACAATCGTAAAGATGGGCGAGAGGATAGGCGAAGCATAAGAAAAAATCCCGGTGAAGGGATTTTTTTCTTTATATCAGATGATACCGCGACATAGCCTTTCCTCCTCCTGTGCTGTCAAAAAAGGTTTGTTAAATCCAGTGGACTGTGGATGATATAATCCGGATTTTCAACTTCACCAAATCCATAGGAGGCAAATACGAATGGTATCTGAGGCCCCGCCTCTTTTACCGCTCTGTAATCCCCGGCCGTGTCGCCGACATAGGCGGGGGACTTTAAGTCATGCCTGCGGATAATCTCAAGGATATTGTCAGCTTTGGCGTTTCCAGTATCGCCCGGACATAAATGGTCTTTGATATAGCAGCCGAAACCGGTGCATTCCAGAAAAGTCTCGATATAACCGGCTTCGCAGTTGCTGACAAGAAACAGCGGGTAGCGCCCGGACAGTATCTCAAAGACCTGTGACCAGGCTGGATACAGCGGCGCACCATATTTTCTGAGCAGTTCATGTTCGTGTTCGCAGCACAGGTCGATCAGTTCGAGCTGCCTGTCGGGTGTTTCGTCTGAAAATAAAATGCTGGCGATATCCGGCAGTGTTCTGCCAAACACAGATTTCAGAAGGCCGGGGGTGATCGTGAGATTCAGAGATGTTTTTGCTGCCAGCACCTCCGTCCATGCCCTGGCGACTATTTCCGTGGAATCCCAGAGTGTTCCGTCTACATCGAATATTATACTGTCAGTCATAAGTTTTATCCTCCCATTCTGGACTTTATTTTATAGAGAATCCCTGGAAAATGCAATCTTTATTTCTGCGGGCAGCGAGCCAGCCTTGACTTTCCTTTTTATAATGTCCATGTTATAATGAGAACGCAAAGTGTTTGGATCAAAAGAAGACGGAGAACAGTTGTGAAAGAATATGAAAACACTGAAAAACTGAGGTGCATTGTTGAGCCGCTGATCGGGTGGTATCAGGATCATAAACGGGTGCTTCCATGGAGGGAACAGAAAAATCCGTACTATATTTGGATATCGGAAATCATGCTGCAGCAGACCAGAGTAGAGGCAGTTAAGCCGTATTTTCAGCGGTTTATCACGGCGCTTCCGACCGTGGAGGATGTTGCACGCTGTGATGAGTCAGAGCTGTTGAAATTGTGGGAAGGACTGGGATACTATAACCGGGTACGAAACATACAGAAAGCCGCACAGAAGGTCGTAGAGCTCTATGACGGGAAACTGCCTGCAGACTATGATGCATTGCTGGGACTTCCCGGGATCGGTGATTATACGGCGGGAGCGGTTGCATCGATTGCATATCAGATACCGGTTCCGGCCGTGGATGGCAACGTCCTTCGGGTGATATCAAGGCTGACCGAAAATGAAGAGGATATTCTGAAACAGAGAGTCAGAAAGCGGATCCGGTCGCAGCTTTCGGAGATTATGCCGGCGGGGGCGCCCGGGGAGTTCAATCAGGCATTGATGGAACTGGGGGCGACAGTATGTGTGCCGAATGGGTCGGCAAAGTGTGGGGAATGCCCGCTTGCAGAGATGTGCGGTGCGAAGCTCCATGACCGACTGGATGAGATTCCGGTCAGGAAAAAGGCAAAGGAACGCCGTATCGAAGAAAAGACCGTTTTGATCATCCAGGACGGAGAGAAAGTTGCGATACGCAGGCGCCCGTCCGAGGGACTTTTAGCGGGGCTGTATGAACTCGTGAATTTTGACGGACATCTGAGTGAGAACGAAGTCCTGGAGAGAATGAAGGGATATCAGCTGACGACACTCCGTATCTTTCCGATAGAACAATCCAAACACATTTTTTCGCATGTGGAATGGAGGATGATCGGATACGTTGTAAAAGTTGCCGCGTTGGAGGGCAGCCAACATCTTGACATGATGTTTGTAGATATCCGTCATGCTGAAGAAAAATATCCTGTACCCGCCGCATTCGGTGCCTACGCGGCTTATCTGAATATGCGCCTGGGACAGGAAAAATATACAGGAGGAGAACTATGAAACTGTTGACAGTGACAGTGCCCTGTTATAATTCACAGGAGTACATGAGCACCTGCATAGAATCGTTGCTGAAAGGAGGAGATGAGGTAGAGATCGTCATTGTGGACGACGGATCCACAGACGACACACCGAAAATTGCAGATGAATATGCCAGAAAATATCCCTCGATCATAAAAGTGATCCATCAGGAAAATGGGGGTCACGGTGAGGCTGTCAATACAGGCCTTGCCAATGCAGGGGGGCTGTACTTTAAAGTGGTGGACAGTGACGACTGGGTGAGTGAATCTGCGTATAAGGCGATTCTGGAAATATTAAAGAAGTGTCTTGGCGGACCGGAAACACTGGATATGCTGATCAGCAATTACGTCTACGAAAAGGTCGGCGCCAGGCATAAGCGGGTGATGCGCTATCCGAACGCCCTGCCCCAGGGCAGGATCTTTGGCTGGGATGAGGTGAAGCCGCTGGGCAAGAGCCATTATCTGCTGATGCATTCGCTGATCTACCGTACGGAACTGCTGCGTGAATGTGGATTAAAGCTGCCGAAGCACACATTTTATGTGGACAATCTCGTCGCATTCATACCCTTCCCCTACGTGAAACACATGTATTATGCCGATGTGAATTTCTATCGTTACTATATTGGGAGAGTGGACCAGTCGGTGAATGAGTCAGTGATGATCAGAAGAGTAGATCAGCAGCTGATGGTCAACCGGATGATGATCGACTGCATGGCACAGCAGAAATCGCTGAACAAGCATGCGCGGAGTTATATGATGCATGCACTGTCCATCATTATGACGGTTTCGTCCGTCATTTTACTGCGGTCCGGAACGGATGAGAATCTGGCTAAGAAAAGTGAGCTGTGGAGATATTTGAAGGCCGCGGATGGCAAGACATATTTGAAACTGCGGTATGGACTGCTCGGGAGGACAATGAATCTTCCAGGCAAGGGAGGCCGTAAGTTTTCGATCACGGCTTATAAGATCGTGCAGCGTATCTACGGCTTCAACTAGGAAGCCGTGATACAAGACTGCTCTTGTAGAATATAAAGTATGTGATCATACACAGGATTATTCCCGTGATCACATCAATGAGAGAATGCTGTTTCAGGAATAGCGTTGAGGCGATGATGGCGAGCGTCAGAATCAGAGATGCCCATTTCAGCCAGCGGTCCTGCCGCAGCATTTTTGAATTTGCAAGAGCCAGATGAATGCACAGCGAGTTGAAGACATGGATACTCGGCAGCACATTTGTGGGGGTATCATGTCTGTAGAGAAGCTGCACAACGTCGGTGAAAATATTGTCATTGGCAAATTCTACAGGTCTGATATTCAGACCGTTTGGATAAACGTAAGAGACGATCAGAAACAGCGTCATGCCGCTGGCAAGACTGAAAAACATCTGATAGTATTCCCGTTTGTCCGGATTGATAAAAATGAAAAATAAAATGGCCACAAACATATATACAAACCAGAAAACATATGGGACGACAAAGTATTCACAGAAAGGAATCACATCGTTCAGAGGGGCGGAGATAATATGAAGATTCTCTACCGACCTGTCTTCCAGCAGGGCAAAACAAAACATATAAATAATGCCAAAGATCAATATGGTAAAGCCGTGTTTGTATTTGCGTATCAGACGCAAGAAAATCACTCCTTAGTCGTTAGTTTTTTGTAGGGCAGTCCGGGGTGAAGCGGTCAAAAATGACGGAGTCAAAATATTTCCGACTTTTCATGAGCGCACTTTCTGAGTGGATCGTCCAGGCAAATGCCGGAGTGCCAAAGCATTTGCGCAGAAATTTCAGGACAAGCAGGCGGGAGCCGCGGTCATATTCATAAGCGATAAAGTCCGGACGCCCGTACCAGTTGAACATCAGGTGCTCACTCAGAAACAGCAGGGGTCTGGGAGGATCTTCGACGGGATCGAAGCGGCAGGAAAGCTGACCGCGCACGACATCCGGCCGGTTCTTTTTATACCAGTGCAGAACAAAGGGGCTGAATGATTCGATGCAGTATTTTCCGCTGTAGTTCTGCAGAAGATCCGTAACGACGCTGCAGATTTTTGTATCGGTATGATGAGATTTCAGCTCTATAAGCAGAGGGACCCGGCCAGACACCAGAGTGAGTACTTCACTTAAGCTGGGAATGGCCTCGGCACTGCCGTTCAGGCGCAGCGCTCTCAGCTGTTCGCGTGTAAGGTCGCTGATTCTGCCATCGGTGCCGCACATGCGCCGCAGAGAGTTGTCATGAAAGATGACAGCCTCGTTATCCTTTGTGAGCTGTACGTCCAGTTCAATGGCAAAACCCCGGTTCACAGCACGCTGGAAAGCTGCTATCGAGTTTTCAGGAATCTCCTCCCCGGACCATAACCCGCGGTGAGCAAACATCAGGCCGCAAAAATCACTGCACTGCTGCTGCATGGCGGTACGGGGCATCAAAGCCAGCAGCAGAAGCACCAGCACAGATAATACCAACAACAGCAGAAACAAAGATAGAAACATGAGAATATGGCCTCCCGATTATTTGATGATGACACTCAGCTGTTTACGGAGACAACTGATAGTAAGGCTGTCCAGGCTTCCTCCGGATTCACCGTCCAGATGCACCGGCCGTTTGATGCTGGTGCTGATATGTACACTGCGGCATCTCAGAAAGAGGACTCCCCGCAGGTGCGTATGTTTTCCGAAAAATGCGGCAGGCAGCATGAGCAGCACCTTCAGTCTTGAGATACCGGATACAACCATGAGATCCAGAAAGCCGTCAGCTGAATTTGCAGAAGGACAAAACTTAAATCCACCGCCCTCATACTTCAGATTCATCGCAGCTGCAAACCAGACGTTGCAAAAAGAGGCACTGCGGCCGCCGTCCATGGAAAGGCGCAGATCAAACCGTTTAAAGAACAGCAGATGTCTGAGCGCAATGGATGCATAGGTCAGTTTGCCGAGTCCGAATCTGTTCAGAAAATCTTTGATCGGGGAAGCCAGCGCCTCATGACAGATACCTGCATCAAACCCAATGCCGCTGCTGATCACGAAACGGCGCTCCCTGCCTGATGCATGGCAGACTCCAATATCTATTTTTCGGATGACCTGTGGTTTCAGGATTGCCTGCAGTGCGGTGGGTACGTCTTTTGCCAAACCGACACCGCGTGCAAAATCATTGCCTGAACCGGTGGGAATGTACCCCAGAGTTATCTGTTCCGGGTGGGTCAGTCCGCTCACAATCTCGTTGAGCGTTCCGTCTCCGCCGATGGCAGCCAGAATATCCTCCTGCGTCAGTGTGTCGGAGAGCATTCGGGCCAGCTTCTTTGCATGACCACGGTATTTTGTCAGAAATGCCTGGTAGACGACCCGGCGTTTCTGTAGCTCCTGTTCTACCTGACTCCATATTTTGGCGCCCAGGTCCGAACGGGATTTTGGATTAATGATAAAATAGTACAAGGCGTATCCCTCCTCTTTAAGTATTTTAACAGCTGCTGTTATAATCGACAAGTGAATTAATTATAAAATGAAAGGATGACACTATGCTGCAATATATGGCAGGCTATCTGCTTATGATAAATCTGATAACACTTTTTGCTTACGGAATGGACAAACGCCGCGCACGGCTTGGAAAGTGGCGGGTAAAGGAACGCACCCTTCTGCTGCTGGCAGTGATCGGAGGTTCAGCCGGGGCGCTCCTGGGAATCTATGGTTTCCGGCATAAGACAAAGCATAAAAAGTTTACATTACTCATTCCGGTACTTTTGGCTTGCCATACGGTGCTGCTGATCCGTTTTTTCATGGAGTACTCCGGATGATAACTTTATGAACCGTGAGGGGATTGAGAGCTGAACGGATGGGATATAAAAAAATCGTGAGATGCTGATATTGAACGCAAAATTGCTTGAAAAGACATAAAAAAGACAGTTGAATGCTGTATTATGAAAAACAACGACAGATTCTGACAATTTTATTGATTTTAGCTTGAAAAGAAGGTATAACTATAATACATGGGTATACTTAACAGGACATATTATTTCAGACAGAAAAAGGGCGGGACAATCAGTGAGTGAAAAAAAGATTCTGGTATTTCCACTATCTCAAAGTCAGCAGAACATATGGAATCTGGAGCGAACATTTGCGGGGACATCGATAAACAATATCAGTACCACCATCCGTATCCACGGACGGATAGACTTTGTGCTTCTGCAGAAGAGCATTCAGATGGTTCTGGAAGCGGATATCTCACTCCGTACGCAGCTGACGATGCAGGACGATGTGCCGATGCAGTATCACGTTCCATACAGGGAACAGGCTTTTGAAGTATATGATTTTACACATACAAACGACAGAGGGATTGAAAGCTGGGAGGCGACCGTGAGCCGTGAGGTACTTCCTCTGCTTGACATGCCTTTGTATCGCTTCGTTTTATTCCGCTCGGGAGAAAACGAGGGCGGTGTCTTTATTAAGGTTCACCATATCATATCAGATGGCTGGGCGCAGATGCTGCTGTGTAACCGCATCGCCCGGTACTACCTGGAGCTTCTGGCGGGAAGAGAACCGCAGATCGAAGCTGCCCCGGATTACCGGCAGCATGTGGAGGAAGAGGAAAGATATCTGAACTCCAGGACGTACAGCCGCGACCGGGAATACTGGGAACAGGTTGTCAGACAGTCGGGAGAGCCGTCGGTCATCAAGTCGGTAAAAAGCGCAGCTGTCAGTCCCGTAGGACGCAGGCTGAGTTTTCAATTGCCGCAGACACTCAATCATGCAATCTACTCATACTGTATAAAAAATCGTGTCGCGCCATTTGCAGTATTTTATATGGCTCTGGCGATATATTTCAGGAGAATCGGAGGAGCAGTCCGGTTTACGGTCGGTACACCAATCGTAAACCGGACTAATTTTATCGAAAAACAAAGCACCGGAATGTTTGTGAATACCTTACCTTTTTATAATGAGATCGACGATGACTGGAGTCTTGATCAGTTCAACGAAGCATTGATGGATCAGTGGTATGAGCTGCTCCGCCATCAGAGATTTCCATTTTCGCATATTGTACAGCTTGCGGACAATTATGGCAGGGAAGACAGCAGGCTGTTCCATATCGCGCTGTCTTATCAGGACAGTAAGGTATATGAAAGTCCGGATGCATCCGTTACTTTTCAGGGGAGATGGCATTACAGCGGATATCAGGCGGAGCAGCTCTGTATTCATCTGAGCAATATGGAGGATCACAGGCAGTATTCCGTTGACTATGATTACCTGACACAGCTGTTTTCAGAGGATGAGATTTACCGGCTTCATGGGAATCTGGAGAATATTCTTCAGGAGGCACTCGGAAGCCCGTCAAAACCGATCTACCAGCTTGCAGTCCTCTCGAAAGAAGAGAGAGAGCGTGTACTTTATACCTTCAACCATACAGCCAGGACGCTGGAAGAAAAGTGCCTGTACGATGTATTTCGTGAAAAGGTCAGGGAACATCCGAATCGGGTAGCTGCCATCTGCGGCGGCGAAAGGATGACTTATGAGGAACTGGATCAGCGAGGTGCAGTTCTTTCCGCGCGGCTGCAGGGAATTCTTGGAGAGGATGCGGGCGTTGCAGCGCTGCTGCTTCCGAGGGATTTCTCACTCTTTACGGCACTGACAGGAGTACTGCATTCAGGAAATGCATATTTGATGTTGTCTCCTGAACTTCCGGCAGGACGGATACGATTGATTCTGGAGAAAAGCGGTGCGGGGGTTCTGGTCACACAGCGCGACATATATGAACAGCTGATAAGAGACGAAGTACAGACTCCGGTGATTTTTGCGGATGAGGTATATGCATCCAATTCCCCTGCCGACAGCAGGAGAGCTGCGATGGATGATCTTGCGTATCTTGTTTATACATCCGGGAGTACAGGCGAGCCGAAAGGGGTGGAGATCACACAGAAGAACCTGTTGAATTTCTGCCGTGCCATGACACCGGTCTACGGGAGGGGAGCAGTACTTTCCGTATGCAATACGGGATTTGACGCATTTACGATTGAAAGCACGGCAGCACTGCTGAACGGACGGACGGTAGTCCTTCCCAAAGATATGGAACAGGAATCCCCCCGCAGGCTCGCCGAACTGATCCGGGGATATGCAGTCGGATTTCTTTCCATTACACCGTCCCGGTTGACCGCGTTCTTAAAGGAACCGGTATTTTGCCGTGCGATGCGGATGATGGAAAGCATTGTGTGCGGCGGCGAGGCCTTCCCGGGAGAACTTTTAAAACAGCTCAAGACCTGTACCTGCGCCCGTATCTATAATCAATACGGACCGTCGGAGACGACAGTGGGCGTGACAGTTAAGGAGCTTGGAGACGCATCGGCGATCACGATCGGAAAACCGATGCAAAACTGCAGGATGTATGTACTTGATCCGTGGATGAACCCACTGCCTGCAGGGGTATATGGTGAGCTGTACATCAGCGGCCTCTGCGTCGGCAGAGGATACCGGGGGGATGAACAGCTGACAAAAGAGAAATTTACAGAGAATCCTTTTGAGACAGGGGAGATCATGTACGCAACGGGAGATGCTGCCTGCTGGACTCAGGATGGAGAAATCCTTCTGGCCGGCCGATTTGACCGTCAGGTCAAACTGCGCGGGCTCAGAGTGGAGCCCCAGGAAATTGCAGACTGCATCGCATCCTACCCGGGGGTCAAAGAGGCGGCTGCAAAAGTATGTGAGCTGAATGGACAGATGGTGCTGGCAGCTTATTATTGTGCGGATGAGGAAATTCCTGAGGTTGAACTTTTGACATTTGCAGCTTCCTATCTGCCGAGATATATGATACCCGCTGCTGTTATCAGAATGGAAAAGCTGCCGCTGCTTTCAAGTGGAAAGACAGATGAAAGCCGGCTTCCGCCGCCGGTTATGGGAAACAACATTGAGAGTGAACAGGACAGCGCGCTGGTCAGGCAGATCACATCCGTGTTTTGCAGGGTATTAAAACAGCCGGAGATCAAAGCAGACAGTGATTATTTCCTGTATGGAGGAAATTCCCTGAATGCCATGGAAGTGCTGGGCGAGCTTGAAGAGCAGACCGGACAGTTGGTCCGCGTGTCAGATTTATATGCCTGCAGAACTGCACGAAGGCTGGCACAGTTTATATGCAAAGAAGAAAAAGCGGGAAGCCCGTCCCGTGCGCAGCAGGAACACCTGAAACCTGCTCCCGCTATGGAACGTTATCCGCTGTCGCCGATACAACAGGGCATCTATGTGCAGTCGCGTATGGATGAGGGGGGACTGTCCTATCATATGCCGGGTGCTTTTCGTCTCCGGGAAGATGTTGATACAGGGAGACTGGAAGGCGCGTTCAGGCAGCTGATCGCAGAGGACCCGCTGTTTCGCACAGAATTTGTACAGGAACAGGAAGGGATTTTTGCGCGTGTCAGAGAACAGGTGGAATTTTCACTGCAGATACTGAGGGGCACAGATCTGTCTGAGGTAAGCAGCTCATTTGTAGTTCCGTTTGACCTGGCAAGGGCGCCGCTTCTGAGGGCCGGGATCCTGAAAGACGATGCGGGGGAGAACATCTTACTGATCGATGTCCACCATATCATCGGAGATGGGATGAGTACGCCTCTTATGATGTCGCGGCTGGAACGGTATTATCAGGGCGCCAGGCAGAAGATATGTGAATTAAGCTATCTCGATTTTGCATACGCTGTCTCTGCTAAGACAGACAGTAACCGGGAAACGGATAGAGCGTACTGGGAGGAACACCTGACTCCTCTGCCACAGCAGCTCATGCTGCCGACTGATTTTCCGCGATTGAAGACTTTTGATTTCAGAGGGGATTATTATGTTCATCGAATCCAGAGCGGACTCTCCAGAAAATGCAGTGAGTTCTGTGCAGAACAGGGAATCTCGCCTTACATGCTGTTCCTGGCGGCATACGGCATACTGCTTTCGGCGGTTTCCGGAAAACAGGATATGATAATCGGAACGCCGGTTTCCATGAGGCTGCACCGACAGCTGAAGGAGATCTGCGGGCCGTTTATCAACACACTGCCGCTGCGTCTGAAGCCGTGCAAAGCGATGGAGCCATCAGGGTATCTCCAGGCGGTGAAAGAAGAAGTAAATCATATGCTGGAACATCAGAACTGTTCACTCGAGGACATCATTTCAGCGCTGAAACTTCCCAGAACCTTTTCGGGGAATCCACTCTATCAGGCGGCATTTTCCATGCGGCCGTTTGATGCCGGTCAGCTGGTCCTGGCGGGGGGAGAGGCAACATATCTTCCTGTTCATACGCAAACGACGAAGACAGAGCTTTTTATTGAGCTGGTAAAAGAGCAGGAACAATACGAGCTTCATTTTGAATATGCTTCTTCTTATTTTCTGGAAGAAACGATCGCCCTGTACGGCAGATGCATGGAGAGCATCGTCGAAGGGCTTATAAAAGGAAAGACAGAGAAGATCAGTGAACTGCCGTATCTGATGGTAAATGACAGAATCTCACTGCTGGAACTGCCGAATTATCAGTTCCAGCCGTTTGCAAATCTGCCGATTCATCAGATGATTCAGAGAATTGCAAAGATTCAGCCGGACCATACCGCAGTGATCTGGCACGGAAAAACGACGACATATGAGCAGCTGATGAATCAGGCCGCCCGGATCGCGGCGGGCCTGGTGGCAGCCGGTGCAGAAAAAGGAGAACGCATCGGTCTTGCATTTGCCAGAACGCCGGCACTGTTTTCGGGGATGCTGGGTATTCTGATGGCGGGGGGCGCGTACGTTCCGATGCAGGCTTCACTTCCGCAGAAAAGAATCTGTTATATGGCGGAAACTGCAGGAGTACGGAAGATTCTGTGCGACAAAAAAAGCAGAGAAATGATTGCAGGGATACCGGGGATCATATGCCTCGATGCAGATGCTTTTGAAGAGAACCCGCAGGAGACGTATGTGCAGGTGACAGGAGAGGACCTGATCCATGTGCTCTTTACCTCAGGCTCCACCGGACGTCCCAAAGGTGTCATGATCCGACATCGCAGTGTCTCGAACCTGTACCAGGATATGAAACATGTGATGAGAGATATTGACGGCGCAGTTCTGTGTACGGCGAATGTGATGTTCGACATTTTCATAGTGGAGAGTTTGTTTCCGCTTGCGATGGGAAATCAAGTCGTGCTGGCGGATGAAGAGGAGATGCTGCTTCCATGGAGACTGGCAGATCTCGTGAAATGCACTCAGGTGCAATTTCTTCAGATGACTGCCTCCAGACTGGCACTGTGTTTTGGAAACAAGGCTTTCCGTGAAGCGGCACAGGAACTGAGACTGGTAATCGCGGGCGGAGAGAGCCTGCATCCGGGGTTCGCGGAAACATTTCGGGAATGTTCAGCTGGCAGACTGGTCAATATGTACGGCCCGACGGAGGCGACCGTGTGTACAACGATGGCGGAGATTCATCCGGGAGAAGCGATAACCATAGGCAGACCGCTCCCGAACTACCGGGTTTATGTGCTGGATGAGGAACGGCAGCCGGTACTGCCGACAGCATACGGTGAGTTATATCTTGCCGGAGAGGGAATTTCAGAGGGTTACGCCGGACATCCGGAACTGACAGAACAGGCGTTTTTTACCGACCTTTATTTTACCGACCAGAAAATGTATAAAAGCGGTGATATGGGCCGGCTTCGGGCGGATGGAAGTATTGAGTTTCTGGGCAGACAGGACGATCAGGTGAAAATCAACGGACAGAGAGTGGAGCTTACGGAAATTATGAATGTCATGCTGGAATCTAAACTTACGGAGTCAGCAGTGGTATTTCCGTCAGAGAAGCCGGACGGGTCATCACAGCTGTGCGCATATTATGTTCCGGCAGCAGGTGCAGAACACTCAGAAGTGAGGATGGAAAACTGGCTCCGTGCGTCTTTGCCTGCCTATATGGTTCCTGCCAGAATTCATACTGCCGATGTACTTCCTGTCACAGACAATGGGAAAATAGATATTCTGACGCTGAGACAGCGCCTGAAAGAAGAAACGGTACGTCTAACCGACATGGAACAGCCAAAAGAAGATGATCGGATCACGGAAAAGGTCCTGAATATCTGGAGCGAAGTTCTGGGATGCAGCGGACTGTCTGCAGACCAGTCATTTTTTGAGCAGGGGGGAACTTCACTTGGAGCTTTAAATGTGCTGAGCCGCTTTTTCAACGAGGGACTGGAAATGACCATGGCTCAGTTCTATGAGAATCCGACTGCACGCGGGCAGGCAGCATTGTTTGGAGGAGAGGAACACGTATCGGGGCGGAGAGATGCAGTATGCTATCCTGCTGTGGTTCCAGAAGCCCGGATACTGTCAACACCCGGACAGAAAGCAGTCTTTGTGACAGGCGCAACCGGTTTTTTCGGGGCTCATCTTTTATACGAACTGATCAGCAGCGGAGTACCTCAGGTTCTGTGCCTGCTAAGAGGAGCCGATAAAAAAAGGCTGTCAGATGCACTGACATGGTATTTCGGCGCTGGATTTGTTTCACGTGCGGGTGACCGGATACGGGTTGTTTTCGGTGATTTGGAACAGCCGCGGTTTGGAATGTCAGAAGATGCGTTTCGAAATCTGGCGGGTTATATCGATGTGATTTATCACTGTGCTGCGGATGTACGCCATTATGCCGCCGATGAAGCAGAGTTTCTGGAGAGAAACGTAGGCGGAACCAGAACGGTTATTGAGCTCGCCAGATATTCCAATGCCGTGCTTCACCATATGTCTACGGCAAGTATCGGAGGAGAATACCTGAAAGGGCAGCCGGATATGACAGCAGTCTTTTCGGAGCAGGATTTTTATATTGGACAGAACTGGGAAGACAATATCTATCTCAAAAGCAAGTTTCTGGCGGAGGCTGAAGTATACAGGGCAGTGGAAGAAGGGCTTCAGGCAAGAGTTTACAGACTTGGCAGAATCATAAACCGTTCATCGGACGGTGTTTTTCAGCGAAACCCGCAGAGTAACGCGGCATTTCTGCTGATGCGGGCAGTGAGAAAACTAGGCTGTATACCGGTATCCATGCAGGATATACCGGTCGATCTGACTCCGGTAGACTGGTGTGCAAGGGCAGTACTTGCGCTGCACCGGATGAAACGAACTACGTGCCACCTTCTGAACAGCAGTCCGCCTGCGATGATTCAGGTTGCACAGATCCTGGTACCCGAACTGTCGGTTATACCGGACGGGCAGTTTGACCTGGTTCTGTCAGACAGAATGAATGAGACAAACCGTGAAATACTGGCACCGCTGCTGGATTTCTGGAACCGTATGAAGCGGTCAAAGAGCACAATACGTGTGGTGTGTACGGAAACTCAGAGAGAACTGGCAGATGCCGGATTCACGGAAAGAATACCGGAATATGAAAAACTGCTCATTGGATTAACTGCAAATTTTGACGATTAATTTTGAGGGGTCAGGAACATGATATCAGATTTTTCAGCGACAATTTTCATAACGGCTCTGATAGCCATTATCATATTCTTCATATGGAGTTATCAGGTAAGAAATCTTCAGCTGATCCATAAGTTTTATCTGATGCTGGCAGGTTCTTACGGATTGTGTGTGATCGCACTGATCGGCATGAAGATGACAGCCCCGGATAATAAACCGGCGCTTATCTTCTGGGATGCATGGACGAATATCATGGGGGCTTTCATGCCTGTGTTCTGTCTGTGTATTGCATTGATCTTTGTAAAAGGGTGGGAACAGATGCCCCGGCGTGCATGGTGGCTGTTTGCTGTACCGACGCTCACCAGCATTATCGTGTGTACCAATCCTCTCCACCACCTGCAGTATCAGGTGTTTTCCGTGATACGCAGTGAGATCATCTTCGGACCGTATATTGTGGTCACAGGACTTTACAGCTGGATGTGTCAGGTTGTCTCTCTGGTATTTATGATCAGTTTTGCATTCCGCAACCGCAGCAGACTGTACCTGATGCAGTGTCTGATGTTCTCATGCGGATGCGCATGTCCGCTGCTCGTGAGCATTCTGGCCACGACAACATCAAACATGTCGATTGCCGCGACTCCGCTCAGTTTTATACCGACCATCATGCTGAACGGGATTGCCATATACCAGCTTCATATACTGGACATTAAACCAATTGCTGCACAGAGAGTACTCGACTGGATATCTGACTGTTATCTCGTGCTGAGTGATAAGGGCGTGGTCATCAGTTATAACCAGCCGTTTGAACGCATTCTGGCTTCGCGTTACGGGATCGTTGAAAACAGCTATCTGAGAGACTGCGTGAAAGAAGAAGATGTTTTTAAGAAGACGGCCATTTATAATCTGATGACAGCCATCGAATCGTGCAGGAACGGCGGTTCCAATATCTCCTATGAACAGGCGATGACAGTGAAACGTGATTCGGGAGTGCATAAGATCTATTATGTTGTGGACGTGACAGCGCTGTATATCAAGGAAAAACTGTCTGGGTTTGTCGCCATTTTTAAAGATGTTACACAGCTGAAAAAGAGCATGCAGCAGGTACAGGACAGCCAGGCGAGGATGATGGAACAGGAACGGCTGGCTTCTCTGGGACAGATGATCGGGGGTCTGGCACATAACCTTAAGACTCCGATCATGAGTATCTCAGGGTGTATATCGGCGGTGGAAACACTGGTGGAGGAATGTTTGGAGAGCCTGGATGATCCGGGGGTAACTGAGGAGGACTACAGGGAGATTTACGGGGAAATGTCAGAATGGTTTGACAAAATGAGAGAATCTTCCTCGTATATGTCTGATATCATAACAGCGATTAAAGGGCAGGCGGCCAGTGTCAATACATCTGAGGAGGCTTCGTTTACGACGGAAGACCTGATCAAAAGAAGCATGCTGCTGATGCGGCATGAGCTGACCTCCAGCAGCTGCCGGGTTGTGTTCGAGAACAGTGACCGTGCATATTTGATTCGCGGAGATATCAACAACCTGGTACAGGTTCTGAATAATCTGTTGTCCAATGCTGTGTATGCACAGAAACAGGTCGGCGGCGGTGATATTACGATTGGAGTGGAGGCAGACAAAGAGCTGCTGAAGGTTTTTGTAAAGGATACCGGACCCGGCTTTGCGTCAGGTATCAGAAGACGGCTGTTTAAGGAGATGGTGACAAGCAAAGGGGCCCATGGGACTGGACTTGGTTTATATATATCTGATGCGGTGGTTCGCGGGAAGTTTGGAGGTTCCGTCTGGGTAGAAGATAATCCGGAAGGCGGAGCAGTCGTAGGTTTTACCATACCGTTTGAAATGAAGGAAGACAGCGATGTTAAGGATACAAAAGGGGGCATGAGACATGAGACGCAGTAGGGACACCGTACACAAAAACATTTCAATTTTAACGCTGGATGATGATGCGATCATGACATCCACTCTGCAGGCTTATTTCCAGCGCTCAGGGTATGATGTGGATGTGGAAAATGATCCGTACCGTGCGATCGAAAGGGTGAAAAACGGGAAGTATGATATTCTCCTTTTGGATTTTCTGATGTCACCTGTATGCGGTGACCAGGTTGTGGAACAGATACGGTCGTTTAACCGGGATATTTACATTATTCTTCTGACAGGGCACAAAAGTATGGCGCCGCCGCTTAAGACGATCCGTGAACTTGAAATTCAGGGATATTATGAAAAAAGTGACCGGTTCGACCAGCTGGAGCTTCTTGTGGAGTCCTGCGTTAAATCCATTTTGCAGATGAGAACGATACAGAACTATAAAAACGGGCTCTCACTGATGATGGATGTACTTCCTCAGATTTATGATCTGGATGCCACGCAGTCTGTGTGCGGCAGTATTCTGGAAGCAGCGATGCGGATCTTCAAGGCGGAGAGCAGTTTTATTGTTTTAAATGAGATGCCGTACAAATTCATGGAGGCAAACATACAGAAAACGACTGGGACAATCTCAGATGCCGAGATCGCGGAAATTATCCGGGATGTTGAGTTTGGTGAAAGACTCACAGAGCAGAAGGGAAATTATCTTCTCGCAGCGATTGAGAATGAGAGACATCAGGCGATTGGCATTCTGGGCATTGGTCTTAAAAATAAAACAGAATATGTGCAGGTGCAGCTGATGGAAATATTTGCAAGACAGATTTCTTCTGCTCTTCATAACAATCAGCTACACTTGCTTGTCAGTGAACAGAATCAGGAACTGACGAGGGCGTATGCGCAGCTGAATGAGAGCTATATGGAGATTATCGGTGCGATGCGTACGATCGTTGATGAGCGGGACATCTATACAAGGGGTCATTCAGACCGGGTATCCTGCCTGGCAGAGGCGCTTGCACGGCAGATGGGAAAAGATAAGAAATTCATTGAACGGGTTAAGCTGGCGGGGCTGTTCCATGACATTGGAAAGGTTGGGATTTCTGACCGTATTTTGCTGAAGCCGGAAAAGCTCACTTTTGAAGAGTATGCGGATATCAAAAAACATTCTGATAAGGGAGCTAAGATCCTTGCCGCTATCACGCTGTTTTCTGATATCGTTCCCATCGTGCATGCACATCATGAGCGCATCGACGGAAAGGGATATCCCGATGGACTGAAAGGAGATGAGATCCCGGCTGAATCGAAGATTATCGCTGTGGCTGATTCATTCGACGCCATGACTTCCAATCGTCAGTACCGGAGTAATATGACACTGGGACAGGCGATAGAGGAATTGAAAAATGGCAGCGGAACACAGTTTGCGCCGGAGGTGGTGGAAGCGTTTTTACAGCTGTGCGAGGAGTGCGGACAGGACAGGTTCTGCGACATGTATGCAGTGAAGGAGGAGAGGTTATAGAATATGAAAAAATTCCCATTAAATGAGAGAACGTATTATGATACTTTTGATGCATTTATAACCGGTATAGCGGAGAACTTCAGCGATCTTCCGGCTGTCACGTGGTTTACCAGGAAACAGGAGGAAAAAAATAAGACCTTCAGAGAGCTTACCCGGGATGTGACGGCGCTACGTAACGTGTTGTGTGCCAGAGGATTTGCCGGCAGTCATATAGCGATTGTCGGAGAAAACAACTACAGCTGGATCGTGACTTATCTGGCGGTTGCATCGTGCGGCGGAACCGCCGTATGCATTGATGCCGAGCAGTCCGATGAGAGCATCTGGCAAATGCTTGAGATGGCGGATATTGAAGCCGTTTTTGCATCAGAGCCGTGTATGCCGATCTGCAGGGCAATGCCGAAGGAAAAATCTATAATCAGACTCTATGTACTTCTCAGTGATAAGAGCAGCGGCCAGACGGAACATGTGCAGGAGCTATGTCAGGAAGGGATGAAACTTCCGGAGGGAAAGTACGCCTCTATCACGCCCCGCCAGACAGCAGCGATCGTGTTCACATCGGGAACGACCAGCATATCGAAACCGGTGATGCTCAGTCATCAGGCGCTTCTTCACAATGCAAGCTCATCGAGTGTCTATGTATCGGCGGAAGAACGTGTCTTTACTTCCCTTCCGTTTTATCATACGTATGGGATGACGTGTGCGGTGCTGGCAACGTTGGTGCGCGGAGCGCACCTGTTTATCAACGGAAATCTGAGGACTGCAATGCGGGATCTTCATCTTGCGCGGCCCGACTCCATGCTGACCGTACCCCTTATGGTGGAGGCTATCCACAACCAGCTCTGGCTGAATGCGGAAAAAGAAGGGAAAGCAAAAGGACTGAAGAAACTGATGAAAATACAGAGCATCTGCAGAAAACTTGGTATCACGAAGCAGAATAAGATCCTGGATGAAATACGTGAAAAGTGTGTGGGAAGCCTGCACATTATCATCTGCGGAGGAGCCCATCTGAGTAAAGAGATAGCGGAAGAATTTCAGCTCCTCGGTGTCACGGTCCTGCAGGGATACGGGATCACAGAGTGTTCACCGCTGGTATCAGTCAACAGCAATTACTCATGTCAGCTGGATTCGGTCGGTTACGTCCTTCCGGAGACAGAGGTAAAGACCGTGGATGAGGAGATCTGGGTCCGTGGAGTGGGCGTTATGAACGGCTATTACAAATCGAAGGAACTTACGGATGAGGTCATGGAAGGAGAATGGTTCAAAACGGGGGATATGGGCTATCTCGACAAAGAGGGATTTCTCTATATTACAGGCCGTAAGAAGAATCTGGTAGTTTTTAAAAATGGAAAGAAAGTATCTCCTGAGAAACTGGAGGAGAAAATCGGAAATATTCCTCTGGTAAAAGACGTGCTCGTCTATGGTGCCGTCAGCGGTGCCTCGGCGGATGATGTGAAGCTGGCAGCCAGTATCTATCCGGAACCGGGCAGGTCGGAGGGTATGTCATCGTATGAAATACTGGAACAGCTTCAGGATGAAATCAATAAAATCAATGCCAAGCTTCCTCTTTATCAGCAGATACAGATGGTAAATATCCGTGAACAGGAATTTTCGAAAACTGCATCTCAGAAAATCAAGAGGCATCTGGTTTAAGGAGTGAAAAAGATGCTGGAATTTATAAGGAATATTGTGTTTCAGGTGACGGGAAAGGACAAACTTACATATGATACCGATTTCGTGCAGGATTTGGGACTGAATTCTTTTGACATTATGAATATCGTCTGTGCGTTTGAGGATTATTTCGACACAGAGATCCCAAACAGAGATGTCTGGCAGCTGCATCAGGTGAAAGATGTGATCGCGTATATGCAGCGTCGCGGTCTCACCGAAATCTGATCGGAAGGGCTGTACCGTCCGTGGGTGTGCCACAGGACGGTACGGCTCATTTTTGTTATAAGAATATCGCATAAATTTCAAGAACTGTGGAAAGATAAGAAAAAGACATTGCGTTAAGTGGAATAAAATGGTATACTATGGATGTCGGAAATCTAAGGTTGAAAATCTAAGAAGTGTTAAAAAAGAGGAGAAATAAAATTGAATACTAATATTTTCAGGGATATGTCCTATGGTGTTTACGTCGTTGGAACAATGGATGGGGAACGTCCCACAGGATGTATTGCCAACAGCGTGATGCAGATCACAGCGTCTCCGGCGACGGTTGCTGTCAGCATGAATCATGACAACTATTCACAGCAGTGCATAGAAAAAAGCGGTGTTTTTTCTTTTTCAATTCTGGCGGAGGATTCAGAACCGTCTATTATCGGAACATTCGGATTTCATTCCGGCAGGGATACTGACAAGTTTCAGGATATTTCGTATGAAATGAAAGAAGGCGCTCCCGTTGTTTCAGATTCCTGCGGTTATGTTGTCTGCAAAGTGATTGACAGGATGGAGACTTCAACCCACACGGTTTTTCTTGGAGAAGTAGTGGATGCGGATACGCTGGGAGAGGGACGCAAGGCGATGTCCTATGCATATTACCACAATGTGATCAAAGGAAAGAGTCCGAAGAATGCACCGACTTATCTGCAGGAAAACGAGCAGGAGTCCGAAGATAAACAGGTATCCAGATATGTCTGTGAAGTGTGCGGTTATATCTATGAGGGCGAAAGCCTGCCGGATGATTATATTTGTCCGGTATGTAAAGTCGGGGCGGATAAATTTAAAAAGGTAACATAAACAGCTGGTGCGGTTTTCAACCCGCACCAGCAGATTTTAACATATGAAAGGAGTATTACATATTATGGCTGAATTAAAAGGAAGCAAAACAGAGGCAAATCTGCAGACGGCATTTGCAGGAGAATCACAGGCGACCAACAAGTACAGATACTATGCGTCACAGGCTAAAAAGGACGGTTATGTACAGATTGCATCAATCTTCGAAGAAACCGCAAATAATGAAAAAGAGCACGCAAAAATCTGGTTTAAGCTGCTTCATGGCGGTAAAGTCGGACCAACAACAGAGAATTTGAAGGATGCGGCTGCAGGAGAAAACTACGAATGGACTGATATGTATGCGACATTTGCCAAAGAGGCAAAAGAAGAGGGATTCGACCAGATCGCTGCACTGTTTGAAGGCGTAGCTGCAGTTGAAAAAGAGCATGAGGAGAGATACCGTAAACTTCTCGCCAATATTGACGGGGGCATTGTCTTCTCAAGAGACGGCGATATGATGTGGCACTGCTCAAACTGCGGACATATCCATTTTGGAAAAGAAGCGCCGGAAGTCTGTCCGGTATGTGCTCATCCTAAGGCTTATTTCCAGTTGAGAGCCGAGAATTATTAATCCGTACTGAAATATATAGATGTAAACGTGTAAGACCATATGCTGGCTGGATTTTTTGCATATGGTCTTTTTTTGTCTGAAAACAGACAGATGCAGCGCCTAAAATAATAAGCAAGAATGATAAAAAAATGAGAAAGAATGATTATTTACATTGCCAGGAAATACAGGTATAGTTAGGTTGTGCAGTATCTATACTCACAACAGCAAAAACGAATATGATGACAGGAGGGCTAAAATGGCAAAAAAGATACGCGTAGGTATCCTGGGACTGGGCCGCATTGGAAAGATGCATGCGAGAAATATCCTGACAATGAAAGAGTTTGAAGTGGTCGTGGGGGTTGATCCATTTCTGACGGAAGGCCTGGAGCAGGAGATGAAAGAGATTGGGGTGCCGAAGTGCTCAAAGGATCCGGAAGATGTGTTTGCAGATCCGGATATTGACGCAGTGGTGATCTGCTCTATTACTGAGACACATTCAGATTTTATCATCCGTGCAGCAAAAGCCGGGAAAGATATCTTCTGTGAAAAACCGATCGATCACAATGTGGAACGCATTCTGGAAGCACTTCGTACAGTCCGGGATGCAGGTGTGATTCTTCAGGTGGGGTTTATGCGGCGGTTTGACAGAAATCACGGTAAGCTTCAGCGAATGGTTGCGGAAGGCAGGATCGGAGACGTGGAGATGCTTAAGATCACGTCGCGTGATCCAGACCTGCCTCCGATGAATTATATCAGGGATTCCGGCGGAATCTATGTGGATATGATGATTCACGATTTTGACATGGC
Source organism: Ruminococcus gauvreauii (assembly GCF_025151995.1). Lineage (NCBI taxonomy): Bacteria > Bacillati > Bacillota > Clostridia > Eubacteriales > Oscillospiraceae > Ruminococcus > Ruminococcus gauvreauii. The sequence goes on from NZ_CP102290.1 coordinate 3,302,590, forward strand.
GCGCTTTGTCGTGGGCAGTGAGGTGACAGAAGTCTTTGCCGCAGGAGCCGCCCTCTGTAATCCGGAAATTGAGGAATTCGGAGATGTTGACAGTGCCGTCGTGACCCTGAAATTTGAAAACGGTGCGATCGGGGTGATCGACAACAGCAGGCGCTCCGGTTTCGGACATGACCAGCGCATAGAGATACTGGGATCAAAGGGATGCCTGATGGACAGCAACGAACCGGAGTCTAACGTCGTTTATTATCACAATGACGGTTACTGCGGGGACAAGCTGCCGTGGCATTTTATCGAGCGGTATGAGGGAGCTTATTTTACAGAGCTTCGCGAATTTGTGCAGGCGGTTCTGGAGCGCAGGCAGCCCGCAGTGTCCGGAATCGACGGACTGCAGTCCGTGCTGATCGCGGAGGCGGCGGCGAAATCTGCAAAAAGCGGAAAATTGGAAAAGGTTGAGAAAGTTACAGTGTAGCGGAGAGGAGAAGAGGAATGGAACTTAGATTTGGTATTGTTGGAGGCGCAATTGGAGCTTTTATAGGAGATGTGCATCGGCACGGGGCGCTGATGGATGATATGGCAGTGCTCAAATGCGGCTGTTTTTCCAGAAACCCGGAAAAGAACCTGGCAACGGGAAGAAAATGGCACATTTATGATGAGAACAGAATCTATAAAGATTACAGAGAGATGGCCGAGTCCGAATCGAAACGCGAGGACGGCATTCAGTTTGTGGCGATCACGACACCGAATGTCAGCCATTATGAGATCGCAAAGTGCTTTATGGAACACGGGATCCATGTGATGTGTGATAAGCCGCTGGCGTTTAACCTGGAGCAGGGAATCGAGCTTGAGAAGATTGCGAAAGAGCGCAACATGCTCTTTGGCCTGACCTATACATATACGGCGTATGCGGTGATCCGCCAGGCGAGAGAGATGATTAAGCATGGTGAGATCGGAGACATCCTTCACGTTGTGACGGAGTATCCGCAGGACTGGCTGATCTCTGCGGTTAACAGTGACAGTTCCGATCAGGCAATGTGGCGCCTGGATCCCGAGATCGCGGGGGAGTCCCTGTGTACGGCGGATATCGGGACACATCTGGAGCAGCTGATCGTCCAGATGACAGGTCTGGAAATAAAACGGGTGCTGGCACGATTTGACACGTATCCGAGAGATCTTCCGCTGGAGACGAATACCACGATCATGCTGGATTTCGGAGATCAGATCACCGGAACACTCTGGGCCTCCCAGATAGCCATCGGCTACGAATGCGGCGTTAAGATCCGTGTGTTCGGAACGAAAGGTTCGCTGGAGTGGTGTCATGAAGCACCGGGAATCCTGAAATATACGAAGGTGAATCAGCCGACCCAGATCATGTCGGCGAACAGGGACTACATGTATCCTGAGAGCCAGCGAATCAGCCGGATCCCTGCAGGACATCCGGAAGGGTATTTTGAGGCGTTCGGAAATCTGTACCATGCGTTCTGTGAGCATCTGATGGCACGCCTTGAAGAGCGTGAACCGGAAACTTATACGTATCCGACGGTAGAGGATGGTGTGAAAGGGCTTCGGTTTGTGAAAGCCTGCGTCGAGAGTAATAGAAACGGAAATGTGTGGGTAGAGGTCCAGGACGAAGATGACAACTAAATAACAGAAAGCAATGAAATGCGAAACGCCGTCATACTCCTGTCAAGGAGTGTGGCGGCGTTTCGCATTGCTGTGTCACCGTGAAACCTCGTCAATGATATTCTCTGTGGCATACCGCCTACAAAGTAATATGAACACAGCAATATAGATGAAGTTTAAAGCAAAAATGTGTATGGTCATTTTTGCGCAATGAATGATAAAATGTAAAAAAATAAAATAAGAGACCAAATATTTATAAAAATACTAAAAATTAATAAAATATTTGGAAAACTTAGCGTGCATGACACAGCAATTAATATGAAAAAGTGTGAAAGGAGATCATAACATGACAAGATCACAGCTGGTACTGGATGTCATCAGCAAAAAGAACACAACGTATCTGCCGAGCCAGTGTACCTTTGCATCCAGAGCAAAAAAAATGGAGGTTGCCGGATATCTGGGACTGACAGAGGAGGAAGTGGATGTGTTTCTGGGCAACCATATCAAATTCACGGGAGTGCTGGATGATATCGTTCAGATCGATAAACTGGATCCACACAGGATGAAAGCGGCCAGGGATGCCGGGCGTTATCTGGATGTGCCGGGCGAGGAGGGCATGATCTATGACCTCTGGGGAATGCAGTACAACGTCAATGACGGAGGCTATTTTAATTACTGTCATCCGCTGCAGGGATGCGACGACGATGACGCGCTGATTTATGATTACAGGGCTCCTGACATTTCAGATATGGATATGTTGTTTTCAATCGCCGAGGAGGATTTAAAGAAATACGGCGATGATTTTCTGGTAGAACTAAGCGGTTACAACGGAATCTGGGAGAAGGCGTATCAGCTGACGGAGATCGAGCAGTTCATGTATCTGCTGGCAGTGGAACCGGAGAAAGCGTGTTATCTGATGGATGTGATCTGCGAATATAAAGTAGAGATCGCCAGAGAGACAGTGAAGCGCGGCTTCCCGATTGGACATTACGGCGATGACCTGGGTACCCAGATCAGTACCTTCGTGTCGGAGGAGATGTTTGTCAATTACTTCCTGCCGAGGATACGGAAAGTCTTCCGCGTATTCAAGGATGCGGGGCTTCCGGTACAGATGCATTCCTGCGGTAAGATCACACCGTTTATTCCGCATCTGATCGATGCGGGGCTGGATGTGCTGGAGCCGGTACAGACCTGTATGGATATCCGGTACCTGAAAAATGAGTTTGGCAAAGACCTGACGTTCTACGGGGGTGTGGATACGCAGCAGCTTCTGACGTTTGATACCGCGGAAAATGTGTATCATGAAACACTCCGGACGATCGATATCCTGGGAAAAGACGGCGGTCTGATCATTGCGCCGTCGCAGGAGGTCATGAATAATGTGCCGGTGGAAAATGTACTGGCCTTTATGAAAGCGGTAAAAGAAGCAAGAGGAGAGGCATAGACCAAAAAAGGAGATGAGAGTGGAATGCAGAAACGTATTTTGGAAATGGAAGATATCTCCATCCAGTTTCCCGGAGTATTGGCGCTGGATCATGCACGGTTTGATCTGGACCGGGGAGAAGTGCACGTTCTGCTGGGGGAAAATGGAGCCGGGAAATCAACCATCATGAAAATCCTTGCCGGCATCAATACCGACTATTCCGGCAAGGTCGTCTACAAGGGAGAGAAAATTACATGCTGTGATATTCAGGAACAGAAAAAGCGGGGAATCAGCATGATCTTCCAGGAAATGAACCTTCTCGGGAACCTGTCGGTGGCTGAAAATATTTTCATGTCACAGCGCCCGGTTACGAAAGCGGGAAACGTGGACTGGAAAAGGATGATGAGGGAGGCGAGAGGCCTTCTGGATTCCATAGGTGCGGACATTTCGGAAAAAGCACTTGTCAGCACATTGAGTGTTGGACAGATGCAGATGGTAGAGATCGCAAAGGCGTTGTCTTTTGAGTCTGACATCATTATCATGGATGAACCGACTTCTGCGCTGACAGAAAAAGAGGTTGACAATCTGTTTGCGATCATAGACGGACTGAAGAAAAAAGATGTGGCGATCGTCTATATTTCACACAGGATGGAAGAAATCATGAAGATCAGTGACAGGATCACCGTATTCCGTGACGGAAAATATATCACTACGAAAAAGAGGGAAGAGACTTCGATTGAGGAAATCATTGCGTTGATGGTCGGGCGTGAACTTCAGGATTATTATCCCAGAATCGATATGGCGCCCGGTGAAAAACGCCTGGAAGTAAAGTCAGTCAGTCAGGGAACTGTGTTAAAGGACCTGTCGTTTTACGCAAGAGCCGGAGAGATCACCGGATTCTATGGTCTGATGGGAGCTGGCCGGACGGAGCTTATGCGTGCGGTATTCGGAGCAGACCCCATCGACAGCGGGGAGATCTACGTTGACGGACAGCAAAGAAGGATACACAGCTGCAGACAGGCAAAGAGCTGCGGGATCGCGCTTCTCACAGAAGACAGGAAGCACCAGGGGCTGATCCTCGATTTCGATTTAAATGCCAATATCTCGATCACCAACCTGCCGAAGATCATGAATGGGTTCGGAATCAGCCGGAAACGGGAGATAAAGAATAATCAGGAGCTGGTGGAGCGTGTCAATGTAAAGACGCCTTCCCTCAGGCAGGTGGTAAAAAACTTAAGCGGCGGCAATCAGCAGAAGGTAGTCATCGCAAAATGGCTGAATTCAGAGTCCTCCGTTATCATATTTGATGAGCCGACAAGAGGGATCGATGTCGGATCCAAGGTGGAGATCTATAAGATCATGAACGCTTTAAAACAGGAGGGCAAGGCAGTGATCATGGTGTCATCGGAGCTGACCGAATGTATGGGCATCAGCGACCGTCTCTATGTGATGCATGAAGGAAAGATCACCGGCTGTATTGGAACGGAGGAGATACGCGGGGTGACGGAAGAAGACATCATCAAATATGCGACGGGCTCTGCTGCCGGCATGAAGGAGGGAGAAACGAAATGAAGAAGTTCAAAGTCAACATGAATAATATCGCGACATTCATCGTACTGCTCGTGCTGCTGATTGTACTGTCCATTCTGTCGCCCGCGTTTTTAAAGTCGGCGAATCTCATCAACGTGATGCAGCAGGTAACGGTAAATGCGATCGTCGCCATTGGTATGACCGTGGTCATCCTGACAGGAGGCATTGACCTGTCGGTCGGTTCTATTATTGCACTGTCCGGCATCGTGATGGCGAAGATGATGGTGGAAGGAAATATGAATTCAGGACTTGCGATCGCTGCCGGAATTTTAATCGGTGCAGTGTGCGGAGCGGTCAACGGTTTTCTGATCGCAAAATGCAAGCTTCAGCCGATGATTGCAACTCTGGGAATTATGCAGGTGGCCAGAGGCCTTGACCTGACGATCGCACAGGGCAGAACCGTCAGCGGATTCAAGCCGTTTTTCAGGAGCATAGGCGTTGCCACAGTTCCCGGTACAACGATACCGATTCAGATCGTGCTGATGATCGGCCTGTACATATTGGTTTTCTATCTGCTGCGGTATCGGAAGTTTGGAAGATTCATCTATTCCATCGGCGGAAATGAGGAGGCGACAAGACTGTCCGGTGTCAATGTGGATCGTTATAAGATACTGGCATATGTATTGTCGGGTGTCACAGCTGCGATTGCTGCCATTGTCATGACGGCAAAACTGAACTCTGCAGTTCCGACAGCGGGGGAAGGATATGAGCTCGACGCCGTCGCATCCAGTGTTATTGGAGGCATCAGTCTCACCGGCGGTGTGGGAAGCATCTGGGGGACATTGATGGGCGCCATGATCATCGGCGTCATTAAAAACGGATTAAACCTGTTAAACGTCTCATCATATCTGCAGCAGGTGGTGACCGGCATCATCGTGATCGTGGCGGTACTGGTTGACACGTTTAAGAACAAGGCGATCGGAAGTAAGAGAAAACAGTGATCATGTAACGGATGAAGACCGTTAGTGATAGAAAAAAGTGAGAGTGAAATGAAAGGAGAAAAGGATGAAAAAAGTATTGGCGGTTTTGTTGGCAATGGGGATGCTGGTATCAATGGCCGGATGCGGGGGCCAAGAGTCGGGTGAGACTTCCGGCGGCAAGGCGGACGCTGACACCAAAAGCACCGACGCAGGCAGCAGCGATGATGCGGCAGGAGAAAAAGCAGCGGCAAAAGATGACGGTGATATCACGATCGCTTTTATCGTAAAGTCTCTGGAAAACCAGTTCTTTACGGATGCCAAAGAAGGAGCAGAAGCGAGAGCAGAGGAACTCGGCGTGAATATCAACTATCTGGCACCCGCCGGTGGTCAGGCTGATATCGAGGGAGAAGTACAGCTGATGGAAGACAGTATTATCAAGGGCGTGGATGCAATCATTATCGACTGTTCCGACAATGCAGCGCTGAACTCTTCCATTAAGAAAGCGAACGATGCGGGAATACCGGTTGTATTGTTCAATGATACGGTTGATATGGATGACCTGGAAGCGCTGGGCGGACATATTGATTCTTACGTAGGACTGAACTCCACGGAGGCAGCAAAGCAGGTGGGCGAATACTGTGTTGAGAATTCCGAACCGGGCAAAGTCGCTATCATCGAGGGAATGTCTGGAATTGTGGCATCTACGGAACGTGTGGAAGGGTTTAAGTCGGCTCTGACGGATGAATTTGAAGTTGTGGCATCACAGCCGGCGGACTGGGATAAGAACCAGGCATACGATGTTATGCAGAATATCCTGACGGCAAATCCGGACATTTCCATCGTCTGGGCGGTCAGCAGCACCATGGGTATGGGCGCCATTCAGGCAATCGAGGATATGGGCATGGCAGACAAAATTGATGTCTATGACTTTGACTGCGAGGCGGATGATGTACAGGCCATTAAAGACGGCAAGCTGTGTGCGACACTGCGTTATCCTACGCAGGAATGGGCGGCGCTGGCATTTGATACGGCACTCTCGCTTGTGAAAGGCGAGACAGTGGAAGAGAATGTATACACGGAAGTACAGGTTATCACTCCTGATAATGTGGATACTCTGGAATAATATCAGAAATGTAAAAAAGGCCGGCAGAGCCGGGAGTACGTTACCAGTATTCCCGGCTCTGTATGTCTATTGCATAAGTTTCCGAAATTGTTTTGGTGAACAGCCGATCTTATCGGTAAAGACATTGGTGAAGCTGGCGCCGCTGGAATACCCGACTTCAAAAGCAATGTCAGATACGGACTTGTTCGTCGTGATCAGCAGAAGTTTGGCCTGGTTCATTCGAACATTGATCACATATTCAATCGGAGATAATCCGGTTTCTTTTTTGAACAGATGAGAGAAATAATAGGGACTTAAATGCAGCAGGTCAGCGAGATCCTGAAGTGCCAGCTTTTCCGTCATATGTTCATGGATATAAAGGAGAGCTGTTTCCACAGAGGGGTTGTTTTCTGAGGTATACATCTCATCATTGGCAAACAGCAGCTGAATACATTTGTACACGCGCATTGAAGTATCAATGATACTTTCATACTTATTCATATCGTAGAATGCGATCGTATTCACAAGAAAATTCCGAATCAGCTGATTTTTCTTGGAGCGGATCAAAGGCGGAGACTTGCTCAGGTAATACTGGCATAGCTCGCGGGCGTTGGCTCCGCTGAAATGCAGGTACAGAAATTCCAGTCCGTCGTAAGCGGAATAGCAGTGAGGTTCTGATAAATCCAGCAAAATAACATCCCCGGCCTGCGCATCAAACGTAACGCCGCGGTATTCAATATGAAATAAACCCTGTTGAATGTACATTAGAATGCAATAGGGATACTGATCCCTCTTGTGATAATATTTTTCCGTGCAGAAAAAATGGCCGCACCAGGGAATATAATAGAATAATCTGCATTCCTGCTCGGTGAGCGGAGAGGCAAAGAAAAAGTTTTTGGACTGGGGAAGAACTCCGGGCTCCAGGCCGCGCGCTGGTATTCTCATAATATCACCTTTTAAACTACCTTGTATAATGATTAATTATTTATGTAACTCAAACATAGCATAATTCATTGTAATAAATAAGCGCTTAGCGCATAAGCTTTCGAAACTGTCTTGGAGAACAGCCGATTCTGTCCGTGAAAACATTGGTAAAACTGGTACCGCTGGAATATCCTACCTCGTAGGCGATGTCGATGATGGCTTTATCGGTTGTTATCAACATCAGTTTCGCCTGATTCATGCGGACATTGATCACGTATTCTATGGGAGAAAGACCAGTCTTTCGTTTGAACAGGTGTGAAAAATAGCAGGGGTTTAAATGCACCAGACCAGCAAGCTCCTGCAGTGTCAATTTCTTATGAATGTTTTCATGAATATGGCGGAGTGCGTGTTCGATTGCATTATCACTGGAAATAGAATACTCATGTTCTTGAGTAAACAGCAGGTTGATACATTTATAGACCCGCATGGATGTATCCGGTATGCTTTCGTAGGGGTTTGTATCATAAAAAGCAATCGTGTTAGCGAGATAGTTGCGAATCAGAAAATTTTTATCGATACGGATCAAAGGTCCGTCGTTTTTCAGGTAATATTGACATAGTTCATGGGAATTGGAACCATTAAAGCAAAAATACAAAAATTCCAGACCGTCATAGGCAGAATAAAAATGTGGTTCTGTCAGATCCAGTAAAATAACGTCTCCTGCCTGGGCGTCAAAGACATTTCCTCGATATTCGATATGAAACAATCCCTGCTGTACATACATCAATAAACAGTAAGGAAAGTAATCACGTTTATGAAAATATTTTTCCGTGCAGAAAAAATGACCGCACCAGGGAATATAATAGAACAGATTGCATTCCTGTTCGGTAAGTGGCGATGCGAAGAAAAAATTCCTGGAATTTGGAAGAACTCCGGGTTCCAGGCCGCGCGCTGGTATTCTCATGATGAATTTCCTCCTCAATCTAAAGATAGCACAGATAAAAAGAAAATGCAAAATGTAATGGGGGGATGGATATCACAGCAATATGATTGAATATACATGCGCTTTCTTCTATAATGAAGATATGAAAAATAGTGTAACAGAAACTATTGTATCGATTTATAAGTATGGAAAGGACACAACATGGAAAACTTATGCGAAAAATTTACACAGGCCACACTCCCCAGGCTGCCGAAGAATAAAACAATGAAAATCGGCTGCATCGGTTCCGGTTTTATCATGGCGGAATGCCAGCTGAGCGCTTACAGAAAAAGTGGATTCTGTGTATATGGAATTGCTTCGAGGACTTATGGGAATGCAAAAAAAGTTGGGGAGCGGTATCAAATTCCAAATGTTTATCAGACGATCGAAGAATTGATCGCAGATACGGAGATTGAGATCGTTGACATTGCGCTGCCTCCGCATGTGCAGAAGGATATCGTACGGCTCTGCTGTGAGCAGGATCATATCAGGGGGATTCTGTGCCAAAAACCCCTGGCGGTCAATCTGAATGATGTAAAAGAAATTTCGAGGATGTGTAAAAATGCGGGCATTAAAGTGGCGGTGAATCAGAACATGCGCTATGATCAGTCAATCCGGGCGCTGAAATATGCACTGGAAGAGGGATACCTGGGTGATCCGGTGCTTGCATCCATTGACCTGCGGGCACTTGCGGGTGTTCAGCCTTTCTTCAGAGAATATGGAAAATTTGAGATTCTGGATCTGGCGATCCATCACCTGGACTGCTTCCGTTATCTGTTCGGCGATCCTGAAAAAGTGACCGCCGTCTGCAGACCTGATCCGAGAACTCCATTTGAGCACAGAGACGGCCTTTCAGAATATATCCTGCAGTACAAAAACGGTCTGATCGCCAACAGCATTGACGATGGGTACGCGGGACCGGATGAGCCGTGTGCCAGTGAGCGGTATATCAACTGGAGAGTGGAGGGTACCGGGGGAATTGCTTTGGGCACCATCGGTTGGCACAGATTTCCCGAGATCACTCCCAGTACATTCAAGTTGGCGAGTACAAGAATTCCGGATAAGTGGCTGACACCATCCTGGAAGACTGCCTGGTTTCCGGACGCCTTCACGGGAACGATGGCAGACCTGATGTGCGCGTTGGAAGAAGACAGGGAGCCCGTGATCAGCGTAGAGGATAATCTCGTCACCATGGCATGTGTGGAGGCATGCTACAAGTCTATTCGGGAGGAACGGACGGTCTATCTGAGGGAGCTGCTGTAAAAATGAAAACACCTTACATGCGAATGCATCTGTTCTAGATTGGATTCACATGTAAGGTGTTTTAAAGACTGTCAGAATCCTGCTTTTTTTAGTTCATCCATCATCGCACTTCTTCTTTTATAATCCGTCTTCCACTGTGCGGCGATTTGCTGTGCTTTTTCTTTCCACTGTGGGTATTTTGTTATCTTTTTCAGGTATTTTATCAGATGATAGTAGGTATTTCGCTGAGAAGCACTGGCTGCCTCAGACTGCACATACCTGATATACAGATCCGCTGTTCTCTATTTCAAATAAAAGCCGTTCAAACAATTTCTCCTCTTTCAGAAAATCATATTTAACTGAATATGTATTTAGGGAAGTTAACAGCCGTTCGCGGAAGCCTACCCATCCTGAACGATAATCTGAACCTCATAATCCTCTCTGCCCTCGACAACAGTCCTGTATTCGTCTTCTGCTTTATCCAGGGATGTGACTGCCCCCATCTCGTGATAATTCCATCCGCGTTCTAATATGTGTGCTCGAAATAAACATTTCCAGTCATTCATAGAGTACTCCCGTTATAGACGACAATAATCTTTCATAGACAGGAAAGTACTTGAAATCAGTTCTTGAATACAGTAGTTAACTAAAATCAACAAAATATAGAATGAGAATTCATGCAATGTGTATAAAATACACAATGAAATTAATATAATGCACCTTTTCTTTAATTTGTCAGTTTACAGAAAAGTCAAAAAAAATTAACATGATAAAAAAGAGGAGGCGAGATAAAGGATGGAATACACGGGTGAATATATTCTCGAAATGAAGAATATCGTGAAACTCTTTCCGGGCGTACGCGCACTGGATGGGATGAACCTGAAAATCCGACCGGGCAAAGTCCATGTGATAGCCGGAGAAAACGGAGCCGGAAAATCAACGCTTATGAAGGTCATAAACGGAGATTACGTTGCTGAAGAAGGTGAAGTCATCTATAAGGGGCAAAAGCTTGGCAAAAGGACGATTATGGAGACGATCCAAATGGGAATTTCCATGATCAGACAGGAAATGAACCCAATCAGACAGATGACTGTTGCGGAGAACATTTATCTGGGCCGGGAACCGCAGAAAGTAAAGGGATTTGTGGATTTTAAAATATTAAATGACAGGACAAATCAGCTTCTTCAGGAGCTGGAAATTCCCTATAAGGCGACCCAGAAGCTGGAGACGATGAGTATTGCGGCACAGCAGCAGATAGAGATTGCAAAAGCAATGAGTACAAACGCATCTGTCATTATCATGGATGAACCTACTTCGGCAATATCAGACACAGAAGTCAATATGTTGTTCAGACAGATTCAAAGATTAAAAGAGAAAGGCGTTGCGATCATTTATATTACTCATAAAATGGACGAAATCAGGAGGATCGCGGATGAAATTACGATCATCCGGGACGGGTCATGGGTGAGCTCCGGTCCAATTGAAGAATATAAAGAGGATGATATTATATCACTCATGGTAGGACGGAAAATCTCAAACATTTTCCCAAAAGAAGAAGTACTGATCGGTGATGTTGTGATGGAAGTGAAAGGCCTGACCAGCAGAGGAGTCTTCAGAGATATTGATTTCAAGGTCCGTGCAGGAGAGATCCTGGGATTCTCAGGTCTGGTTGGCGCTGGACGTTCCGAAGTGATGCGCGCCATTTTTGGATTGGATCCTTATGAATCCGGAGAGATTATGCTGAATGGCAGAGAGCTGAAAATAAAAAGTACGGAAGATGCCATTGCCAACGGGATTGCAATGGCATCGGAGGACCGCCGGGCGGAGGGGATTGTTCCGGTGAGATCAGTGAGAGAAAATATTTCTCTGGCTTTTATCCGGCAATTTAAAAGGCAGGCAAAAATTGTTAATAAAAAAGAAGAGAAAAAAGCGGTCAATAATATGATTGATACCTTCAACATTAAGGTTTCCAATCCAGAACAGGAAATACGGACACTTTCCGGAGGAAATCAGCAAAAGGCAATTCTCGCGAAATGGCTTCTGGGGGATATTAAAGTCCTGATTCTGGATGAGCCGACGAGAGGAATCGATGTTGGATCCAAGGCAGAGATTCATAAGCTTATGTGCGATTATGCGAAGAAAGGAATTGCAATTATCATGATATCTTCTGAGCTGCCGGAGATCCTGGGTATGAGTGACCGGGTTATGGTCATGAGGGAAGGGCGGATAGCAGCTGAACTTACACGCGAAGAGGCATCGCAGGAAGCGATTATGAAATTAGCAACCTGATTAGAAAAAGAGAGGTATCGAAAAGATGAGGAAAACAAAAAAGAAATTTAGTTTTGCGGAATTTTACAGTAAATTTGGCGTTGTCACCATTCTGATCGTGGTATTTGTGATTGCGTCTTTGCTTTCGGGAAACTTCCTGAAACCGGCTAACCTTACAAATGTTTTGCGGCAGATCGTGGTTGTTACCGTGATTGGATGCGGAGCCTGTTTTGTGTTGATCACCGCACAGATTAATATCGCCTATGACTCACTGATCGCCTGTGTAGGATGTACGTCATGTCTGGTGATGATTCATACAGGCAGCGTCTTTCTGGCAGTGATTGTCGGAATCGCACTGGGGGCAGTGATCGGATTGTTTTATGGATTTTGCGTTGCGAAATTGTCAATGCCTGGATTTATTGTCGGTCTGGCGATCGATACGATAGCGTCGGGAGCCATCCTTCTGGCGACGAACGGAAATCCGATTTCCGGTCTGGGAAAATTTACAGTGATCGGGCAGGGGTACATAGGATTCGTACCGATCTCTGTTATCATTATGTTTGGTGTTTTGGTCGTAAGCTACGTTTTGCTCAATATGACTTGCTTTGGAAGGCAGGTTATGGCGGTCGGCGGAAATAAACAGGCGGCGATTGCCTCCGGCATCAATGTGGACAGAGTCATTATATTAGTTTACATATACGATGGCATCATGACGGCCATCGCGGCGATTATCTTTATGTCACGGCTTTCTTCCGGTCAGCCGTCCGCAGGCGTGGGGTATGCATTTGATGCAATTACAGCTGTTGTCGTAGGCGGTGTTTCGATCTACGGGGGTTCCGGTAATGTGATAGGAACAATTGTCGGAGCTGCCATCGTGGGTATTCTCAATAATCTGATGAATCTTCTGAATGTCACCAGTTATTGGCAGAATATCGTTTCCGGCATTGTCATCCTTCTGGCAGTGCTGATGGATGTCATGACGAAACGTGCCTCCGCAAATGCAATCAAGAATGCGATGGCTGACAGAACGGAGAAGGCAGCTTAGTGAAAATCCGAAACTAAAGGCAATAAATGCTTTTAGAATACACGAAAAAAGGAGAAACGATATGAAACGAGGTAAATTGAAAAAGATGATGGCATTGATTGCCGGGTTTGCGATGGTGTGTACAGTGATAACAGGTTGTTCATCTGGGGGCGGAGCCTCCGATGATGCGGGGAACAAAGAAGATTCACAGAGCAGTGCTGACAGTGAGGAGAAAGAGACTTACACGATCGGTTTTACAAACCGCCTGGCATCCGATGTGTTTTTAAAAACACTGGAGGACAAGTTTGTAGCCGCATGTGAGGCGGACGGACGATTTGAAGTAGTACTGGCAGATGCCAATAATGACAGCCAGAAACAGGTGGAGCAGGTTGACAATTTTCTTGTGATGGACGTGGATGCCCTTGTGTTGTGCCCGAATGATCAGGAAAGCCTTGTGCCTCAGATTGAGCAGGCCAACAAATCAGGAATACCGGTATTTACATTTTCAACGCAGGCTTCCGGCGGTGATCAGGTGTACGTAGGCGTTTCTAATTACGACTGTGGATATTGTCAGGGAGAATGGCTGCGTGAAAACCTTCCCGAAAATGCAAAAATCATCTATCTTGCCGGAAATATGGGATATCAGATTTCCATTGACAGGGAAAATGGTCTGAAAGACGGCTTGGGTGACCGTCTTGCCGAGAATGGCGGGGATGTTGAAATAATCGCTCAGCAGGAATATATGTATACACGTGAAGAGGGCATGACGATTATGGAAGACTATATTCAGGCATATGATGACTTCGACTGTGTGGTCACGGTTAATGACCAGGGAGCCTGCGGAGCCATTGAGGCACTGAAGGCCGCCAATCGGCTGGATGGTGTGATGGTCTGTGGGATTGACGCGATTGACGATGCGCTCAATTACATCTCAAGCGGTGAGATGTCGATGACTGTCCGCCAGGACCCGGATGCCCAGGCAGAGGCGCTGTATCAGGCGATCTGCGATACGTTTGACGGGAAAGAAGTTGAACCTGTGATTGAGACACCTGTCCAGACAATTACTTCAGACAATGTGGCTGAATTTGTAAAATAATAAACGAGGGTCAAAAGCGGGATGTCATGCTAGAGGGCAGCCCGCTTTTGGGAAATAGGAGGAAAACATATGGGAAATTATTCTGGCCGTGAGTTTGATCCTGATTTTGACAGGACGGATGTTGATATTTTATGTATATCCGGAAAGAGTGATATTGTTCAGAAGCCCGTAGATCCGGCAGATCCCTACAGGTCCTCACACATCGGAATATTTGAGCGGTGTATTGAGACCGGTGATAAAAAGGAAACGTACGCGGTCTATATACCGGAAGACTTTCCGCCATTCGGGGATGGAATCTTTGTGTTTGCACCTGGAAAAATATCAGCAGAAGATTATATACAGCATAGCGGTATCCGGAAAATGGCGGATGAACACTGCATGGTTCTTCTTATCCTGCAGTCCCCCGATACTTTATGGAAAGAAAGAAGCGTTGAAAACATTCTTGCGTATGCCAGAAGCGCCTTTCTGGACATGAGCCTGAGGGATCTCTATACCTGGAATGAGGCGTCTTATTATGTATTAGGAATGGAAGACGGCGCCTATGCGGCAAACGTATTTACCATGATGTACAGCAGCATTCTTGCCGCGTCAGTGCTGCGCGGGGATTCTTCCGTCTCGGAGGAGTTTCTTGACATCGTGAAAATACTGCCGTCTGATGGAAACAGGGATATACGAAAATCTGACAATCCGATTCCGGTCTGGCTGATTGGAGAGGATGAAAGGTCCGTCAGATACTATCGCAGCGCATGCCGTACCGAAGAAGGATACAGCGTTGGAAACTTTGCCAGGAAGTATATGCCGAAACCAGATCCTGTCTTAAGCCTGGTTGATGAGCAGGCGGTCGCTGAGGTATGGGTCAGTACACCGGAGGAGACTGCCGGCTGGAAGAGCGAATGCTTTTTTGACGAGGCCGCCAGATTTCTTCTTCGTTTCAAAAGATGGGCAGGAACGGGAAACCGTAAGCTGAGAAGAACGATAACAGCTGATGATATCGGTCTTGTCAAAAAGGAGATAATTGTTGACGGAAAAAAACGATACTGGTATGTCTATGAACCCTCCGCATACAGAAGGGACAAGATGCAGAAGCTGCCGATGGTGATCGGATTGCACGGATTGTGCGGAACCGGGGAGTTCTGGGCGCAGAACACCGAGTGGCATCGTGTGGCGGAAGCCAGAGATTTTATTATGGTATACCCAACGGCGTACATGCATATATACGGAGCGTGTATGTGCGCGACACCTGCGTGGTCGGGATCGGGGATGCCGCTGCCTGACGGTCATGATGACCTGCCATTTTTTAAGGCAATGATTGAAAAGATGTGCGAAGAGTATATGATTGACAGTGAGCGCATCTATGTGGCCGGACACTCCAATGGTTCCGCGATGACACAGAGATTAATCGAAAAAATGCCTGAATATTTTGCGGCATTCGGACCAAACGGATACGCGGAGGGCGATATCGCGGATGAATGCAGGTTAAATTCATATGAGCATTCTGTTGTGTGCCCAACGTGGCTGTTTAAAGGAGACAGAGATATTGGAAGCAAGGCAGATCTGACGGATGGATCAGCAAATGCATGTGTACTCGGCAGGCTCTGTGAGCAGAACGGAGCTGATTACCGGTCACCGAAAATTTACCAGAATGGTATCTATAAAAACTATGTGTGGTATGATAAACAGAGAGTACCTGTTGTCAGATTCAGTGCCCTGAAAGGTTTTCCGCATGCTTATACGCCGGAGAATGCCTGGATGACCTGGGACGAGTACTTTTGTAAATTTAAACGAAAAAGAGATGGTTCTGTTGAATATCTTGGATGACATCACGGAGGTCAGTGAATTATGAGCAAAATCAGGCAAAAAATTGATCCGTTAGATCCCTATCTGCCCAGTCATGTGGGCGTTTTTGAGGATGAGATCGAGGTCAGCGGTGTGATGCGCCGCGTGATCATGTATATTCCTGAAGGGGCGCGAGCGTCCAATGCCGGTATCATGATACTGCCGGACGACGGGATATCTGCGGCGGAGATGCTGGAAAAGAGCAACTGGCGTGAGATAGCCGATACAGAGGAAGAAAAAGAAAAAGTAACATTGATGTTTCTGGAGCCGCGGCATGGACATTGGAATATTAAGGAACCATACGGGGAAGACGGCGGAGATGTGGAGTATGTGAAAATGGCATATGATCGTTTTGCCCGCCGGGATCTGTTCTGCGTTCATGAATCTAAATTCTATATGGCAGGTTACGGGAGCGGGGCAACGATTGCACAGATGGCGGCTATGTATGACCCCGCGGTATATGCCGGCATTGCCGCCGTCTCACCAAAACCTGTACCGGAACAATTTATGAAAGAAGCAGGCGCACAAGTTTGTTTCCGTTTGAATGGATTTGAGGATGATACAGGATTGGGAATGAAAAAAGGGGAAATTCCAGTTCCCGTGTGGATCATTCTGGACAGGAACTGTGATGATACATATGATAGTGAAACAGCGTATTGGAAAAGGGCGCTTGCAGCTGACAAATGCAGTATGCTTTATCCGGATACGGTACAGCATATCCGGACAAAAGAGACGCTGTCGCCTCTTAATCAACATAAAGAGGCCTATCGGCTATGGGTGAGCAGGATTGAGAATCCTGCAAAGGATCATGGAAACCTCCTGAATCGGCGTATCTGGAAGAAATTTTTATATCCGGTGCGCAGATGGATGTCGCAGCCAGGCGGAGATCTGCGGATGACGTGTGCGTTGATTGATGATTTGCATATGGAGTATTATTACAGGGAAGTTGACGGATGGATGCGTGAATGGTATGTCTATGTGCCGGAAAGCGTAAAGGCAAATCCAGACAGGAAAGTACCGCTTGTCCTGGCTATGCATGGATATACGTGTTCGGGTGAAATCTACAGCGGAAATTCAGGCTGGCATCAGGTTGCTGACGAATATGGATTTATTGTGGTATTTCCATCAGCAGTTCACGGCTGTTTTGCGGTGAAGGAGGAAAATCGTGCCATAAGCAAGGATATCACGGTTCTGCCGGCGTGGAATATCTACTCAAATCCGGAGTTTCCCGATGAGCTTATATTTTTTGAATATCTGCTGGATGATTTGATGCATACCTATTGTATCGACGAGGGGCGTGTCTATGCGACAGGGCATTCGATGGGTTCGTTGATGGTGCAGATGCTGGCGATTGCCAGACCTCATTGGTTTGCAGCGGTAGCTCCCTGCTCAGGCGTGTTGTTTTTAGATGCGCTGGATCATTTTCAGATGCAGGACTATTTCAGGGAACGGCCGGACGTTGAAATGCCGGTGTGGATGTTCGGCGGTGAGAGAGAAGAATGGCTGTTGCCCGCGGTACCTGCGGAGCATAATATAACCGCCGAATCGATTCGCTTCTGGTGCCGGCTGAACGATTATGAGTCGGTCCCCGGGGAGTTTGCAGAAAGTCAGATTCACAATCAGCTGTGGCATGACTATTGTTTCAAAAAGGGAGTATGCGACCTTGTACGTTATACATGGATCAGACATCTCCCTCATGCGACGATGCCGGAAATGTCGTTCCGGATATGGGAAGAGTTTTTTTCCGGTTATTACCGGGATTCAGATGGGAAGACCGGACAGTATTAACTGCTGTCCGGTTTGTTGAATATGCGAGGAGGGTCACGGAGAATGGAAAAAATAAAGGAATCCCGGCTGCTGTGCAAATCAGAAAAGGGAAATGTCAGAAGGATATATCTGTCACTGGCTGTCACAGCGATGGTTGTGTTGGTCTTTCAAGCGATTGTTTTTTTCAGCCACATTTTTAATCCGATACAAATCATGATTTTATGTGCATTTATTATTATGCTGATTTATTATCTGATTAAAATAAAAAGGGACAGTCAGAACTGGATTCACTTGTATAATGGGTATTTTGAAACGATGGAAGGACGGTTTTTATATGAAAAAATTCTCAGTTGCAATGCTTTGAAAGGACAAGTTATACTGAAAACTGACAGAAAAAAGACCTTTTATGCAGAAAATGCAGAGGAATTGGAGAAGGTTATTAAAACACAGATGAGAAAAGGACCCGATTCAAAATAAACTATCGGGGGGAGGTAGTTTGATGTTGAAAGTATTGATCGCGGATGATGAAGAACACGTTTGTAAGTTGATCGAAAAGCTTATCAAGTGGGAAGAATTAGGACTTCGGCTTGTTTCTGTGGTACATTCCGGAAATGCGGCGCTGGAGGCATACAGGGAGCTGCAGCCGGATATTATCATTACAGACATACGTATGCCGGCTCTGAGCGGTATCGATTTGATCAAAGAAGTGAAGCGCCTCAATAAGGAAACAAGTTTTCTGGTAATCAGCGGTTACAGAGTTTTTGACTATGCATATGGAGCGTTGAAAAACGGGGCAGACGACTACATTGTAAAGCCGATCAAGCAGAATGATATTAATAACGCATTGAAAAGAATCGTGGAGAAGAAAAATAAAACACTCAAATTAGAATCGGAGAACCGAGAGTACAAACAGAAAGAGATTATCTACGATCTCATGCAGTCCCCTGAAAAGGTGGAAGTCTGTCACTCCTGCCAGGATATTAACTGCCATTATAATTTAAATATTAAATGCAATGAAGTAACTGTTTTTATTTTAAAAATTGATTTACATGGGAACATCAAGATAGGTGAAAATTTAAATGTAATTGCAGAGCATGTTCTGCACCTTTTGATTCAACAGATGGAGAAAGAAGGATACGCCGTTTATGCTGCGATATATCATGATATGATTCCGGTAATTATTGAGTCAGATGTCCTGGAACATCAGGTGTTTTTTGAGAGTCTGAAAAAAATACTTAAGGAAATCAGGCTGGTAGAAGATAAAGTAATTAAAGTAAGTTCCTGCATTGGAATCGGTGGAACAGGGGATATATCAGAATTAAGTGTACTTATGGATCAGGCGCAATATGCCGTTTGGGATAAGTTATCCGGAGGGAATAAAAAGATTCTGGTTTATCATGGAAGAGAAAATGAAGAAAACATTATTTTTTCTGATGATCTTAGAACTTCGCTGAAAAGCTGCGTCGAAAGCCTGAATTACAGTGGGATCATGGAGATTGTGACAAGACTTGAAGACGGTTTTAAAAATAATAATCATAATATTTCAGGATGGCAGATCTATGATGCGTACAGAACACTTCTGGAAAATATAGTGGGTATCCTGAAGAAAGTTGACTCGAAGAAGGAACTCACGGAATATGCAGAAGGTAAACTTCTGGAATTGCGGATGTGCGCTGAACGCTCTGAGATGATAAGATTCATCGGGACAGTGATAGAAGAAATACTGTTTAGAATTAAAAAGCTGGAGGAGAACTTAGAGAAAAAGCCAATACGAACAGCGATTACATATATCAATGAACATTACAGTGAAAATCTGTCCTTAGAAAATATAAGTACAGTCGTAAAGTTGAATTCTGTTTATTTTTCAACGATGTTTAAAAGAGAGACGGGAAAAAACTTTGTGGAATATCTCACGGAGGTTCGTCTTGAGCACGCTAAAAAGCTGTTAATTGAATCGGATTATAATATATCTGAGATCGCGTGGAAGGTAGGCTATCAGGATGAGAAATACTTTATGAAAGTCTTTAAAAGAGAAGCCGGTATTACATGTGCTAAATACAGAAAGTTATACGGCTGAGGAGTTTTATGAATACGATCAGTAACAGAATGAATAAAATACTGCTTTTTGTTTTGTTCTTTTATATCCTGGACAGTATTCTGCTGTTCCCCGCAAGGAAAAATCTCATATATATGATGGCTTTTATTTTATTCCGGGCAGGCTTCTTGGCAGCGGCGGCGTTCGTTGTTAAGTTCTATGTGATCAGACCGCTTGGAAAGACAGAAAAAGCGATGGATGACTATGTTTCAGGAAGAATCGGACTGGAACAACTATGTGAGGAGCGCCCAATTACCCCGGCCTGTGACAGGTTTTTACAATATTTGATGTTAACAGATAATAAGAAGGAAATGCTGAAATACTCTGTTGAACAGGCAAAACTGATTGCTTTGCAAAATCAGATTAATCCACACTTTCTGTACAATACGCTGGATGCGATAAGAGGAGATGCGCTGGACGCCGGTTTGAATGAAATAGCATCCATAACAGAGGCGTTAGCCTCTTTTTTCTATTATTCCATTTCGGATCTCGATCATTTGACAACGCTGACTCAGGAATTGGAGAATGTTAAAGAATATTTCAAAATTCAGCAGTTTAGGTTTGGTAAAAATCTGAAACTTGAGATAGACAGTGAGGAGGAATTTTCCACTGCTTTCCGATATTGTATACCCAGAATGACGCTGCAGCCGCTTGTGGAAAATGCTATCTCGCATGGACTGGAGTGTAAAGAGAAAAAAGGAACGGTAAGTATCCATATAGTGCGTTCGCAGTATGAGCTGATCATCAAAGTGATTGATGACGGTATCGGGATGGAGAGAAGTGAAGTTGACAGTATCAACGGGACGCTGCACAACTCCAACGCCTGTAATATGAGGAAAGAAGGACGGGGAGGAATAGCGCTGGCTAATATCAACAGCAGGATTAAGCTTATATTTGGCGCTGAATATGGTGTCACTGTATTCTCGTGTAAAAACATAGGAACTACGGTACAGATCAATATACCGCTGGTGGAAAGGAATCAATTGAATGAAGAAGGAGTTACTGCGAATAGAGAATGGGATGGTTCTTCAAAATAAGCATGCAATTTTATACTCCGTTTTTATTCGTGTTTTTTGCGGGGATATTGTAGGAATCACATCTGACAGGAGCTATGTGATTGAGTATCTTTTGAAATGTCTGTGCGGACAACTGGATTTTGATTCAGGATTCCTGTATTATGAGGGACGAATGATCAGCAACAGTGGAAGAACAGGGGCATTTAAGTCTAATTATACGTTGATCAATGATCATTCTTCATTTATTAAGACTTTGACGCTTGCCGAAAATGTATTCGCCCTGCAGGAGACAACACCATTCTTTTTTAAAAAAAAGAATTCGGAATTTGAACTGAGAAAAATGATGGATGCATTTCACATAAAACTGTCAGTTGACACTCCTGTAAAAAAGCTGAATGTAATACAGAGAATTCAGATAGAGATGCTGAAGGCAAAAATCCACGGAAAAAAAATCTTTATGATAGATATGAGAAATCTTTATCTGTCTGTTCCGGAGAAAAAAGAACTGTATCAGTTTCTTAGACTATTGGGAGATTCAGGAGACTGTGCGGTTGTAATTTTCGCTAACCAGCCCAACAGGATTACTGACTTGGCGGACAAACTGGTTTTCATGTCTGACGGGAAGGTGTTGATTGAAACTGATAAATCTGAGAACAGATATCTGGAAATAGAAAAGGACTTCAGCCTTAATCTTGATTCGCTGAATAAGAAGGATACACGCGGCGGTGTGAAAGAAGTGCTCAGGTTTTCAGATGTATTTGCAGGAAGTTTTGAGGGACTGAATTTCGCAGTTCATGCAGGTGAGGTTGTCACTATATCATCCGATCAGTGGAGCACTGTTAAGGAGATCGAAATGATTCTAAAGGGAGAGCTGCGTCCGTATAAGGGAGAAATTTATATTAACCAGAGAAAATATAAACCGATGAAAAAGAATCGGATGCTGCAGCGGTACTCGATGGTTGTCATTGAACAGCCGGCAAAAAGTCAGCTTCTTTCTAATTTGAGTTTTTATGACAACTTGTGTATCAGTCGCGGACTGAGGATGCGCGGCTTCTGGTATGACAAATCAATAAAAAACAGCATTCGGAAATATTGCGGTAAACACATGGGAGAAGATCTGATCCATAAAAAAGTATCCGAGCTAACCATGATAGAAGCACAGAAATTACTCTATCTCCGGTGGTTGCTGTATTCGCCGGAGATTGTTGTCTGTGTGGAACCGTTTAAGAGCGTGGACGTGTATCTTGAGAAAAATGCGGTTGAGATGATCATGGAAATGTCCAGAAAGGGTATTGCAGTTATTGTTTTGACTCAGGGACTGCCGCAAAAGTAGTTTTGAGTCAGCCTGTTCCTTCAAACGGAGCAGTGAGAAAAGTAATTTGAGGCATACCTGGATGTCGGCACAGGATCAGTTTAAAAAGTATATAGCTGCAAAGCCCATAAACACACACAGGGCTTTGCAGCTTTTTATTTGTTTTCAAAAAGTATACAGATTGCACAAAAAAGTAAAATGATTATACTGCAAAATGAAAATTCAAACAATAAAAGTGATCAAATGTTCACTTAATACCGCTTGCATTATTGAAAAAATGTAACGTGCAATTTATAATAAAAAAAAACGAAAAGAGGGATCGATATGGCAGAGAACAAATTAGTATTGTGCGTATGCGGAGCTGGAATCAACACATCGTTAAACGCTAAGAATCAGATTACGAGTTATCTTGAGGCAGAGGGCAGAGGGGATATTCAGGTGGTTCATGCAATGATCGGGGATATTAATCCTTACAACGGAAGGAAGAATATGGTCGTAGTATGGATGACGCAGATGAATGAATCCTTTGAAGCACCAGGATTTAAAGGACTGCCATTTGTGATCGGAACCAAAAAGGCGAAGGCGGAGCTGGCGAAGCAGATCATTGCAAAATTAGACGAGATTTGTGAAAACTAAAATTACAGAAAAACATAAGGAGGAACAGTATGGAAGGGATAGCAGCGAGTATTTCAACAGTATTAGGCGGTTTAGGCGGACCGGTATTGGTTGCGCTTGTTATGTGTCTGTTAGGCCTGGTTTTCAGGGCGGGTATCAGCAATAGTATCAGAGGCGGAATTTACGCCGGTATCGGTCTTGCAGGACTGAATATTATCATCAATGCGGCAACAGACCAGCTGACACCGGCGATTCAGGCATTTTCAGAGAACTTTAACACCAATTTAACAGTTACGGATCTTGGCTGGGGGTCTTCGGGAATCGCATTTTCGTGGCCGGGTCTTGGCCTGGTCATTCTCGGGATTCTGGTTGTGAATGCATTGATGATCTTACTGAAGCTTACGAAGACCATGTGGACCGATATCTGGAGCATCTGGCACGGAAATGTAGTCGGCGGATTCGTCTGGGCGGCTACCGGCGGGAATGTGACGCTTGGGGTTTTGAGCGGCGTTATCTTCCTTGTCATCGGATCCATCATAGCAGACCGTACGGCGAAAGATTATCAGGAATTTAATGATATGCCGGGTATCGCCGTTCCGTGTACGACTTCTTTTCTGGCGCTTTTTGCCAAACCATTCAACATGCTGATGGAGAAGATACCGGGTGTTAAAAATATCAACGGTTCGCCTGAAAATATCCGCAAAAAGATGGGCATCTTTGGCGAACTTGGGGTTATGGGTACGGTCATAGGTATCGTAATCGGGATCCTGGCAGGCTATCATTACACAGCAGTAGTGAATCTGGGCGTGCAGATCGGAGTTTTAATGGTTTTTCTGCCTAAAACAGTGTCTGTATTATGTGAAGGTATTATTCCGATCGCGAATGCCATTACTGAATTCGTACAGGAAAGATTTGAGGGAAGAGAAGTATATGTGGGCGTGGACTGTGCAGCTTTATTAGGACATCCGTCGGTAATGGCATCTGCGGTTTTGTTATATCCGCTGATTGTCATCCTTGCAGTACTGCTGCCGGGCAATGCTATGCTGCCGATCGCCTCACTGGCTGTCATTCCGTACTGGTGCGGTGCGGTAGCGGCACAGCTTAAGGGAAATGTATTTCGTATTGTACTGTTTGTGCTGATCTGGGCGATTCCGATATTCTATATTGCGTCTGCCATGGCACCGATCCATACTGAAACTATGGGATTGCTCGGACTGGCGGATCCGGCGATCAGTAACTCGAGCTTTGATATGGGAGGCGACCCGCTGGGCGCAGCACTGGTATACATCTTCCAGCTTTTTCAATAATTAAGATACCGGGAGGTCTGAAATGATTACGATTGATAAGGATATTGTCCTGATTGGATTACAGGCAGATACAAAAGAGGCAGCTATAGCTAAAGTAGTCAAAAAGATGGCGGAGCATGGATATGTTGAACATGAATACTATGTGGCCGTCATAGAACGGGAAAAAGATTATCCCACAGGTCTGCCGAGCGAAGGGGTCAGGACAGCCGTGCCTCACGCGTTTTCTGATACCGTAAAGAAGACGGGAGTGGGTATTGCGCGGCTTGTGAGCCCGGTCATATTCCATAATATGGCGGATAAACAGGAGGAGCTGCCGGTAGAACTTATTTTCGTTATGGCGAATGCGGGAGGAGAAGACGCCCACATCAACGATCTGCAGGAATTGATGTCTGTATTCTCTAAGAAAAGACTGCTGCTGGATTTGATGAATGCACAGACAACACAGGAATTTGCGGATATTTTTGCAGACTGTGACAGTTATACGGAAGAGGAATGATATATTATGGGGGAACGGGCGAAGAAGGTGTTGATCGCGGGAGGCTTATGCGGTGCTACCATGCTGATCGCCTCGGATAAAATCAAACAGCGTTGCAGCAAGGAAAATCAGGGGATTTCTGTAAAAATACAAAATCTGTGGGAAACCGGCTATGTAGAACCGAACTATGATCTTATCATAGAGATGTTCCCCTATTTTGAAGATGCGGATTGCCCGGTCATAAGCGGGAAACCGTTTATCAATCATATCGGCGAAAAGAAACTGATAGAAGAGATAAGGGATATATTGTATGAAAAAGGAGCTGCGGTATGATATATGCAGATTATGCGGCGACAACACCGGTGCATCCGGAGGTCGTAAAGACGATGGAGAAATATTATACAGAACAGTTTTTTAATCCGTCTTCCATCTACCCGGAAGCAAAGGCGGTGGCGAGCCGATTAGAAGAGTGCAGGGAGCAGATCGCGCGGTATATGAAAGCTGAGGCGGAGGAGATTATTTTCACCAGCGGAGGGACCGAGAGTGATAATCTTGCGATAAAAGGTGTTATGCTGCATCCATCCAATGAAAAGAAGCATATGGTGACGTCGGTGACCGAGCATCATGCAGTGCTGGAATCGTGCAGATTTCTGGAAAAAATGGGATATGAGATCACTTATCTGACGGTAGACTCTCATGGAAGAGTATCTCCGGATGCGCTGGAAAATGCCATGAGGCCAGACACCTGCCTGGTATCCGTAATGTGGGTGAACAATGAAACCGGGACCTTACAGGACATAAAAGAGCTTGCCAGAGCGGCTCATGCGCATGGCGCACTCTTTCACACGGACGCGGTGCAGGCGATGGCAGCACTGCCTGTAAATGTTAAGGAATCAGGGGTTGATCTGCTGAGCTTTTCAGCGCACAAATTTTATGGGCCGAAGGGATGCGGAGGTCTGTACTGTAAAAAAGGGATACGGCTGATCTCTGTAAACAGCGGCGGACAACAGGAGGAATTCCAAAGAGGGGGTACGGAAAATGTGCCCGCCATTCTCGGCATGGGAAAGGCATTTGAAATATTGAATAAGAATCTCGAAAAAGATATTCTTCATATGGAACGACTGAAAGAAACACTATTAAAAGAATTCGAAGACAGAGCTGACGTGATCATCAACAGCCTTCCTGCATACAGTGTGCCGTCCATATGCAATCTTGGGTTTCGGAATATGGAGGCGGAAGCGATCATTTTTTATCTGAGCAGAGAAGGGATACTGACATCTATGGGAGCAGCCTGCAACACGAAAAGTATAGAGCCCTCCTATGTGCTGAGGGAGATGGGGATAGCCCCGTCTTTTGAAAGGGGATGTATCCGAATTTCCCTCAGCTCCCAAATGACTGACAAAGAGATGGAAACGATCTGCGAAAAGGTAAAAAGCATTATTAAAAAACTGACAGAGAAACAAGGATAAATATGTGAAAGAGGTGCTGTTATGCTGCTGAAGGGGAAGGGCGTATCAAAAGGGATTGCCGTAGGCGAGGTTTTTTTATACAAGCCGTTGGAGCTTCGGATAGACGAGACTTATATATCACCGGAGCAGGTGGAGGAAACAATACAGAAATATCATGCCTGCAGGGAGACTGCCAGAGGAGAACTGCAGCTGCTCCAGGAGCGTATGGGAGAGGAGCAGGAGGAAAAAAAGAAAATATTTGATGCCCATAAGGACATTTTATATGATATAGCAATGGAAGAGGAAATTGAGAATCTGATTTCCAGGGAGTACAGTAATCTGGATCATGCAGTCTGCCGGATTTACGATAAGTATTCTGAGATCTTATCGCAGATTGAAGATGAGCTCATGAAAGAGCGCTGCAAAGATATCCAGGACGTAAAGAACAGGCTGCTGAGGATCTCACAGGGCAAGGCGCAGACCAGTCTTTCAGAACTTAAAAGTCCGGTAATCCTGTGTGCGAAAGATTTATTGCCGTCTGATACGGCATCTTTAGACAGAGAGATGGTACTGGCCATCGCAACGGAAGCCGGGGGAGCCACATCACATTCTGCAATACTTGCCAGGAGCTATGGAATACCTGCAGTTCTTGGGGTGACGGAGCTTATGGAACAGGTAAACGAAACGGAAACAGTCATTGTGGATGCAGCAAATGGCGTGATCATAACACAGCCGTCTGACGAAGAGGTCAGCCTGTATCGCGAGGAGCGTGAAAAGTATCAGTGTACGCTGGAGGAAATGAAAACGTACAGGACGATGATACCGAAGACGAAGGACGGTGAGCGAATCAAAGTCGGACTGAATATTGGTTCTGCAAATGATGAAGAACTGGGAAACGCGGCATTTACAGACGGTGTGGGTCTGTTCCGCACTGAATTTCTGTATATGGACCGGGAACAGATGCCCGGTGAAGAGGAACAATATCAGGTTTATAAGAAAGTACTTTCAGCATTCAGCGGAAAAGAGGTCATCCTGCGCACTCTGGATATCGGAGGCGACAAGCAGGCTTCATGCGTGGAGATGCCGAAGGAAGAGAATCCATTTCTCGGGCTTCGGGCTATCCGGCTGTGCTTCTCCAGACAAGAATTATTCAAAACTCAGTTAAAGGCTGCCTATCGGGCTTCCATTCATGGTAAACTAAGTATCATGTTTCCGATGGTCGCAGGTTTAGATGATATCCGAAGGGCCAAAGCGGTGGCAGCGGAAGTAAAAAGAGAACTGGACGAAGAAAAACTGCCGTATTCACAGGATGTGAGGATCGGCATTATGGTTGAGATACCGTCGATTGCCATTATGGCGGCGGAGGCTGCAAAAGAGGTGGATTTTGCAAGCATCGGTACCAACGATCTTTGCCAGTATCTTATGGCTGTTGACCGGCTGAATCCCGATGTGGCTGCGTATTACCAGACGTATCATCCGGCGATGTTCCGGCTGATCGGGCATGTGGCGGAGGCGTTCAGGCGAGAAGGAAAAGATGTGAGCGTATGCGGTGAACTGGGCGGAGACATGCTTGCGGTTCCAGTTCTGCTGGGTCTTGGGATTCAAAAGATAAGTATGGGAATGGCAGTATTGGGAGAAGTCAAGAAACTGATCTCTGGTCTTGAAATGAGTGAGTGTAAAAAGCAGGGAGAGCAGATCGTGAAATTTACAACTGCTCAGGATGCAGAACAGTATTTAAAAAAATCCAGAAATTATAATGACAGAAGGTAAGGGAGGTTGCCATGTATTCAAAAACAGTGACGATCGTCAATCAAACGGGTCTGCATGCCAGACCGGCTTCGGAATTTATCGGAGCAGCATCAAAGTTTAAGTGTGACTTGCATATTAAAAACACAAGCACGGGGAAATCAGCAAATGCAAAATCTATTATTATGCTGCTGGCCCTGGCACTGACAAAAGACACACAGGTTGAGATCACAGGAGACGGCGAAGATGAGCAGCAGGCAGTGGATTCACTGGTCTGCCTGATAGAAAGCGGATTTAGCGAGGGATAACGTCTATGGAAAAATGCTTGATGGGAATTGATGTAGGGACTACCGGTACCAAGGTTATCGTATTTGATCTGCAGGGAAATATTTTAGCGAGTGCATACCGGGAATATGAGTGCAGCTATCCGCATCCGAACTGGGTGGAACAGGACTGCAGTGAACTGATCGAGGCTGTCTATTACTGCTGCCAAAAATCTGCTGCAGGCATTGACACGACGAAATATGAGATATCCGGTGTCAGTGTTTCTGCCCAGAGAAGCAGTGTCGTATTTCTGGACGAGCAGGGAAAACCGATTAAAATGATATCGTGGCAGGATAACCGTGCGGTCAGGGAAGTGGAAGAGATCGAGCAGAAAGCAGGCAAAGAAAGATTCTATGAGATAACAGGGCTTCCGCTTTGTGCCACATGGATCCTTCCGAAAATTTTGTATATACGGAAAAATGACAGGGACGTATGGGAAAAAACCAAAAAAATCGCTCAGCTGCAGGATGTTGTTTTGAGGGCACTGGGTGTCGATGAATATTACAGTGACGAATCAGAGGCAGGTTTCTGGGGCGTGTGGGATAACCGGTATTTTCGATACAGCGAAGAACTTCTGGAGGCATTTGACATCGATATACGGATGCTGCCGGAGGTAAAGCCTTCCGGTACTTTGGCCGGAGAGATCACAAAGGCAGTCAGCATGCGTACCGGACTTCCGGAGGGCGTGAAGATCTGTGTGGGCCTTGGGGATCAGAACAGTGCGGCCATCGGAGCCGGAATCGTGGAAAAGGGTATGATGTCGGTTTCCATCGGAACGGGAGGACTGGCGACGGCATTGCTCGACACCTGCTACCGGGATCCGAAAGGACAGGCGATGGTGACCCACCATGCGGTTCACGGAAAGTGGACCTTTGAGGGCCTGCAAAATGCCGCTGCAGGTGTTTTTCGCTGGTTTCGGGATGAAATTGCGGCGTACGAACATTTTCAGGCAGGAGATCAGGTGTATGAGGTACTGAACAAAATGATCCAGGAAACACCGGTCGGAGCAAAAGGATTATTGATGCTGCCGTATTTTGCAGGCAGTGCGGCACCGAGATGGAATAATGAGGCAAAAGGGTGCTTTCTGGGCCTGACGCTTGGCCACGACCGCAGTTGTATGGCAAGGGCGTGTGTGGAAGGTATCACGTTAGAGCAAAAGGATATTATAAAAAGCATACAGACGGACGATATTGAATTTAAGGTGGTGCGAATCGTAGGGGGCGCTACAAAGTCCGAAGTCTGGAACCAGATTCAGGCAGATATGTATCAGGTGCCCTGTGAAACACTGAAGGTAAATGATGCGGCCGCATTGGGGGCTGCCATCTGTGCAGGGGTTGGATCCGGAATCTTCCGGTCATTCCAGGACGGCGTGCAGCGCATGGTCAAAGTGAATAAACGCTATGAGCCGGATAAGGAAAATGGATTAAAGTACGAAGAGCTCTACGCGGCTTACTGCAGGGCTTATCAGGCGTTGGATGAAGGAGGAGTCTTCCGTCATATCGACGCAATGCAGAAATAAGAATACGGGGCGGACCACTGACAGGTCCGCCCCGTATTCTTATTGATAAATCCGATCAGAGTTTTTCAGCTTCCAGTAAAGAGATGGCGGCGATCTCATCAATGATCAGACCATTCAGATATCCGCCGTGGATAGCGGAGATGATGGAACGTGTTTTGTCATTGCCTGCACACAGCCCCATCACCATGGGAATCTGTGCGAGGCTGTTCAGCGGAATGCTGATCAGGCGGTTGGAGAGTATTGTTTCCGGTTCCTTTCCGTCAATATCGATCTGATGGCCGCAGATATCGCATAATTCCATCTGTGAAAGCTTTTTGGCTTCAGATGCATCCAGGTATTTTGCTTTGTATACAACGCTGTTTTTATAATTGGAGGATCCGAGGCCTACGAAAGCGATATCCAGCTTTTTCAGCAGATTAAAGTGATCGATGGTCTCTGGCTCCTCCATAAAGAGCTCCAACAGGGTTGGGTTGTGTACAAGCATGGGGGCCTGGAGCAGGCTGTACTGGCAGTTCAGCTTTCTTGCCAGTGTTTTTACCAGTTCCCTGCCGTCCATGTGCATGCTCTGGCTGTAGGAGGCGCCGACGAGCTGGATGACATTGGCATCGGGAAATGCTTTTGCGCACTGGAAACGATTAACAAAAGCATTCAGTGTTGTTCCCCATGATATACCGATCTTCATACCGTTGACAATACAGGAATTCAGGTACTCGGAAGCGGCTTTACCGATATTATCTTTGGCATCACTGGGATTTTGTCCCGTCGGTACTACGACAACTTTTTTCAGATCAAAATGACTGCGGATCTTCTCGGCCACTTCTGTGTTGGAAAACAGCGGGTCTCTGATCTCGATGTGCACAATATTGTATTGATGAGCGGCAGCCAGCATGCGTGATACCTTGGGGCGTGAAATTCCCATCATTTGTGCTATCTCATCCTGCGTCATATTTCCATAGTAGTATAATTTGGCAACCTTTGTGATATCTTTACGTTTCTGTCCCTGATCCACGACTCGGTCCCCCTTCCATTTAATTTATGATTATTATACAAGAAAATGAACAAATGTGCAATATAATAATGAAAATATATTGAAAAATGTTCAACTTTCCATTATGATTACAGTAAGAAAAAAATAGAGATCATAATTAAAGGAGGAATAGAAAATGACCAGCAGAGAACGAGTGCGTGCGGTATTAAACGGAGAGATACCCGACAGAGTTCCCATGGATCTGTGGGGAACGGACAGCAGACTCACCACAGAATTTTATTTAAACCTGGCAAAGCATCTGAATTTTGAGGAATTGGGAGAAAGAATCCGTCCGGGGTCCACATCCGAATATGAAGATTACAGGATCAGTGATATGATCGGTTCTGATTTTCGGCATATTAATATTGGTAAGCCGGATTATTACAAAAGCTATAAAGATGAAAATGAAAATATCATCGATGAATGGGGTGTCGGGAGGAAGGTGATTGATGGATATGCCATGCTCAACTATCATCCGCTTGCCGAGGCAGAGATTGAGGATCTGGACAGCTATCCCTGGCCGGTGATACCGGATGAGGGCAGGATAAGAGGACTGAAGGAACGGGCAGAGGACTGGTACAACAATACGGATTACGCGATTACGGCAACTTCTGCAACTTCAGGGACGATCTTCGAGCTGTGTCAGTACTTGAGAGGAACAGAGGAATTCCTGATGGATTTCTATATGGAGCCGGAATTTGCACAGAAGCTGATCGGGAAAGTAACGGATAAACTGTTGGAGCTGAATCTGTACTATCTGGAACCGATCGCACCGTATATTGAGTGGCTGGAATTTTCCTCGGATTTTGGAACACAGACTGCACCTTTTATCTCTCCTGAAATCTTCCGTGAATTTATGCTGGAGCCTCATAAACGACTGTTTGGTGCCATAAAAGAAAAATATCCTCATATAAAAATATTTTTACACAGCTGCGGCAGCGTGAAACAGCTGATGCCGTATTTCGTGGAGATGGGGGTGGATGTTCAAAGTGCACTTCAGCCTGCGGCCAAAGGAATGGATTCGGCTGAACTGAAAAAGGAATTCGGAGATAAAATAATCTTCCATGGAGGTGTAGATATCCAATATGCTATGACAGGAACGCTGGCAGATGTTGAGGCAGATGTGAAGAAGAGAATCGATGC
Organism: Ruminococcus gauvreauii; assembly: GCF_025151995.1. Classification (NCBI taxonomy): domain Bacteria; kingdom Bacillati; phylum Bacillota; class Clostridia; order Eubacteriales; family Oscillospiraceae; genus Ruminococcus; species Ruminococcus gauvreauii. The sequence continues at coordinate 3,334,411 of NZ_CP102290.1, forward strand.
CTTTGGCAAAAACGGCGGATACTACCTGTCGCCCTCCAATCACTTTCAGACAGATGTTCCCATCGAGAACTTTTTCAGGATGTATGAGGTAGGAAGAGAGTACGGGAGGTATTAAAATGTTAGTAAATTCTAAAGAAATCCTGCAGGAGGCAAAAAAAGGGCGGTATGCCGTTCCGGGACCAAACTTTGTGGATCTGGATTCTGCAAGAGTCTTCGTTCAGGTGGCACAGAAAATGAAACGTCCGGTCATTCTTTCTTTTGCGCAGGTATTGAAGGATATCATTTCCCTGGAGGAAGCGGCGGTGATCGGCAAACTGCTCGCAGAGAATGCAGAAGTACCGGTAGTACTGCATCTGGATCATGGGGAAGATGTGGAGTATGTGAAAAGGGCCGTTGACGCAGGGTTTACGTCGGTCATGATAGACGCTTCGCAATGCAGCTTCGAAGAGAATGTCCGCATCACGAAAGAAGTCGCCATATATGCCCATGAAAGAAATGTCACAGTGGAGGCGGAGATCGGACACGTGGGACAGGGCAGCAACTATAAGGATTACGAGCATTCGGACTCTGTCTATACAACAGCAGAGGAAGCAATGGCGTTTGCAGAACAAACAGGAGTGGATTCTCTGGCCGTATCGATCGGGACTGCTCATGGGGTCTATAAAGATGTGAGTCCGGTGCTGAATTTCGAACGCCTTCATGAAATCTCGGATAAACTGCCGATTCCGCTTGTACTGCATGGAGGATCAGGATCAGGGGATGATAATCTGCACCGATGTGCAGCAGAGGGAATCTCCAAGATCAATATTTTCACGGATTTCCTGCTGGCAGGTATGGACGGAATCCGGGAAGAGCAGCCAAAGGACTACCTGGCTTTGAAGAAGGCGGTAAATGCAAAGATGGGAAGTGTGCTGGAACACTATTATCATATATTTTCAGGGGATAAGTAACTGTTTAATATCAGTCTGGAGGAATCTATGGAAAAGAAAAGAAAGGTAAGGACACCATTTTTTGTGGTAAATCCAAAATCATATTTATATGGTCAGGAGAGTCTGGCGCTTGCAAAATATGCAGACGAACTGGCCGGGCAATATGATATTGATGTGTTTTTTACGGGACAGCTCGTGGATCTTGCCCTGGTCAGGAAAGAGACAAAGCGGCTGATCGTGACCGCACAGCATATGGATGGACTGCTTCCGGGAAGAGGAATGGGCCATGTGCTGCCGGATGCACTGGTGAACGCAGGGATACAGGCCGTGTTCTTAAACCATGCAGAATGCCCCCTTACACTCAGCCAGCTGGCGAAGGCTATGGCACGCGGCGATGAATTGGGGATATTGACGATCGTATGTGCGGATACCGTGGAAGAGGCTATGGCGATTGCAAAACTGCACCCTGATATCATGGTCTGTGAGCCGACCAGTCTTATCGGAACGGGGCAGGTAAGCGACGAAAAATTTATGAAAGACACAAATGAGGCAGTGAAAGCACTGTCCCCCGACACGCTGGTTTTGCAGGCAGCAGGAATCAGTACGGCAAAAGATGTATATCGGGCGATTGTATTGGGAGCTGACGGAACCGGGGCGACCAGCGGCATCGTGGCAGCGAAAGATCCTTTTGCAGCCCTGGCGGAAATGATGGAGGCAATGGGAAAAGCCAAAGAAGATATCGGGAGGAAAACGATTTGAACATATTTATGGATACCATTCATGTGACATCTAACGGGATGCGTCCCTCATATCATAATATCAGAAAAGAAGTAAATGAAATCATAGAAAAAAGCGGCGTTCAGAATGGCTTATGTGTTGTGCAGTCCCAGCACACCACCTGCTCTGTTATTTTCGAAGAATTTGTACACGATACCGACTTTAACGGAGATGAATTTTTACAGGTCGATCTGAACAGGATATTGGATCGGATCATTCCAAGGGAACTGACGGAAGATACGGATTACCGTTATCCGGGTCCGAAACATCTGGACTTTCTGATGAACCTGGAAGATCCCAACTATCCGAAGGATCCCAGAACGATCTTAAATGGAGATGCTCATATCCGCGGCTCTTTATTTGGAGCCAGTGAGTCTTTTATCCTGGAAAACGGAAAGCTGAAAACAGGTACGGTCGGCTATATATACTTTATTGACTGGGATCAGAACCGTGTAAGAACCCGCAACTGCCATGTGCTGGTTATGGGTGAGTAGCATAAAAACATCAAACAGTCGGAAGTAATCCGTCAAAAGGAGGAAAACATGGGGTATTTAGACAGATTTAATTTAAGCGGAAAAATTGCAATGGTGACCGGTTCATCGAGAGGCATCGGAAATGCGGTGGCAAAAGGTCTGTGTGAAGCGGGGGCAACGGTAGTCTATACGGCAACAACGCTGGAATCAGCAGAAAAAGCTGCCAGGGAAGCAGCACAGGAAACAGGTGCAGTGACACTGGGACTGGCATGCCACGTGGAGAATCCGGATGAAGTGAAGGCTTTATTTGCAGCGGTTGACGAGAAATTCGGTACACTGGATATCCTGTTCAATAATGCCGGGATTGCAAACATTGCCACAGACTGTGTGGAATTGACACCGGAACAGATTCAGGAGATCATGAATGTGAATACAAACGGAGTCATCTATTGCTGTCAGGAGGCTGCAAAGCTCATGATTACAAAAGGAAAAGGCTCCATCATCAACATGTGTTCGATGTCCGCGCACATCTATAATGTGCCGCAGAAAGTCACACACTATGCTGCATCGAAAGGTGCCGTACTCTCCTTTACCAAAGCACTGGCGTGTGAGCTGGCTCCTCATAACGTGCGTGTGAACTGTGTGAGTCCGGGATACCACATGACAGAAATGGCAAAACAGTGGGTAGACTGTCATCCAATCTGGCTTGAAAGAGTGCCGATGGGCCGTTTTGCAGATCCTTATGAGCTGGCGGGAACGATCATTTATCTGGGCAGCGATGCCTCTTCCTATGTGACGGGAGCAGAGATCGTCGTTGACGGAGGTTACACGTTACTGTAAACAGGGGGAGCAGACCCGGTCAGGCAAATACATATAAAAATATTGGAGGTATGATTTATGGCAGCAGAATACTTACACGTGGGAATTCCCGTAACGAACAAAAAACCAGATATGATCTATAATAATGAACTGAAACTATGGATGACAGACATCAATTGTCACGATTTCAAGATCGAATATCTTAAATTTGAGGAAGGGACGCCGTTCCCGGAAGTAATGCACAGAAATCCACATATTGCTTATAAGGTGGATGATATGGATAAATATCTGAATGATGCAGATGAGGTAATCTTTCCGCCGACAGACTTTGGTCCGGATCTGAAATTTGCGTTTATCATTATGGACGGAACAATTATGGAAATTCTGGCGGATCGCTGATTGATCAGCGGATACGCCATATTATGAATTAATTGCAAGTGATATTGAAGGAACAATCAACAAAGCTACAAATCTCAATGTTGAAGTATGGGATTTACACCTTTGTTATTATTTCGCGATCTTTACTTTACCGGAATATAAATTTCAACTTCATTGGCCGGGGCAGCAAAAGATGCTACTTTAAATGTACTGATAAGTTTTGAACAGATTTGCCAAGGTGCCGCGGTGAGTGAAAACGGCATATCTTCCCCCACGCAGCGTCTTTGCGGTTCTCACGTTATACCATAGTGCATTTTATATCTCTATATCCAAAAAAAGCAAAAACTATCATGAATGGCATATCAGCATGTGGTATGATAGGAACAGCAAACGAAATGAGGTATAAACAGATGGCAGATATTCTAGTGCAGGGGCTGACTCAAAATAATTTAAAGCACGTCAGTTTCAGGATCCCCAGGGAAAAAATAACAGTGTTTACCGGCGTGTCGGGTTCCGGCAAATCCAGTATTGTATTTGATACCATCGCCGCCGAGTCACAGCGGCAGATGAACGCCACCTATCCGGCGTTCGTACGGGCCAGGCTGCCCAAATATCCTAAGCCCGCCGCCGAGCGTATTGACAATCTGACGGCGTCCGTCGTGGTGGACCAGTCTCCTCTGGGAGGCAACTCCCGTTCCACAGTGGGAACGATCAGCGGTCTGTATTCGAGCCTGCGGCTTTTGTTTTCCAGAATCGGAAAGCCGTATGTGGGGACGGCATCCTGCTTTTCCTTTAATGACCCGGCAGGGATGTGCAAAACATGTTCCGGTCTTGGGAAGATTGTTAAAGTTGACGTGGAAGCCATCATAGAACCGGATAAGTCCTGGAAGGAAGGCTGCGTGAAGGATTCCCTGTTCCGGCCCGGCTCCTGGTACTGGAAGCAGTATGCCGGATCCGGGCTGTTCGACCTGGACAAGCCGGTCCGGGAGTATACCGGGGAGGAATACAATCTGCTTCTGTATGGTTCGCGTGACGGCAGGGGTGAGCCGGAAAATCCGAAAGTGACCGGTCTGTTTCATAAATATACAAAGACTCTTCTGAACCGTGATATCAGCAGCAAGAGCAGGCATACTCAGGATAGGTCACAAAATCTGATTTCAGAGGTCGAGTGTACCGACTGCCGCGGAAAGCGCCTGAATGATACGGTGCTGAACTGCAGGATTGGGGGATATTCCATCGCGGATATGTGCGGGATGGAGCTGACGCAGCTTCGTGAAGTTCTGTCACAGATATCAGATCAGACGGTGGGGGTTCTGATACAGACGATGATAGAGGGGTTGGACAGGATGATAGAGATCGGCCTGCCGTACCTGCATCTGAACCGGGAAACTCCTTCACTGTCCGGCGGTGAGGCACAGCGTCTGAAGCTGGTCCGGTACATGGGCAGCAGTTTGACGGGGCTGACCTATATCTTTGATGAACCCAGCGCCGGTATGCATCCACGTGATGTCTACCGCATGAATCATCTGCTAAGACAGCTTCGTGACAAGGGCAATACGGTACTTGTGGTGGAGCACGACAAAGATGTCATCTCTATCGCGGACTATGTAATTGATGTGGGGCCTCTGGCGGGGCAGAGCGGCGGGGAGATCGTGTTTGCGGGCAGTTATCAAAAGCTGCTGAAAGCCGATACCCTTACAGGCAGGGCAATGCGGCAGAAAATGCCGCTGAAGCCAAATCCCCGACAGCCGGCGGGCATGCTGCCCGTCCGAAATGCCTGCCTCCATAACCTGAAACATGTAGACGTGGACATCCCACTTGGGATTATGACCGTTGTGACCGGCGTGGCCGGTTCGGGAAAGAGCACGCTGATCTCCGAAGTGTTTGCCAGCCAGTATGAAAGCGATATTGTGATGGTGGACCAGGGCCCCATCACGGCGACAAACCGCTCCACGCCTGCATCCTACCTCGGCTTTTTTGATGAAATACGGAAACTGCTGGCGCGGGAGAGCGGAAAGCCGGACGGCCTGTTCAGCTTCAATTCCACAGGTGCATGCCCGGTGTGCGGCGGCAAGGGGGTTATCGTGACAGAACTTGCTTTCATGGACCCGATTGTGACAGAGTGCGAGACCTGCGGGGGACTGCGTTATAATCAGGAGGCACTCGCCTGTACCTACAAAGGAAAAAATATTGTGGAGCTTTTGAGCCTGACTGCTTCACAGGCGCTGGAAGTGTTCGAGGATGCCGGAATCAGAAGACGGCTGAAGGTGATGAAGCAGGTGGGTCTATCCTATCTGACACTGGGACAGCCGCTTGGCACGCTGTCCGGCGGCGAACGCCAGAGGATCAAGCTGGCGAAGAAACTGGGGAAGAGGGGCAAAATTATTGTGATGGACGAGCCAACCACCGGCCTGCACATGTCTGATATCCAGAATCTGATGGAGCTGTTCGATATGATCGTGTCCCGTGATAACACCCTGGTGGTGATCGAACACAATCTTGACGTGATGAAACAGGCGGATTGGATTATCGACATCGGACCGGACGGAGGCAAAAATGGGGGCGAGGTGGTATTTGCAGGAACCCCGATCGATATGGTGAGAAACGCAAACACGCTGACCGCCGATAGCCTTAGGGCCTCGTGTGAACGGTGAGACAGCAAAGAAAAACAGAGTTTGGACAAAGGAATGGTGGTAGATTAAGAATGAATGAAGATTATGAATTGCTGAAAAAGCTGGACAGACTGCACACAACAGAATTGGGTGTGGCGAGAATAAAAAGGAATCTGTCTTTAGATACAGAGAATGTGGTCGAATGGTGCAAAATAAAAATCAATTCTCCCAATGCTGTTATCACAAGAAACGGGAAAAACTGGTATGTGAGAACGGACGGCTACATCATCACGGTAAACGCATATAGTTATACCATTATCACGGCACATGCTGCGAAATGAAAAGATGCATCTTCTATTGACATTCTCAGGTCAGATGCTATAATCAGAAAAGAATAACATACAGTATTCAGCTAGGGGAGCCTTCGGGCTGAGAGAACCATACGTGTTGACCCTCACTACTTGATCCGGACCATACCGGCGTAAGGAAGCAGTGTAATAATCAGTAGAACCCTCCTGAATTCTGTCTAAGGAGGTTTTTTTGATGTCATTTTTTGTTAATGCTTCAGAGGATGGATATACGCTCACGTCAGGGGGATACGCGGCTGTAGGGATACTGCTGGCTGCTTTGCTGATCCTGGCTTCGGTTATTGCTGGCAGAGGAAAAAGAAAACACATGAATGCACGTCAGCTGGTGTTCTGTGCCATGTCGGTTGCTCTGGCATCCGTGTTGTCCATGCTGAAGGTCTATGAATTCCCGTTCGGCGGTGCGGTGACGCTTTGCAGCATGCTGTTTATCTGCCTGCCGGGATATTTTTACGGTCTGGGGGCCGGGCTTTTAAGCGCGACAGCCTATGGCGTGCTGCAGTTTCTGCTGGGACCCTATATTCTGTTTCCGATACAGATCATTGTCGACTATCTGCTTGCTTTCGGTGCATTTGGACTCTCCGGACTCTTTGCAAAGTCCAGGCGGGGGCTGCTGAAGGGGTATCTCATCGGTATCCTGGGACGCTATGTATTCTCGGTTCTCTCCGGATGGCTGTTTTTCGGGGAATATGCGTGGGCAGGATGGGGTGCACTGTCGTATTCACTGGTATATAATGCCGCATACATATTTGCAGAGGGGATACTGACAATCGTGATCCTGCTGATTCCGTCTGTCAGCAAAGCCCTGGCACGGGTAAAAGAGATGGCGATCAATTAATCAATAATTTTTGTTTTAAAAACTATTCACGATGTCTTCTTTGAGACAGAAACGATTCTTGTCAGCAGTCAGGAGTCCCTCTCTCTGCATTTTACTCAGTTCATTGGACATGGCACTGCGGTCGACACTCAGATAGTCCGCAAGCTGCTGACGGTTAAACGGTATGGTAAATTCAAAACATCCGTGGCGGGCAGCCTGAAATGACAGATAGGACATCAGTCTGCCCCGGATGGATTTCGATGATGTGTGGAAAATACGGCGTGACAGGTTCAGATTTTTCCGGGCAGAGATGGTGAGCAGGTTGCTGACCAGCCTGCTGTGGTGCTGACAGGCGTTGGGACAGGTCTTCAGCACACGTCCGATATTTAAAAATAAGATTTCAGATGCTTCGGCGGCAATCACACTCACCATCAGCGGTTCACCCGGGACACAGGCATACGTCTCTGCAAATACCTGGCCTGGCCCAACGCTGTCCAGAATACTTTTATTTCCCCACAGATCATCATTTTCAATCTGCACCCGGCCTGACAGCACGATGCCGAGAGACTGAACAACGTCACCGGAGCGGTAGATGGCTTCACCTCTTTTAAACGTTTTTTGTTCACAGCCCAGACAGTCTAATATAATCTTGATCTCTTCAGGAGAATCCCCTCGAAACAGTAAAGTCTTTGATAAAAAAATATAATCCATTTTTCACTCCTTTGTTGTTTTAACAACATACTTGTTGGAATGATTCTATTATACTGTACCCATAAAGTCAAGATAACAGACGGGAGGAAAACAAAATGGTTCGAAGAATTATCCAGATAGATGAAGAAAAATGTAATGGATGCGGCCTGTGTGCGGATGCCTGTCACGAGGGTGCGATAGGGATCACGGATGGAAAAGCGAGGCTGCTGCGGGATGACTACTGTGACGGTCTGGGCGATTGTCTTCCCGCCTGTCCGGTCGATGCGATACATTTCACAGAGCGTGAGGCGGCCGATTACGACAAGGAGGCTGTCGCTGCCAACCAGAAGCAAAAGATGGCGGTCCGACAGCCCGTGCCCGCGGCGGCGTCCGAGCTTGGACAATGGCCGGTGCAGATAAAGCTGGTGGCCGCAAATGCTCCTTTTCTTGCGGGAGCAGACCTGTTGATCGCAGCTGACTGTACAGCATATGCATACGGGGATTTTCACCGGGAATTTATGCGCGGCAGAGTAACGCTGGTCGGATGTCCAAAGCTTGATGAAACCGATTACAGTGATAAGCTGACGGAAATCATCAGTCAGAACCAAATCAGAAGCGTGACGGTGGTCCGGATGGAAGTTCCGTGCTGTTCCGGTATCGAACATGCTGCGGTGACAGCGCTTGAAAACAGCGGAAAACGTATTCCATGGCAGACGGTTACCATTTCTAAAGATGGGCGTGTCTTAGGATAAATAAGAATTACAATATGAGAAGAAGAGAGGAGATTCTATTATGAGTCAAAAAATGTTTTGTTTTCAGTGTGAACAGACAGCAGGGTGTTCCGGCTGTACAGGTAATGCGGGCGTCTGCGGTAAATCCGCAGGTACGGCGAGACTGCAGGATGAGCTGACAGGGGCGTTGATCGGACTGGCCCGTGCCTGCGCCGGCAATCCCAAAACAGAGAATACAGATCAGATCATCATCGACGGATTGTTTGCAACCCTTACCAATGTTAATTTTAATGATGAGACTCTTCGCAGCCTTATCGGCCGCGTAAATGGTGAGAAGACGATCGTTGTGCCGGGTTGCAGCGCATGCGGCTCCCCGTGCAAAGATACGGAAAATTATGATATGGAGAAACTGTGGAGTGACCAGGAGGACATCCGTTCCCTGAAATCACTGATTCTGTTCGGCATACGAGGCGTCGCTGCATATGCCTATCACGCAGCGGTTCTGGGCTACACAGATGAAGAAGTCAACAACTTTTTTTACAAGGCGCTCTCAGCCATCGCAGAGGACTGGGGAATGGAAGAACTGCTTCCTTTGGTGATGGAAACAGGAAAAGTGAATTTAAGCTGTATGGAGCTGCTTGACCGCGCAAATACTGAGACATTTGGAACGCCGGCTCCGGCTGAAGTGTCGTTATCCGTGGAGAAGGGACCGTTCATCGTGATCACCGGCCATGATCTGTATGATCTGAAGCTGCTGCTTGAGCAGACGGAAGGCAAGGGGATCAATGTGTATACGCATGGTGAGATGCTGCCCGCGCATGCTTATCCGGAGCTTAAGAAGTATGCTCATCTCAAAGGCAACTTTGGTACTGCATGGCAGAATCAGCAGAAAGAATTTGCAGACCTGCCGGCACCGATCCTGTTTACAACAAACTGCCTGATGCCGGTGAAAGACAGTTATGCCGACCGGGTGTTCACGACAGAGATGGTGTCTTATCCGGAGATGGTTCACATCGGAGAAGACAAAGACTTTACCCCTGTGATTGAAAAGGCACTGGAACTGGGGGGATTTGTTGAAGATAAAGAGTTTACCGGCATCAACGGCGGGAAAACGGTCATGACCGGATTTGGCCATGGTACTGTCCTGCAAGCTGCTGATCAGGTGATCGAGGCAGTAAAAGGCGGAGCGATCAAACATTTCTTCCTGGTTGGGGGCTGTGACGGAGCCCGTGCCGGCCGGAATTATTATACGGAATTTGTTCGTCAGACACCCGCGGATACGGTTGTGTTGACACTGGCGTGCGGAAAATACCGTTTCAACGATCTGGATCTGGGCACTATTGGAGGCCTGCCGCGGCTTATGGATATGGGACAGTGCAATGACGCATACAGTGCGATCAAAGTAGCTGCCGCACTTGCGGAAGCATTTGATTGCGGAGTCAATGAACTTCCATTGTCTATGGTACTCTCATGGTATGAGCAGAAAGCAGTCTGTATTCTGCTGACACTGCTTCACCTGGGGATCAAAAATATCAAACTGGGACCGACTCTGCCGGCGTTTGTATCGCCGAATGTCTTGAACTTCCTGGTGGAGAATTACAATATTGCCCCGATCACGACTCCGGAAGAAGATCTGAAAGAGATCCTTGCCCAGTCATAAAATGAAGACAGCCGCGCATGATAGACAATTGACTCATGCGCGGCTGTTATCAGGGTGTCTGAAGCTGTTCTTCATCTGTCCGGTCTTTTAAAATTTCGATGGACAGTATCAGATAGATTCTGTTCTGGGGATCGTCTAACTCCATTTTCAGAAATTGTTTGATTCTTCTCAGACGCTCCAGGCAGGTGGTCCGGTGAACGTACAATACGTCTGCTACTTTGCTGACATTACACTTTTCATGGTAATAAGTTTCGAGAGTCAGCAGATAACTGGTTTTATTCTGCCGGTCATATTCCCGCATCTGCAGGAGTCCTTTCGGCACAAGTGCTTCCGGGGGAAGATCACCGATACAGTGATACAGCATATAAGCAAGGCAATATTCGGAAAATTCGTAATACCACCTGGACGGATGTTTTCTTTTCCCTGCTTCCAGTGCGGAGACCGCCTGCAGGTAGGAATTTCTGATGGCCCGGATTCCTTCGGCAAGTCTTCCGGCTCCTGTTTTCATATAGTTTTCCCGGATAAAGATTCGCAGAGCAGCATCTTCCTGCCTGTCGGAATTCCCAAGGAGTGAATCATTTACAATAACAACAATATGGCTCTTATACTCCCAGGCGAAGGCAAAATGAAAGACAGTTTCTATCTGATGGCATTGAATCTGGACAAAACGGTAATTCTTCTCCTGCTCTGTAATTTCCAGGCAATATATCCGATAATCCTGATCTGATTTCCAGTTCAGCGAGTGCAGTACTCTGTAAAGCCTTCCCGCTTCAACGGGCGCCCCCTCCAGAATATCCTTAAAAACAGAGTCCTTCTCTTCGTGGTTTTGGCAGAGCAGCCAGTAATTCTGGTTATAATACATACAGATATATTTCCCGAGACATTCCAACAGACTGTTGTCACTTCGCCTGAAGGTCTGCAGGCTTTCCTGTAAATTCAGTCCGAGGGTAATGTTTCCCTCGCATCTTACACGATAACTAAGATTTCTGTATGGAAGGAACTGACTGGTATATAAGAATGCTGAAGAACTGTTCCAGAGCTTTTGAAATTCCGGTTCAAACCGAAAGCTGCACATGACTTCCTGATTTATCATTTCATCTTTGCTCGCCCGGTCACCGCCTGACCGTGTCATTGCCAGATAACGGTAATCCTGGTCACAGAGAAACAGAGGATTTTTGAAAATGTCTTCACTCGCGTCTATCATATCCTGGACAGCCCCGTGATTATTGATACAGTCCTGCAGAGTCTCTGCCCAACGGTTATATCTGTCAAATATTTCAATCATGCAATTCAGCGCTGTCTCCAATGTACAGTCCTTCATCACAAGGATGGTACAGCCCGTATGCTTTGCCCAGTCAGGTACAGTTTTGCAGCCTCCTGTTATGATCAGGCAGGAGCCTGATTCGATTTCCGGATTCCCTGTCAGAGATTCTTCCGTAACAAGATATACATATTCCGATGTCATACAGGCATCGCCCTGGTAAATTCGCAGTGCAGAATATACAGGCTCTTCATATCCAAGTCCTTCCCTGCATACGGTGATTCTGTCATCCAATTCATCTCTTATCAGACACGCACTTACTCTCATCTGTCCTCCCCAATTTCATATAGGAACTATGGTCATGTTCGGCTAAGTCTATTATACGTTCCTTTTTTCAGAGATTCAACTGAATCAGCTTAACCTCACCCGACAAACTGAAGTGTCAGTATAAAAAACCGTCTCTGTTTTGCGGATAGTATTCTTCTATTAAAAAATCTACAATAAATAAAAATAAATACAATTAATGTTAAGGAGGAAAATTTATGAACGCAAAAGAAAACCTGCTTCGCACGCTGACCGTTAACCAGCCTGAATGGGTACCGGATATGCTGAAGGATTTCCGGTATTTAATCGGACAGGCTGAAATCGGGGAGATGGTGGAAAACGATTATGACTGGTTCGGTGTCCACTGGACATCCTCTGACGATGGTCCCGGCATGCCGGCGCCCACTCCCGGCCGGGCACTGCTTGGGGACATCACCAAATGGCGCGAGACAGTGAAATTTCCTGATTTAGATGCCGTGGACTGGAATGCCATCGCTGATAAATGGGGAGTTCTCAAAGACCGTGATAAGATTGCCAATTACTATCTGATACCACAGGGCATATTTGAACGCACGCATGCTTTGATGGGATTTGAACAGGCTTTGATAGCGCTGTATGAGGAGCCGGAGGCTTATGAGGAACTGGTGGAGGCTTTAACCTGTTATAAAATCAAGCTGTACGGCAAACTTATTGATTATATGGGGGCTGATGCCATTGCCCACAGTGATGATTTTGGCACGCAGATCAGTACGTTTATCTCACCGGAGATATTCCGAAAGCTTTTCAAACCCAGGCTGGAACGGATTGCGGACAGCATCCATGCAAAAGGATGTATCGCCATTATGCACAGCTGCGGCAAAGTAGATACCCTGATGGATGATTTCGTGGAGTGCGGATTTGACGGATGGGAGCCGTGCATGGTCTGTAATGATCTGGATCAGATCGTGGAAAAGCATGGAAGGTATTTCTCGTTTAGCGGCGGGCTGAATGCCCAGGCGCTCAACGTTCCGGCCACGACGGAAGAGGACATTCGCTGTGAGCTTCGCAATCGTATCCGTCAGATCGGACGGTTTGGAGGTTATGTTCCCGCGTATGTATTACTTGAGCCAAAATACTATGAGGCATGTTCTGATGAGCTGAGAATTCTCAGGCAGGAAGGAACGCGTCTGGGATAACAAATCAGTTTTTCAGTATTCTCTTGACATAACTATACCCCTATGGGTATAATGTGCATATACCTGTAGGGGTATGGTGGGAGGGGATATCATGAAAAAACTGGAGGAATTACTGGAATGGGGAGGAATCAAGAAGGATATCATTTTTCTTCTGATTTCTGCCGCGGCATTACTGGCAAGTATCTTTAAGTTGGACCCATTTTCTTTTGATATGGCGTGGGTGGCAGTTATCTTATGCGGTGTTCCCATTATTTTAGAAGCGGTAATCGGTCTCGTGACCGCCTTTGATATCCGGGCTGATGTCCTGGTATCCATTGCGCTGATCGCTTCGATGATCATCGGGGAAGATTTCGCAGCAGGTGAGATCGCCTTTATTATGCAGCTCGGAGCTCTGCTGGAGGATTTGACAGTAGCCAGAGCCCGCGCGGGCATTGAAAAGCTTGTACATTTGACTCCCCGGACAGCCAGAAGGATACAGGGAACACAGGAAACTATCATTCCTGCGGAAGAGGTGCAGGTGGGTGATATCCTGCGGGTACTGCCGGGTGAGACGGTTCCGGTTGACGGTATAATCAAAGCAGGTCAGACTTCTGTCAATCAGGCGGTCATGACCGGCGAATCACTGCCGGTTGATAAAACGGCCGGTGACGAGGTGGCCAGCGGCACTGTCAATCAGTTTGGCTCTTTTGATATGGAGGCGACAAAAGCAGAAGAAGACAGTTCAATTCAGCGTATGATCCGGCTGGTCCGGTCAGCGGATGCGGGAAAGGCAAGGATCGTCGGGATTGCGGACCGCTGGGCGACCTGGATTGTGGTGATTGCCCTGACTGCCGCGGCTCTTACCTGGATGATATCAGGTGAATTGATCCGTGCGGTAACGATCCTTGTTGTGTTTTGCCCGTGCGCGATGGTTCTTGCAACACCAACAGCCATTATGGCGGCTATCGGAAATGCTACGCGGCACGGTTTCCTTGTGCGGGAAGGAGATGCGTTAGAGCGTCTCGCGTCGGCGGGATATATCACGTTTGATAAGACGGGGACACTGACGTACGGAACACCTCAGGTGGTAGCTGTTCACAGCTTCAAAGATGAACTTACGGAACATGAGCTTTATACTTACGCGGCATCTGCTGAACTGCGTTCTGAGCATCCGCTTGGGAAAGCAGTCGTACGCTGCTTTAAGGAAAATATAAAACCGGAAATTCCGGAGCCGGAGCAGTTTTCGATGCTGCCCGGGCGCGGTGTAAAGGCAATGCTAAGCGGGACACACGTCATTGCCGGAAATCTGGAATTACTGTCGGAAAATCAGATTCCGGTACCGGAATCTGCGGGGGATAACATAAAGCAGTATCTGGATGAGGGATGCACCGTGATCATGCTAGCGGTCGATGAGGAGCCAGCAGGTTTTATTGCACTGGCGGACACACTGCGCGATAGTGCTGCGCGGACTATTCTGGGCGTGAAGCAGGCGGGAGTAACACCGGTTCTCCTGACCGGGGATAATGAAAATGCTGCAAGACACATAGGAGGCCAGCTGCATATTGATGAAATCAGGGCGAACTGCCTGCCGGAAGATAAGCTGATATGGATAGACAGTTATCAAAAACAGGAAAAGCAGGTGTGTATGATCGGGGATGGCATCAATGATGCGCCGGCTCTGAAGAAAGCGTGTGTCGGAATCGCCATGGGCGGTGTGGGAAGTGACATCGCGGTGGATGCGGCTGATATTGTACTTGTCAACGATGATATCAGAGAAATCCCATATTTATTTTATCTGGCAAAACGGATGATGATTACGATCAAGTGTAACCTTGCCTTCTCATTGTCTTTAAACTTTATTGCGATCGTCCTGGCGATCACCGGGATATTGAATCCGGTTGTCGGAGCGCTGGTACACAATGCAGGCTCAGTGGCAGTCATTTTAAATTCAGCAGTTCTGCTGACATGGAAAAAAAGATGAAAGAGGAACCCCCCACGGGGCTTGTGGGGGACTCCTCTTTTTTGTAAGATAAAACAGAAAGCTGTCATATTTTGTAGAAGAGAGTGTGAAAAAGTATGTACATAAAAGAAAAAATTACCGATTACTGGAGCGACAGGGCCGAGAGCTACAGTCAGCAGAATCAGTTTCAGCTCACCAGCTGTTATGACAAATGGAAATCCCTGCTTTTGCAGTATGCACCCGACAGAAAGAATACAAAGATTCTGGATGTTGGCACGGGACCTGGATTTTTTGCGATCTTGCTCGCGAAAGAGGGATATCAGGTGACTGCAGTGGACCAGAATGCCGAGATGCTGCGGTGTGCCCAGGAAAATGCCAGACAGGCCGGAGTTGATATCTGTTTTCTGCAGACGGGGGATGAGCTTCCGTTCGCGGACGGCAGCATGGATATGATCGTCGCCAGGGATGTGACGTGGATGCAGCTGGAACCGGAAAAGGTGCTGGAATCCTGGTATCGGATATTGAAAAAGGACGGATGCCTGCTTTATTTTGATGCGGAGTGGTATGGTTATCTGAGAGATGAGAGACAGGCACAGGAGTATCGGTCATTCCGCCGGTATGTGAAAGAACAGTCCGGATTTGTATATGAAAAAGCGAATGAGATGGAACGCCTTGCGGCAGAATTTCCGCTTACATATCAGGAACGTCCAAAATGGGACGGAGAGTTCTGGAAATCACTGAACCCAAGACAGGTGTCCTGTAAGACGGAACTGAATCCGATCGTATATTCAGAGATCGAACAGCTGCAGTATGCGAAAACACCGGAGTTCCTGGTATGTGTTCAGAAGTAGAAAAGGGAATTCGATGAATAAATGGAAAAATACAGGTAAGAAAGTGATATCCAGTCTTCTGCAGACGATTCTGGTGCTGACAGGCATTACAATTGTAACATTTCTGATACTGTACCTGGCTCCCGGCAACCCGGCTGAGATCTGGCTGACGGGAGGCGATGCCAACGTGGGACAGATTTCCGAGGAGGCGATCAGAGAGCAGGAGGAAAAGATGGGGCTTGATAAGCCGTTTCTCGTACAGTACGGGACATGGCTTATCAGGGTTTTTCAGGGGGATCTGGGCAAGTCCATGACGACGTCGGCACCGGTCGCCGGAGAACTGGCGAAACATATCGTTCCGACACTGAGCCTGACGCTGGCATCACTTGTTTTGACTGTACTGATATCCGTTCCGCTGGGGGTCTACTGTGCGGTTTACAGGGACCGGCTGCTGGACAATATTGTCCGAATATTCTCATTTCTGGGAATATCCATGCCCTCCTTTTTTATCTCACTGGTTCTGCTGTGGATTTTCTGCCTGAAGCTGCAGGTTTTTCCTGTCATAGCTTCGAATGACTGGAAGGGGATGGTCCTGCCGGCTGCGGTGCTGGTGATCCAGTGTTCCTCCAAGCTGACGCGGCAGGTGAGGGCGGTTGTCCTGGAACAGCTGAATCAGGACTATGTAAAAGGGGCGGCTGCCCGCGGTGTGGACGAAAGGACGATTTTATTTTCCCATGTGCTGAAAAATGCGCTGGTCCCGATTTTGACGTGGTGCAGTATTTATTTTGGAGTCATGCTGGGAGGGGCAGCCGTCATTGAAACGATCTTTTCATGGGACGGGATCGGAAAGCTTGCCATCGAATCGGTGAGCCGGCTGGATTACTTTATGATCCAGGGATTTGTATTATGGGTGGCTGTGATATTTTTACTCGTGAATTTTGTGGTGGATCTGCTCAGTGCGGTCATTGATCCCAGGATAAAAGGGGGAGCGCGATGAAAAGAAGAGAGAAAAGCAGGCGGTATCCTGCTTCTTTTTATGCGATGACAGTTTTGATCCTGCTTCTTTTTGTGATTGCGCTTGCGGCGCCTGTGCTCGCACCGAACGATCCGTATCACACAGAATTAAGTGATGCGCTGCAGGGACCGAGCCGTCAGTATCCGCTGGGAACGGATCCGATGGGGCGCTGCATGCTGTCCAGAATCTTATACGGGGCGAGAGTTTCTATTTTCAGCAGTCTGTGTATCATTGGCATCGTATTTGTAATCGGCACGGCGATCGGTGTGGTTTCCGGATATACGGGAGGGATCGCGGACCGGATTCTGACCAAGATCATCACGATCATGCAGGCGTTTCCCAAATTCATTCTGGCGATTGCCATCGCAGGAGTGCTGGGGATCGGCATCCGGAATACGATTCTTGCGTTATGCCTGGTTGAGTGGGCGGAGTATGCCAGACTGGCCCGCAGTCTGACACTGAGCGTCAGGGGACGGACCTATATCCGGGCGGCAAGGGTATGTGGAGAAGGCAGGATGAGGATCATGGTCCGGCATATCATTCCCAACATTATCCCGCCGCTGATTGTCAACGCCAGCCTCGGCATCTCGGCGATGATCATGGAAGTGGCGGCCCTGTCGTATATGGGCGTCGGGGTGAAATCACCGATGGCGGAATGGGGTGCCATGATGAATACCGGCAAGGATTATATGCAGACAAATATCAGCCTGGTACTGATCCCGGGAGCAGCGATCTTCCTGACGGCGGTGCTGTTTAATCTGTTTGGGGACAAACAGAGAGATATACTGGACCGTTCGACAGGAGTGTGATGAAATAGGTTGCTTTGATAATAACAAAAGAAAGAACATGAGGAGAAGATGATGAAAAAAGGTACAGTGAGAGTATTGGCAGCGGTCATGGGAGTCATGATGCTGGCGGGATGTGGGAATCATAATACAAATGCGGTTGAAAAATCCCAGGCAGACACCGAAGAGGACCGGGAGAGTGCGGTATTTGCAGATACCCAGTGCCCGACCAGTCTGGATCCTGCAGAGAGCTGGAACAGCTGGTATACTTCCAGATATGGTATCACAGAGACTCTGTATAAGCTGGATGAAAATCTGGAAGCGCAGCCTTTTCTTGCAAATTCATGCGAAATGAAAGATGAAACCACCTGGGTGATCACGCTTCGGGATGATGTAACGTACCAGAACGGAGAGCCTGTGACGGCCAAGTCCGTCAAAGCATGCTGGGAAAGGACCATGGATGTAAATGCCCGTATGAATGAATTGCTCTTCATTGAGTCCATGACGGCGGATGGTCAGATTCTGACAGTCACGACGTCGGAGCCGGTTCCGGCATTTGTAAATGGACTTTCGGAACCGTTGACCGGCATCTATGATGTCACCGAACCGGATACCATCGCACAGCAGCCGATAGGCACGGGACCTTTCAAGGCAGTGAGTTATGAAGTGAAGAAACAGGCGAAGGTGGAGCGATACGATGGATACTGGGGTGGTGAACCAAAGCTTAAGGAAGTGACATTCAATGTGATCGCCGATACGAATTCACTGGCAATGGCGCAGCAGACGGGAGAGAGTGATCTGTCAGTCAGCATTCCCGGGACGAGCCTGGAGCTGTTTTCCGATACGTCCAGGTATCATGTGGACGGGGTGCCTGGGTCACGGGGACAAGTCATTTTCATGAACTATGAAAATGAGTTTCTCAAAGACATCAATGTCCGTAAGGCACTGAGTATGAGTATTGATAAAGAGAGCTATGCAAGTGTGTTGAATAAGGGAGCTTCTGTTCCCACCAGAGGACTGTATCCTGATTTTATGGCTTTTGGTGCGGATGACGGAGAAGGCTATGACTATGACCTGGAGGGCGCCGGGAAGCTGCTGGATGAAGCCGGATACAGGGATACCGACGGGGACGGGATTCTGGAAAAAGACGGGAAACCGCTTTCTCTTCGGATCGTTACCTACAGCACCAAGGCGGAACTCGGCATGTACTGTGAAGAAATGGCGTCCAAACTGAAAGAAATCGGCATTGACCTGCAGGTGGAAATCTATGAGTCAGTTGCGGAACAGCAGGAGAATGGAGATTTTGATCTGATGATGATCAGCTTTACCATGACACCGACCGGTGATCCATTGTATTTTGCAAATATTGCCTTTAAGACTGACGGAAGCAGCAACTATGGACATTACTCAAATGCCGGGGTTGATGCTGTGATCGAACAGATGAACCGGGAATTTGATGCTGACAAACGGGTGGAGCTTGCAAAAGAAGTGCAGAGACTGATTCTTGAGGATGCGGGATACATTGTCGTGGGACACTCTAAATATATCTATGTCATGGGAAATTCTGTTAAAGGCCTTAAGACAAACCCCTCGGAATACTATCTGCTGGATGCCAACACAACGATTGAAGAATCATAAGAGGATTACTGCGTGCTATCATTAGAAAATCTATATGTTTCATACGGAGATGTTACGGTCGTACAGGATGTCAGCCTGGAAGTGAAAAAAGGAGAGATCGTGGGAATCGTCGGAGAGAGCGGGAGCGGAAAAAGCACCGCTCTTGCGTCCGTTCTGCGCCTGGACCCTGCTGCATCGGTTACAGGCGGGAGCATTATCTTTGAGGGAAAAGATATAACAGTCATGGAAAAGAAGGAACTGCGAACTGTCAGAGGAAATGATATCGCAATGATCTTTCAGAATGCGGCGATGTCTATGGATCCGATGAAGACGATCGGTCATCTGTTTTATGAGACTGTGTACATGCACCATCCGGAAATGAAGAAGGATGCCTGTTTTGCGCAGGCGAAAAGCCTGATGGAGCGAATGCGGCTGCAGGATACCGGAAGGATACTGAAGTCCTATCCCTTTGAAATGTCGGGGGGAATGTGTCAGAGGATCGCGATTGCTGCTGCAATGATGAACCACCCGAAACTAATCCTTGCGGATGAGCCCACCAGCGCCCTGGATGTAACGGCACAGGCGGAAGTGATCCGTCTGATGCGTCTTTTACGGGACGATTTCGGGACCTCCATGCTGATCGTAACACATAACATGGGTGTGGTCGCACAGCTGACCGATAAAGTTGCCGTGATGTATGGAGGGAGGATCGTAGAATTCGGGACAACGGCTGATGTCATGGAAAATCCGGCCCATCCGTATACACAGGCACTGCTGAGGGCAGTTCCCAGGATGGACGGAACGTTACCGAAAGGTATTGCAGGCATGCCGCCTGAGTTCGGAAAGAAAATAAAGGGCTGCGTTTTCGCCGACAGATGCTGCCGGGCCAGGGCTTCCTGCCGGGATACGATGCCCGGGATGCAAAAGTTTTCCGAAACGCATTGGACGGCCTGCAATGTGACAAAAGAGGGCGTGTGATGAATCTACTGGAAGTAAAAGGACTGAAGAAGAGCTTTGTCGAAAAGAAAACTGTTTTTCCGGCGGTGAAGGGGATTGATTTTTCAATCGCCGAGGGTGAGTGCCTGGGCCTGGTCGGGGAAAGCGGATGCGGAAAGAGCACGACTGCCAATATGATCGCCCGCCTGATACGCGAGGATGAGGGCGAGATTTATTTCAACGGAAAAAGGATGAATGCGGGAAGAAGGCTGACATGTGCCGGAAGGGATCTTCAGATGGTTTTTCAGTCGCCGAAGGATTCCTTTGATCCCAGGTATACAGTGCTTCAGTCGGTGATGATGGGGGCGGATTCCTATCACCTCTGGGGAAGAAAGGAGCTTGAAAAAAAGTCACTGGAGCTGATCGAATTTGTAGGACTGAAAACCGCGTATGCCGATGTTCCGGTTATAAATCTGAGCGGCGGCGAGTGCCAGAGGGCAGCCATTGCCCGGGCGCTGCTCTGTGATCCCAAACTCATCATTTTCGATGAGGCTACCAGTGCCCTGGATGTCTCGA
Source organism: Ruminococcus gauvreauii (assembly GCF_025151995.1). Classification (NCBI taxonomy): domain Bacteria; kingdom Bacillati; phylum Bacillota; class Clostridia; order Eubacteriales; family Oscillospiraceae; genus Ruminococcus; species Ruminococcus gauvreauii. Next base: position 3,355,120 of record NZ_CP102290.1, read on the forward strand.
TACAGGCGCAGGTAATACAGCTGCTGCATCGTTTAAAGCAGGAGCGGAACGTTTCGTTCCTGTTTATCACTCATGACCTGGCATTGACTGCATCGGTCTGTGACCGCATAGCGGTGATGTATGCAGGCAGAATTGTAGAAATGGGGGCGGCAAAAGAGATTCTTAACGATCCTGCACATCCCTACACCAAACAGCTGCTGGCATCCGTGCTGCCCCTTACCGCAGGCGGTTCCTGTCAGTTTCCTTCGGTGGAACGTCTGCGTGAACCGGGATCAGCGGGATGTGAGTATTTTGAGTTCTGCAGCAGGGCGGTGAGTATATGCGGTGACGAAATGCCTGAGATCAGGAAAGATCAGGGGAGAGAAATCAGATGCCATCTGTCTGCTTTTTAGAAAGATTCCGGAGGCTTTCTGGACGTGGCTTAATCAGCAGAAAGCAGTCCGGAATACCCGCATGGATAAGACAGCGAATTTGCCTGAAACTGTTTGGCCCCAACATCATATTGTCATATGCCGCAATATTGTGAATCATTCTCCCAAGATTCTTCTTTGCCTGTGAACCTGTTGCCTGCTACAATATGTATATACAGAAGATGACAGATGATCACGCAATAGATATGAGAAGAGAAAGGAAGAATGATATTATGAAGACACTGTTCAACTATGACGGAGGCATTATGAACGCCTGCAGATCGATAATGTATGTATCTGCTGCCAACCTGCTGTTTCTCCTCTGCAGTCTGCCCATTATCACGGTGGGGGCGTCTGCGACGGCGATGTATACGGTGCTGGCGCGGTATCAGCAGCATAAGGAGCCGCTGATTCTGCATACGTTCTTCACAGCCTTCAGGGAAAACTTCAAAAAAGCCACGATTATATGGGGTGGTATGTTGCTTGTACTTGTTACGCTGGTGATCAATTTCGTGGTCCTGTATTCGTTCGATGGGACGTTCGCGACGGCCGGAAGGGTTGTGCTGAACCTGATTCTGATCATGTGGGCTGTGGCGTGGATGTATGTGTTCCCGACGATGGCGCTGTATGAGAATTCCTGCCGGGGATATCTGGAGTACGCGTTCGGGTACGCGCTTGGCAAGCTCCCGACAACGTTGGTGCTGTTTGTGGTATGGGCAGGGATGCTTTTCGGACTGCTGTTTCTGTCACAGTATCTGCCGTTGGCAGTGTTACTGCTATGCGCGTTCGGATTTTCGATTCCAGCCAATCTGACAGTGAAAACACTGCTGAAAGATATTGAAGAATAAATTGCAGCATCATACAACATTTCATCAGGGGAAACTCCCCGGCTGAAATATTGTGCCTCCGACGGATTGCAGAGCGGCTCAGATGTGGTTTGTCAGCAAGCTGACGAGCTGCCCGCAGCAAGTACGAAGAGGCGTACTTGAACTCATATTCACAGAATAGGATTGTGCGTTATGACAAAATTTAAAGACCAATTTCAAAAAAGTGGCATAAAATCCAGAATCATAAGCGCTTTTATCATTCTGGTCTTTGTGCCGTTTCTTGTATTCTCTGGCATCAGTTTTCTGGCGTTCCAAAAATATGTGATCAATAATCAGAGCAAAGCCACCGCCGACACATTGCATGTTGTCGGGACGCAGCTCTCGAATACGCTCAAGGATTGCGAGCAGCAGTCCATAGAGCTCTATTATGGAGACTATATTGAATGGATGGATCCGGCGCATGAGATGACTGTGGCGGAAAAACAGCAGATTCAGAATATGCTGGATTCCATTGCCCAGACAGATCCCACAGTCTGCACTGTCGTGCTCAAGCTGCCTGATGGCAGTATTATGTTCAGTGGGTTCTATTTGAGCCAGAAGCTGGACGATTATTCGAAAGTCGTCTCGACCGGCAATGGAAAATGCTTCTGGTTCGGCCCCGACAATACGCATTATACCAGTATCAGGGCATATGTCATGGGCCGCTCCCTGAATTCCAGGACACATAAGAATGTGGCGGAGATCTACTATTATTTCTATGAGGATGCCATCACGGACGTCTTTGAACAGCTGGACGACTCTTACCAGTGCAATTTTCTCACGGACGGGGAAGGTGCTGTATTCTATGCGTCTGACGCATCCTTCATGCCGGATTCCACCAATGTCGACCTGTCATTTCTGGAGGAAAACACTGCGCTTGGATCGCAGACGGTCCTTTTGGACGGGAGACGCTATCTCTATGTCACGCAGAAGCTGTCATCCTATGACTGGTATTGTGTCAGTCTGATCGCCCTGGACGATCTGATCCGGAGTCTTGATAAGATGCTGCTGCCGTTTTTATTGATCGTGGTCCTGTATATCCTGTTCTTGTCGGTGATGATCCGCTTCCTGCAGAAGTATATCTTCCAACCGCTGGCGATCCTTGGGGAAAATATGGATACGTATGCCGTAACCAATCGCCAGACGGTGGAGATGGAGGAGATCGGAACAGGCGAGTTTCGGAGTCTGTCGAGGCATTTTAACAATATGATCCGCCGTAACGACAGCCTGATGGAGCAGTACAAGAAGGAGACGAAGGAGAAGAACCGCCTGCAGATGACGATGATGGCCTCTCAGCTGACGCCGCATTTTATCTATAATTCCCTGAACGTGTTGAAATGGCTGGCAGTGCTGAACCATCAGGAGAAGATCCAGATGGTGACGGAGTCGCTCATCTATATTTTCATGAGTGCGACCAAGACGGAGGATGAAAATTATACGCTGGCGGATGAGATTAAGCTGGTGGAAAACTACGCTGTCATCCAGCAGGTGCGCTTCATGAATTTTGATCTGAATATCGAGGGATGTCCGGAGGCGGAGGACTGTCATATCCGGAAATTGCTGCTGCAGCCAATCGTGGAAAATGCCATTGTGCACGGAATTGAGCGAGGAAAGGTCAAAAAGACGGAGATTCTGATCCACATCTGGGTGGATGAGAATCTGCATATTGAGGTGCAGGATTTCGGCGTGGGATTTGATGTGGATGAATGGAGAGCTTCCGGCATGGTGCGGCGCAGTCATACCAATATCGGCATTAACCATGTGGAGCAGCTGATTCGGATGGAATACGGCGCGCCGTATTGTCTTGAAATCGAGAGCGAACCGGGTATGGGGACGATAGTACGATATCTGCTGCCAGTAATCCACAGCTCAAAAGCCGAATCATAAAACAGACCATGAAGCATTATAAAATACAAAATATACTATAATACTATCATACTGCTTCATCAGCAGTATGAATATCACAGCATCTGGAGGTTACACATGATACGAACAATTATCGTAGATGATGAAATCCTTTCCCGTATCGGTATCCAATCCTTCATCGACAGGAAGGAAGATATCGAGGTGGTCGGTGTATTCGGTTCCGCCGAGGAAGCTCTCGAATTCATGCAGGGGACGCCGGTGGATGTCGTTATCACGGACATCGAGATGTGTGAGATGGACGGTCTCGAATTCATCGGCCTGATTCGTCAGGAGCAGCTGGCCGACGGCATCATCATCCTGAGCTGTCACGAGAGTTTCTCCTATGCGCAGGAAGCGATCCAGAAGGGAATCAATAGCTACATGATCAAGCACAGCATCACGGAGGATGTCCTGATTCAGGAGGTCCTGAAGGTGTACCGCGAGACCAGAGGTACGTCGAAGCGCAGAACGGAGACAAGGAAATCTCCCGTCGAGGCGTCCGGCGTCCAGTCGGACAAGATCTACTCCGTCTGCACGATTAAGTGGCACAATGCCGCCGCGGAGAGTGCCGCCGGACTGACGGACCAGACGGATCAGATCATGTTTCTGCATCTGCTGGAAAATATCGCGGAGGAACACAGGCTCTATACTGTATTTGCGCCTCACGATAAAAACGTCTTTCTCATGTTTCAGCAGGACAAGACTCTCACCGAGGAGGCTCGCCAGAAAGAGCGGGAGGAGAGCCTGGATTTCATCTACTCCAGCATCCAGAATTATATCGCCGAGAAGATGGTCCTGGGCGTCAGTTCCTTCTACACAGACCTGACCGAAACCAACGCAAAATATGACGAGGCCATGTACGCTCTGAATCAGGGGTTTTACGGGGCGGACCGGGATGTCTACTATTATCATCGCTCTGCCGACGCCAAGACTCCGGATTTCTCCATGCCCACCTATAATATGCTTGAGGCGGGCTGGGAGGAAACCTTCACGGCAGAACTGGACTGCTACCTCCAGGAAGCGAAGCGGCGCAATATCCTCGCCGATCATCTGAAGACCCAGCTGGTCCACAGCATCCAGCGCATTTTGCTTCATATATTGGACTACTATGGGATTTCTGAGAGCAAAATAGCAGAGCAGGGGAATCTCCGACTCAATTCGGTGCCCATCCACCAGGCCGCTACAGCGGCACAGCTTCGAAATACCATCCAGCAGCAGATCAGCAGTTTCCAGCAGCAGCTGGACGCCGTATGGAATCACGATGATCTGGCAGAGGTATTTTGCTATATCGATGATCATCTGTGCGACCGCATCACCATCGAGGATCTGACGAGCCTCAGCTATATGAGTACGTCCACATTCTGCAAGAAATTTAAGGACCGCACCGGGCTGACACTGGTGCAATATCTGAATGTGAGGCGGATTGAGAAGGCGAAAATCTACCTCAGCAATCCGAAGTATTCCCTGGACGACGTGGCGGAGCTGACCGGATTCACAAGTACCAACTATCTGGTACGCGTGTTTAAGAGAATTACGAACCAGACCATCAGCGAGTATCGGAAGCATTTCTCAATCAGTTAAAATAACAGATAGGCAGCATGCAGAACCGTTCTTCCAGGAACGGTTCTCTTAAATTATATTCATGTTCATAAGACTATCGCAAAATTCTGTGAATCTCACTATTTTACAATCAGATATCCGTTCCTGATAAAATCGTGAATCTTGTAGAAAATTATGAATCTAATCATTTTACAATCAGATACCCCCCGATAAAACTGTGAATTTTGGAAAAAATCGTGAATATCTCATTCTCCCATTATTTAAGATTGTGAACAAACCGTGAAATAAGTTGCGTTGAATTAAATAGAATTTAGTCATAAAATGAGTACAACAAATAAAGAAAGAGTTCTACAAGTAATGAAAAGGAGGAGAACTATGAACTTAAAAAAAATCACAAGTATCGTGGCAGCATCGGTTCTCGCTGCAACATCTGTATTTGGTATGACCGCATGTGGCAACAGTCCCGAAAAGACATCAGAATCCGCAGACGCAAACACAGAGGATTCTTCATCAGAATCCGCAGACGCCGACACAGACCTGAGCGGTGACCTGACCCTATGGTACAACACCTATCAGTATGCAGACGAGCTGGATGCCCTGATCGCCAAATTCAACGAGCAGTATCCGAACGTCAACATAACCTACGAGATCAAGAACGACAACGACTACACCAGCGTTGTTAAGACAGCTTTCCAGGCCGGTACCGGTCCTGACCTGCTCTGGACACACGGAAACAAAGACACACTGATGCCTGACCTGGCAGCCAACGATTGCCTGATGGATATGACAGATGCAGTAGATTTCAGCTTCTGCGAAGGCAGCGCGATGGATATCTGTACAGTAGATGATGGTATTTATTCTATTCCATGGCTGACACTCGATACCAGAACCTGTTATTACAACATCGACCTCTTCGAAGAGAACGGCTGGGAAGTGCCTACTACAGTAAGTGAGCTCGAAGCACTCTGCAAGGAGATCAAGGAGACCACAGATATCATTCCTCTGTCCCAGGCATTATCCGCCTGGTATCTTGAGTTCATCTACGAGCCAATGCTCGCAGCTTATGACCCGGAATACTCCGCAAAACTCGCAGATTACAGCGTATCTGTAACAGACGAGCCTGCCAAAGAGACGCTCCAGATGCTCGTTGACTGGGCAGACGCCGGTTACTTCGGCGATGACTGGACAGGTGTTCAGACTGAGGATGCTATGGTTCTCGCTTTCGCAAGCGGAACATGTGCAATGATGATCACCGGTTCGTGGGATAACTCCATCATCAAGGACAACAATCCAGACCTGAATTTTGGTGCTGTTACAATCGGAAATGACGAAAGCGGTCCTGTAGGGCTCGTAGGGACCTACTCCACAGGCTTCTCGATCAACAAAGACACCGGGAACCCAGATGCAGCCATCGCATTCGCGAACTTCTGCGCATCCAAAGACGCTCAGGAGATCTGGATTCAGCAGAGTGAAGCAGTATCCGGTTCCCCAGACATCGACTCAACAAACGAGATCGCCAAAGAGATGGTAGAAACCAGCAACGGCGAAGTATACGAAGCATGGCAGAGTGTTCTTTCTGCACATTCTGAAGACGCTATCGCAACTACAGTATTCATCGACAATCTGACTAAGGTATTTACCCATGAAATTACCGTGGATGAGTACATGGATATGATTGGCGCCGAGATGGAAGCGAACTAATAAGCGAGCATCGCACCTGTCAGGGAACTCTGGCAGGTGCCAATTTGAAAATGGAGGGATGTTATATGAAGAAAAACAGGAACTACCTGCTATTCGTAACACCCGGATTGATTCTGTATACGATATTCGCCGTAATCCCGGTATTCTATGTTATTTTCCTGTCTTTTACAGACTGGTCCGGACTGGGCGAGATCAATTTTGTAGGAATCAAGAACTTTGTTACGTTATTTACTGACAGCAGATTTGCCCCTACGTTTTTTAACGCCATAAAAAACAATATTAAATACCTGATCATTGTATGGGCGATCATCACACCATACCAATATCTAATCGCATTTTTACTCTACATAAAAGTACCTTGCAGAAAATTCATTCAGTTCATGATTTTCATGCCATTCGTTATCAGTTCCACCATAGTCGCTTTCTTCGGCATGCTGATTTTCAACCCGAACTTTGGCGCGGCCAACAGCATCCTGAAAGCGCTGGGCATGGCGACTAACAGTTGGTTCGGCAATCCGGAGATTGCATTTTTCCTGCTGGTACTGATCATCATCTGGGCGAGTTCAGGACCTGGAATCATGATCCTGTATTCCAATTTCCTGAATGTATCTGCAGATGTCATCGAAGCATCCCGCATCGATGGCTGCACGACCTGGCAGATGTTCTTCCGCATACTGTTCCCGATGTCCCTGCCGTCCTGCGCGTCCGTCATCACGATGAGTACCATCTGGGCACTCGGTATCTTCGATCTTCCATTCATGCTGACCAGCGGCACCGGAGGTGTCAACGGCACACTCGACTTCGCAAACATGGTATTTTACCGCTATACCTTCGGAAGTGGCCTGAGTGGAAAATCTGATATGGGATTTGGCGCTTCGATCTGTATTGTTGTATTTGTGTTCCTGCTTGCAGTTACCTTTGTACTGAACAGGACTCTGGCTAAGTTTGATTACGAGAACTAGAAAGGAGGAGCCGTGAGAAAAAAGAATAAAGATAGTGTATCCGGCAGCAGGCAGGTATACTCGACAAAGGAAAAAGTCGTCCGTGGCATGATCTCCGCAATCCTGTGCTGCTACTGTATGATTACGGTAGTTGTCATTCTGATCACGGTCATGGATTCGTTCAAGACCAAGATCGATATCGTGACGAACCTGACGGGTCTTCCTACCAAGCTCACATTAGATAATTATATTTCATTTATCAAGACAGGCAATTTCTCCTTATACTTTAGAAACAGCCTGATCCTCACCGTCATCGGAACAGCGGGATGTATCTTCCTCTCCATGATGGTGGCTTACGGTATCGCAAGATACAAATTCAAGGGAAGAGAGCTTTTGGCCAGCTACACCCTGATCGGCTCCATGGTTCCGATCCAGGTCATGATTCTGCCGATCCTTCTCATTCTGAGAAATGTCGGCCTGACCGACTCACTGGTGGGCGTCCTGCTGATTTACTTCTCCATGATCTCGATGTCATGTCTGGTCTTCCAGAAGTTTTTCATGACGATCCCGGCGGCGCTCGAAGAGTCCGCGAGACTCGACGGCTGCTCCGATTTCCGTGTGTTTGTGCAGATCATTCTTCCGATCAGTAAGCCGGTCCTGTTCACCGAGACCCTGATCATGGCAATCCAGTTCTGGAATGATTTCTATATCCCGATGCTCTTCCTGAATGGGCAGAAGACGACCACCCTGACACTGGCAATCTACCGTTACCTGACACAGTTCACGACATACATGGGCGAATCCATGGCGGCTGTAGTAATCACACTCCTGCCGATCGTCATTCTGTATTTCCTCTTCTCCTCACAGATCGTTGAGGGTCTCACCGGAGGCGCTGTGAAGGGGTAAGGGTTACGGATCGGTAGGATTTTCCTACTACAAAATATAGAGACATGAGGTATATCAATGAGAGTATGTAATTTAAGATGTGAGTCCATGACCAATCCCCTCGGTATCTCGATCACATCCCCGCGGCTCACCTGGAACCTGACATCCGACAGACGCAGCGTCTGGCAGCAGTCCTTCCTCGTGACAGTCTGGGAAGAGGTATTGGACAATGGCACTCTGAGACGAGAGCAGATTTTTTCCAGCGGTGAGATCGTAAGCCGTGATACCGCGCTGGTCCTTCCCGAGGAGCTGATCCGCAGCCGCAGCCGATACGACTGGACGGTACAGGTGACAGACAACTACGGCGAGACCGCACTTAGCCAGGAAAATGCCTGGTTCGAGATGGGACTGCTGCAGGAGAAGGACTGGTCCGCGAGATGGATCGAGCCACGGCAGCATCCGGTCTATAGAGAAGAAATCCCCACAGAGGAATATATCGCAGATCTGCAGACTTTCGATGAAGGAAGACGCAGATGGATCGTCGATGAGAGCGGGGATGTCCCGGCCGAAGAGACCACGGCACAATCCCACGAGATCCGCGAAGACATTCTGTATCCCTGCCCCATGCTGCGCAGATGTTTTACCATCTCCGGCGAGGTCGTTCGGGCGAGGATGTACGCTACGGCCCATGGCATCTATGCTGCCGAGCTGAACGGACAGAGAGTCGGAGACCTCATGCTGGCGCCGGAATCCTCCTCCTACTTCGATTACCTGCAGGTGCAGACCTATGATCTGCAGGACCTGATCAGGGAAGGGGAAAATACCATCGGCATCACACTGGCAGACGGCTGGTGGGCCGGCAGGCTGGGGTGTACCGGAGAATCCGTCCGGTACGGAGACACCCTGGGACTGTTATTACAGATTGAACTTTATTTCGCGGACGGACATATCGAGACCATCGGCTCAGACGCAGGCTTCGTCTCCACCCTGGAGGGTCCCCGCAGATACGCGGATCTGAGTATAGGAGAAAAATACGACGCGAACTGTATCCTCGCCGGATGGTCTGAGTCCGGCTACGACGACAGCGGCTGGACGGCGGTGATGGAGAAGTCCTACGACCTCTCCAATCTGAGAGGGCAGAACGCGCAGCCGATGCGCTATCTGGAGGAGCGGCCGCTGGCAGAGAGCTATGTATCTTTGCAGGGCGACCTGATCCTGGATTTTGGACAGCTGATGGCGGGCACCGCGGCCATGCATCTCACCGGTGAGCCGGGGAGTGTCGTAGTACTCCGTTATTTCCAGGTGACTGACAGAGAAGGCAACTACTACTATGAGACCATGGGCGAGAATTCCCAGATGACCGATACGGTGATCTTGGACCAAAATGGTCAGGCCGATTACGATCCACTCTTTACCCTGCATGGCTTTCGATACATCGCAATCACGACAGAGCGGGGCGCAGTGACTGCGACCCAGTGCCATGCCAGACTCCTGGCGTCAGATATCGATGTGACCGCCCGAATTGTCACATCGAACCCGAAGCTGAACAAACTGCAGGAAAATATCGAATGGACGATCCGTTCCAACATGCTTTCCATCCCGACGGACAACCCCGACAGAGAGCGCTCCGGCTGGACCGGAGATGTGCAGATGGTCGGACCCGCGATCTGCTATAACGTCGATGCGCAGGCGATACTGAGACGCTGGCTTGTGTATTGCAGACATGAGCAGGGCGCAGGCGGCGAGATTCCGGCAATCATCCCGAACTGGCGGATCGCAAATTCGATCGCGACAGACTCCACGGCCGGCTGGGGCGATGTGGTGATCCACCTGCCCTGGCATCTCTACCGGAAATACGGCGACATCCGCATCCTGAAAGAGAATTATACGATGATGCAAAGATGGCTCGATCTCGAGAAGAGCAGAGCGGCCGATGCCAATCCGCCGTGGATCGGGGAAATCACCCCCAAGCGGGCCGAAGACCTGCAGTATCTCTGGAACGCTGACTGGAATTTCGGAGACTGGATGACACCGAGCGCCAGCGTCGACGAGAAGACCGGCGAGGTCCGGATCGGTGCGATGTGCCTCTGCTGGCTGATGGGTACTTATTATTTTGCCTACTCGACCGTACTGCTGGAGCAGATTGCAACCCTGCTTCAGCAGGAAGAGGACGCAGCCATGTACCATGCACTCTATGAGAAAATCAGGCAGGCAGCGATTCACGAATTTTATGACACCGGCAAAATCTATGAATCCAGATACGTAGGTGCCCAGATTCTGGCTCTGCACATGGGATTTTACCGGGAGGGCGGGAAGGACCGCCTCATGCGGCGGATTCTGGAACAACTGGAGGAGAAAGGGATGAACACCGGATTTTCCTCCTCCCTCGTACTGCCGCAGCAGCTTTGTGAGAATGGCAATATTGAAAAAATGTATGACTTCCTGCTGAATGAGAACAAACCATCCTGGCTATATGAGGTGGATCAGGGTGCCACAGGCGTGTGGGAATCTATGGAAGGACTCCAGCCGAACGGCGATATCGCGATGTGTTCCTTCATTCAGCCGGCATATTGCTCGATCGGTAACTGGATGATGGAAGGTATGGCCGGCATCAGTGCTGCACAGCCGGGCTTCACCACCATACGGATCCATCCGAATTACACAGACAGACTGGATTATGTAGAGGCTTCCTATCGGTCCGAGCAGGGCGAGATTGCCTGCCGCTGGGATCACACAGGAGCGACGCGGGATCTGAAAATCCGGATTCCGGCGAACACGACCGCGGAGGTGTTTTTAGAGGGCGCTTCCATCGATACAACGAAAGCAGACAACGAAGATGTGAATGCTCTGAACGGTCTCGCGCAGATCCACGAAAAGCAGAATGGTCTTTTGCTGGTGCTCGGTTCCGGTGAGTATGCATTTTCCTGGGACGTAACGGTGCAGTGAGGAGAGACAGAGGATGAACATATGAAAATATTATCATTTGGGTCGATGAACGTCGACAAAGTATATCAGGTAGAGCATTTTGTACGGATGGGTGAGACGATTCACGCGACCGGATTCCAGCAAAATGTGGGCGGCAAAGGACTGAACCAGTCGGTGGCAGCTTCCCGTGCCGGAGCCACCGTGTTCCATGCAGGCGCGGTCGGAACAGACGGAGCGATCCTGACGGAGACGCTCGCGGACGCGGGTATCGACATCTCTTCCATACTGACCCTGCCGGGCCAGAGCGGCCACGCGATCATACAGGTAGATCCCAAAGGACATAACTGCATCATCGTATTTGGCGGAACCAATCGGGAGCTGACTGAAGGTTACGTGGACGAAGTGCTGCGGGCCCACGGAGAGGCAGGCGACATCGTCCTCCTGCAGAACGAGACGAACCTGATTCCTTACATCATCAGAAACGCGCAGGCAGCAGGTCTTAAGGTGGCTTTCAATCCTTCCCCGATCCCATCGGATCTGGACGGACTGCCCCTCGAATGCGTGGACTATTTTATCGTGAATGAAGTGGAAGGCGCAGCTATTGCCGGTATGGAGGAGCCCTCTGATTACAACGCGGTGCTGCAGATCTTGTCCGAAAAATATCCTTCCTCTGTCATCGTACTGACCCTCGGGTCCGCCGGCGTCCTGTGCAGGGGCGGGGGCAAGACCTATCAGCACGACATCTACCCGGTGCGGGCGGTAGATACCACGGCAGCAGGCGATACCTTCTGCGGGTATTTTCTCGCAGGGATCTGCGGGGGCAGGGACATCGCTAAATGCCTGGAAGAAGCGTCAGCCGCATCGGCGATAGCGGTGTCGAGACCGGGGGCGGCGCCGTCGATTCCGATGGCGGAAGAAGTAAGAGCGTTTATTCGGAAATTTTTGCGATAGCGAAACCAGTATAAAATTGTTTTGACCTGTATTAAAATCTTAATATTTCATCCGGGATCAGATCACTCCACTATATGGCTGGTCCGGATAAAAGAAAAGGAGAAGAACCGCCGGGCATGTGGTGCGGCAGTGTGGAGACCTGTCGTAATGCGATGCGGATGAAGACGCCGGTCGCGAGATGACACATTGGGGAGCCAGTGTCATTAATGTCCATGAATATGGCAAAAGTTATTTTAAAACATATCAAAAAAGTGTACCCGAACATCGAAGAGAAGAAGAGCAGAAAGAAAAAAGACGAACCCAGGAAGAAGACTAACCTCACCATCACCGATGAAGGCGTGCTGGCAGTGCAGGATTTCAGCCTCGAAATCGCTGACAACGAATTTATCGTTCTGGTAGGACCTTCCGGCTGCGGCAAATCCACCACCCTCCGTATGGTGGCAGGACTCGAGAGCATCAGCGGCGGTGAGCTCCTGATCGATGACAAGAAGGTCAATGATGTAGAGCCGAAGGATAGAGATATCGCCATGGTATTTCAAAGCTACGCTTTGTACCCACATATGACAGTCCGAGAAAACATGGAATTTCCACTGAAACTCAGAAAGATGGACAAAGCTGAGATGCGCAGGAGAGTCGACGATGCCGCTGAGATCCTCGGCATCACCGAATACCTCGAGCGTAAGCCGAAAGCCCTCTCCGGCGGCCAGCGCCAGCGTGTAGCTATCGGCCGTGCTATCGTCAGAGAACCGAAAGTCCTTCTGATGGACGAGCCGCTCTCCAACCTCGATGCGAAGCTTCGTAACCAGATGCGTGCTGAGATTATCAAACTCCGCCAGAGAATCAACTCTACCTTCATCTACGTCACCCACGACCAGACAGAGGCTATGACCCTCGGCGACCGCATCGTCATCATGAAAGACGGCGTCGTACAGCAGGTCGGCACCCCGCAGGATGTCTTCGATCATCCGGCGAACCTCTTCGTAGCAGGCTTCATCGGCATGCCACAGATGAACATGTTCGAAGCGAAACTCATCGAAAACAACGGCAAGTACAGCGTTTCCGTACAGGGACTCACAGTAGAGCTCTCCGATGAGAAGCAGAGAAACCTCGCGGCGAACAGCGTCAAATCCCAGGACATCACCCTCGGCGTACGTCCGGACCATATCGAGCTCGTCACAGACGCTCATCCGGCCATCAGAGCGAAGATCGAAGTATCTGAGATGATGGGAAGTGAGATCCACCTTCATGCCAACGCAGACGGTCACGATACCATCATCATCGTACAGACCACCGAGCTGAAGGACAAGGGGGGCATCAGCAATGGCTCCAAGGTATCTTTTACGTTTGATGGTGCGTTGGCACACTTATTTGATAAAGAGACAGGAGTGAACCTGGAGAAATAATAGTGGCTCAGTGCAGATATTAGATTGGTTGCCTGAGAACAACTTTTAAGAAGAAAATACGGGGTTTAATTATGAAAATATATAAAGTGACAGATCCTGAATTTCGGATATACGGAAAGATCGTCGACGGCTACGACGTACAGCCCATCGTGGATGCGCTTCTTGCCTCCACGCCACTCTCTGATGGGGTAGAATATGTACCTGAAGATCCCATCCTCCAGAACCTGGAAGCCTCCAGGAACATCGCGCCGACCCTCTACGGCGGCCTCCCGGTAGAATTCGGCTGGTGCAATGGCCACAACACCCGCTTGAACTGTCTCGAATACCATCGTGACAGCGAATTCAATCTTCCGGCCGAGGACCTCATACTCCTCCTGGCCAAGCAGACCGACATCGAAGACATGATGCTCGACACCGCATCCGTGAAAGCCTTCCTCGTCCCCAAGGGCGTCCTCGTGGAAATCTACGCTACCACCCTTCACTACGCTCCCTGCCACGCAGATCCGGCAAAAGGCTTCCACATGATGGTCGCCCTCCCCAAGGGCACTAACCTTGATCTTCCGGCACGCCGCATCGGCAACAAGGAAGACCACTACCTCGCTGCAGTAAACAAATGGCTTTTGGCTCATCCCGACTCCGATGAAGCCCGCGGCGGCGCAGCCGTAGGGCTGAAAGGCACAAATATTGATCTGGCATTGGAATAGAAAGCCTGTGTGATCAGCGGGATGTGAGTAATATGCGGGGAAGAAATGCCTGAGATAAGAAAAGATCAGAGAAGAGAAGTCAGATGCCATCTATCTGCTTTATAGAAAATATGCAGGGGGGCAGGTGTGATTTGTATGAATCGCACCTGCCCTCGTATTGGTTATCTGGTTTATTGTCATCTGTTAAATGCAATGTATAGAAAATTTTACACAGATTTTACATATCCATGCCTATGAAATTTACCTGGATCGTTTAGAATAAAAACTGATACTGGGGTCTCTGCGTGTGATCCCGGAAAAACGATAAGAGAAAATAAGGAGAAAAGTATGGATTTATTTGATGTATTGACAATGGTCGGGGGACTTGCGTTATTCCTGTATGGAATGTCCCTTCTGGGGGACGGCCTTTCAAAAGCGTCAGGCGGCAGAATGGAAAAAATCCTGGAGAAACTGACTTCAAATCCGATCAAGGCGGTCCTGCTCGGGGCGGGCGTGACCGCTGTGATCCAGTCGTCATCGGCGACAACGGTGATGGTTGTAGGATTTGTAAACTCTGGTATTATGAAACTCTCACAGGCAGTGGGAATTATCATGGGAGCGAATATTGGTACGACGGTTACGTCATGGATCTTAAGCCTGACAGGAATTGAAAGCGGTAATTTTTTTATTCAGCTGTTAAAACCCACTTCGTTTTCACCGATCATGGCGGTCATCGGTGTGGCTATTTTCATGTTCTCGAAGAGTGAGAAGAAGAAAAATGTTGCGATGATTCTGGTAGGATTTGCTATCCTGATGTTTGGGATGGATACGATGAGTTCAGCGGTTAAACCGCTTGCAGATGTTCCGGAATTTACGAATATCCTGCTGATGTTCTCGAATCCGGTTCTGGGTGTTGTCGCAGGGGCAGTTCTGACGGCGGTCATTCAGAGCTCGTCGGCATCGATCGGTATTCTGCAGGCATTGTGTGTGACTGGTTCGGTGACATACGGTGCGGCGCTTCCTATTATCATGGGACAGAATATCGGCACCTGCGTGACAGCGATGATTTCCGGTATTGGAGCAAGCAAAAATGCAAGAAGGGCAGCACTTGTCCACCTCTATTTTAATATCATCGGAACCGTAATCTTTATGGTTGCGTTTTATGTACTGAATGCCGCCATTGGCTTTGCGTTCCTGGGAGATGCCGCCAATCCTGCAGGCATCGCTGTGATTCACAGCATTTTCAACATATCTGCAACGGCTGTCCTGCTGCCATTTTCAAAAGGTCTCGAGAAACTGGCTTACCTCACGATCAAGGCGGACGAGGAGACCGAGCTTCCCGCAGAGGAGACGGCGGATCTTCAGTTTCTGGATGCCAGGTTCTTGGATCAGCCGGCATTTGCGATCGGACAGTGCAAGACGGTTGCCATTCATATGGCTGAAATGGCACAGAAGGGCCTTTACACGGCGATGACTTTGATCAATAATTATCAGAAGGAAAAGGCAGACATGGTGGTCGCGCTGGAAAATAATGTGGATCACTATGAGGACCAGCTGGGAACGTATCTCGTAAAACTCAGCAGCCGTGACCTGTCACAGAAAGACAGTCATACGTTGTCACTCCTGCTTCACTGCATCGGGGATTTTGAAAGAATCTCAGACCATGCGGTAAATATCATGGAAGCGGCAAAAGAGATGCATGAGAAGGAGCTGTTCTTTTCCGAGAAGGCGGAGCATGAGCTGAATATCTACATGAACGCCGTGTGTGAAATCGTGGATACGGCGATTCAGGTATTCAGAGCGGAAGATCAGGAGATGGCGGAAAATATCGAACCTCTTGAAGAAGTCATTGACGGCATGCAGGAGGAGCTGAAAAAGCGTCATATCAAACGGCTTCGGAAAGGCACCTGTACAATTGAGATGGGATTTGTCCTGGCTGATCTCACGACGAACTTTGAGCGAGTGGCGGACCACTGCTCCAACATCGGCGTCTGTCTCCTGGAGCTGCAGGATGATGGAATGGATGTACATGAATATCTGGATGTACTGCGTCAGTCAGAGGATGAAAACTTTAAAAAACAGGTGGTACAGTTTGCAAAAAAATATGCTTTGCCGTAAAATAGATGGATACAGAGAACGGAGGTAACGAATGGCAGCAATATATATTGTGGAAGATGATCTGAATATTCGGGAAATAGAGACGTTTGCGCTGAAGAATGTCGGATATGATGTGGAGGATTTTGACTGTGCAAAGACCTTTTATGAGCGGCTGCAGCACAGGACGCCGACCTTGATAATACTCGATATTATGCTGCCGGATGAGGACGGACTTACGATTCTGAAGAATCTTCGGTCGCGTTCGGAGACCAGGAAAATTCCCATTATCATGGTGACGGCCAAGACGACGGAGATAGACAAAGTCAAAGGCCTGGATATGGGAGCCGATGATTATATGACGAAGCCATTTGGCGTCATGGAACTGATCTCACGGGTGAAAGCCCTGCTGCGCCGCAGTATGGATGTGGAGGAGGATAAATTCCTGTCTATGGGAAATCTGTTCCTCGACAATGAGCGGCGTATGGTATTCGTGGATGATGAGCCGTGTGATCTGACATATAAGGAGTATGAGCTGCTAAAGCTCCTGCTGCTGAATGCCGGAATCGTCACACCGAGAGATACCATTCTGGACAGGGTATGGGGAACAGATTTTGAAGGAGAATCCAGAACACTGGATATGCACATTAAAACGCTGCGGCAGAAACTGAAGACGGCAGGAAAATACATCAAGACTGTGAGAAATGTCGGTTACATTATGAGCAATGAGTGAGGGGGCAGATTTTGAAGAAAAAGATTCATGTCCAGTTCATAGGAATTGCTGCGATTGCCATAACAGCGACACTCATCTTATCGGTTGCGGTGTTTTATGATCTGTTTCAGAAACAGGTGCTGGAAGATCTGAAATCTTACGCCAATGTCCTGAGGGGCATTATGACACAGCAGGAAATCGATAAAGAGGCAGTCGCATATGAAATCGATGATATGCGTATCACCCTGATCAACCCGGATGGCTCCGTGGAGTTTGACAGCAATGCAGACACACATGCGATGGAAAATCATGGCGGAAGACCGGAAGTCACAGAGGCTTTTAAAGATGGGATCGGTGAGGCGATACGTAAGTCGGAGACGCTTGATAAAAACACATTTTATTATGCGGTAAAACTGCAGACCGGGCAGGTCCTTCGGGTAGCCAAGGAGGCAGGAAGTATCTGGAGTATTTTCTGGAGCGCGCTTCCTGTGATCGCCATGATTGCGCTGCTGATCTTTGCCATCTGTGTGGTTCTTGCCCGTGTCCTGACAAAAAGTTTGGTGAGACCGATCGAGCAGATGGCGGATGATATAGAAAACATGGATGAGATCAAAACGTATCCTGAGCTGACGCCGTTTATCGCCATGATACATAGCCAGCACAAAGATATCATGAAGAATGCCAAGATGCGCCAGGAATTCACGGCTAATGTTTCACACGAGCTGAAAACGCCGCTGACTTCAATCTCCGGATATTCGGAACTGATCGAGACCGGTATGGCGTCCGAAGAAGACGTAAGACGCTTTGCGAGAGAGATTCACCGCAATTCGTCACGGCTTTTGACTCTGATCAATGATATTATCCGATTGTCGGAGCTGGATGTCGAGGATATGAGTGTTGCATTTACCATGGTAAATCTCTATCAGCTGGCAGAGGCGTGTATCGGTATGCTTCAGCTGAATGCGGAGCAGCATGATGTTACCCTGAAACTCGAAGGGGGTCCGTGTACGATCTGCGCCAACCGCCAGATGCTGGATGAACTGATCTATAACCTGTGTGACAATGCCATTCGGTATAACAACCCTGGCGGGAGTGTGGTTGTCAGGTTGAAAAAAGATAAGGAAGAGACGATGCTGTCCGTTAAAGATACCGGAATCGGAATCCCGATACAGCATCAGGAGCGGGTGTTCGAAAGATTTTACCGTGTGGATAAGAGCCGCTCGAAGTCTACGGGAGGGACGGGGCTGGGGCTTGCCATCGTCAAACACATCGTGGCACAGCATCATGCAAGGATGGAGCTGGAGAGTGAATACGGAGCCGGAACGGAGATTCGTGTGTATTTTCCAAATAAGCAGGATCCGGGCTGGAAAAAGACATGAGATAATGAGAGAGAAAATTGACCGGGTATATGGATGAATATGTGCTGTAAGCAGTACAAAACGGGACCCCTGTGACAAACGGTTTACTGTCTGTCACAGGGGTCCCATCTGGTTATGAGCCTGTACGCCGGAACTGGTTATTTGAATGAAGCGTATGCTTTGCCGCCTTTCAGATTAACACCGTTTGCAGCAGCAAGCTCGTTAACGGTTACCAGATCATAGCCCAGAGACTTGAGTGTCGGAATCAACACTTCGGCGGCTTCCACTGAGGTCCTGTGGATATCATGCATCAGCACGATATCTCCCGCCTGTATGCTGTTCAGCACTGTTTCAACGGTTGTCTGTACATCTTTGGTCTTCCAGTCAAGCGTGTCGACAGACCAGAGGATCAACGGCTGGCTAATAGTTTTGGCAGTTTCCTCGTCATAATTTCCTCCGGGCGGG
Source organism: Ruminococcus gauvreauii (assembly GCF_025151995.1). Classification (NCBI taxonomy): domain Bacteria; kingdom Bacillati; phylum Bacillota; class Clostridia; order Eubacteriales; family Oscillospiraceae; genus Ruminococcus; species Ruminococcus gauvreauii. Next base: position 3,373,979 of record NZ_CP102290.1, read on the forward strand.
CGTACCACCCATGAAGGGTCTTTTCCTGTAATCTCCCGGATTTTTTTGGCAGTTGAGGTGATCTGCTCCCTGGCATCTTTTTTCTCCAGCGATGTCAGTGTGGAGTGGTCGTAAGAGTGGTTTCCGACCTGGCATTTCATATCAAACATCCGTTTGATGGTATCTCCGTAACTGTCCACCTGATTGCCGAGCAGGAAGAAAGTAGCGGATGCATCATTGGCGTTCAGGCAGTCGAGCAGCCGGTCTGTGTAGGGACCCGGTCCGTCATCGAAGGTGAGAGCGATCTTTGTTCCGGCAGCAACCTTGCCGGCATCCGGGTTATAACGTCCGTCACTGCCGAAGTAGCGGGCTTTCTGATTGTCCACCAGCCACCCTGTGTGCATCTTTCCGTCACCGTTCAGGTAATATGTGCCGTCTGCCAGTTCCAGCCATCCGGTCTGCATATCTCCGTCTGTGCTGAAATAATACCAGGCATCCCCGGTATCCAGCCACCCGGTTTTCATAGATCCGGCTTCTTCAAAGAAGTATGTTTTGTCGTTGATCGTCTGCCATCCATTCACCATGGCTCCGTCACTTCCCAGATAGTACCATACATCGCTGTCTTTCAGCCATCCGGTCTGCATGATTCCATCTTCATTCAGAAAGTAATATTTGTCTTTATCGATCAGCCATCCGGTATGACGGGTACCATCCTCGTCGATATAATAGTACTGATCATCAGTCAGGATCCATCCTGTCGACAGGCTTCCGCTGTCATCAAAATGATATTTGGTGCCCTCGATCGTATACCATCCGGTTACCATGGCGCCGTCGTCATCCAGATAATAGTGCTTTCCCTGGTCTTCCAGCCAGCCGGTTTCACGTTCTCCGGCATAATCAAGGTAATACCAGGTATCACTTTGTTCGATCCATCCCGTTTTCATGTAACCGTCTTCGTCAAAGAAATAAGAGTTTCCATCGATGGAGAACCAGGTGTCTTTGACGGGAGAACCGGTATTTTCAATATACTGCCAGCCTTTTTCATCGAGTTCCCAGTGGGAGAGCGGCTTGTCCGAACCTTCGGAAGGAGTTGGTTCCCATTTTGCGAGAGCGATCTCCTCCTGCACATATGCCATAATCTCCCGGCCGAACAGCAGGCAGGTTACGATGAACAGAATTCCGATAAAAATGGCTGTTATCTTCAGCTTTTTCATAAAAAACTCCCCTTAATCATATTTTCCCATGTCTATATGATAAGCGGATTCGACATAATTTGCAAGAAAAATCCTGACCGCAAGGTTCTACAGATGCTGGTAATAAAAGATAGCGAGCTGCGTCCGGTCTCTCAGGGACAGCTTTTCCAGTATCAGACTGAGGTAGTTTCTTACGGTACCTTCGCTCAGAAACAGGTACTCTGCGATTTCTCTGTTGCTCTTTCCGTCGGCTACCAGTTTTATCACCTCATACTCACGGCTGCTGATATTATGCGACGCATAGTCGAAGTCTGAGGAGGTCTGAAGAAGATCTGGTAATTTTGCGGTGATCGTATCACCGAACACGGTCTGACCGGTGTGTACCGACTTTATGGCTGGAATGATACTCTGGTAATCCTGCTTGAGCAGATACCCCCTGACACCCGACTTCAGGGCTTTGACGATATATTCATCGTCGGAAAAAGTGGTCAGCAGCAGGATCTTGGCTTCGGAATGTTTTGACAGGATCTGCACTGCGCCGTCCAGTCCGTCTGTATTCTGCATCCGGATATCCATCAGCAGTACATCCGGCCGAAATTTTTCGTAGAGGGGAAGCGCCTCGGCGCCGTCTGTTCCGATGGCTGCGACGTTTATTTCCGGGTCAGTTTCCAGAATGCTTTTTAAAGCTCCGGAGACGAGACAGTCGTCGTCTATGATCACAATCTTCATGTCGTTGTTCTCCTTTCCATCTGTTTGGGAACCGTGATAAAAATACGGAAGCCATGATCGCTGCTGATCTGTATGTTGCCGTTTAAACTCCATATGCGGTCTCTCATATTAATGAGTCCGATGCCGGATTCTGTCAGAGGCTTTCCGGATGTTCCGTTATCCTCGATCAGAAGCTGATACAGTGCAGGGTGCTCCCGCAGAATGATGTGGACGGATGTTGCGTTGCTGTGCTTCATGATATTGGCCAGCGCCTCCTTCAAAATGGAAATAAAACCGTATTTGATGCCTCTGGGAACAGCATCGGTGATATCATAGTCCAGTCTGACCGGGCAGAAGGAAAATTCTGCAATCAGGCTTTTGACGGCCTCTTCCATATTAATGGATTCATCATGGAGGTCATGAACGCTGGAACGGATGTTGTCCATGGCGGAGGACAGGGTATCTTCCAGCTGGTTCAGGGAGGGCATGAGCACAGGCTCCCGGCTGACTGCTTTCAATGCGCCGGTCATCAGGATGGAACGTGTCAGCAGGTGACCCACGTTGTCATGGATCTCCCGTGCAATCCTGTTTCGTTCTCTTAAGGTTGCGGCGTAGATTTCGTAATCCTGCTTGTCACGCAGCGACTGGTTTTTCTGCTGCAGCAGCAGATTTAACTCGGTGGTATCGTCTCTGGTACGCTTATACTGCAGATCCAGATTCCGGTATGCGTGATTCAGCGAAAACAAAAGTACAGCGATCAGACATCCCAGAAGAATGAAGAGTAAGAGAACGACCTGACCGGGAATGCAGTAACAGAGCAGAGAAAAGACACACAAGGAAGCGGCAGCATAATGCCGCGCACCAGCCAGGGCATAGGTGACAGCCGGCAGAAACAACAGCAGCTGCGGCATAATCCAGGATGCTGCGCTGTAAATCAGTAGAATCGCCAGACGGTACCTTCTTCCCATAAAAGAGCAGGAGCAGACAATGGAGATACAGATCAAAAATGACAGTATAAAAACAGGTGTGATTTCTGTAAGCTGCACCGTAAACAGACTGTAGGCAAACAGCAGAAAAATACTGGCAATCGATCTCATGGGCAGTCCCTCCTTCTGGTTAGATTATATCTCACAGATGATTGGTTGGCAACTGCAGCAGAAATTCATGACATTTGTCATACTCTGTTCTGACGCAGTTCACTACGCAGGGGCTGCCGCATCCGGTATACTGTAATCATAAGATACCGGGGTCTTGTTTGGGATTACCCTTTGACCCTTGCGTCATCATAAAGAATGGCAGGAGGATTGTATGATGATTACGATAGAAAATCTGGTGAAACGATATGGTGATCTGCTGGCGCTGGATCATTTGAATCTGGAGATTAAGGAGGGTGAGATATTCGGCCTTCTGGGGCCGAACGGGTCCGGAAAAACGACGGCGATCAACTGTATGCTGGCTCTTTTAAAGTATGATAAGGGGATGATCCGTATCCGGGGGCAGGAGATGAAGCCTGACAGTTATGAGATCAAGAAAGAGATCGGGGTCGTTCTCCAGAACGTAGCAGTATTTGAGCAGATGACGGTGTACGAAAACATTGATTATTTCTGCGGGCTGTATGTTTCCGACAAAAGCAAGAGGAAACAGCTGGTGGAAGAGGCCATTGCTTTTGTAGGACTGGAAGACTTTGTGAAGATGAGACCGAAAAAACTTTCCGGAGGTCTGCTGCGAAGACTGAACATCGCATGCGGCATCGCGCATAAACCAAAGCTGATTTTCATGGATGAGCCTACCGTTGCGGTTGACCCTCAGAGCCGTAATAAGATTCTGGAAGGGATCATGGAACTGAACCGTCAGGGATCTACGATCATTTACACATCGCATTACATGGAAGAGGTGGAACAGATCTGTTCCCGAATCGCCATCATCGATCACGGAAGAGTACTCGCGACAGGTACGAAGGAGTCTCTGAAGAGTATGATCAAGACGGGGGAGACGATCACGATCGAAGCGGTGATCTTACAGGAAACACAGGTTGAAATGCTGCGGCAGCTACCGCATGTGTTTGACGTACACTATGAGGAACAGATTCTGAAGATACGATGCAGCAGGGGGAAACATAACCTGATACGTGTTCTGAATTACCTGCAGGAACAGGACATTGCATTTGGAAGAGTGTTCTCGGAACTTCCTACATTGAACGATGTATTTCTTGAGATCACCGGAAAACAGCTTCGGGATTAGGGGGGAAGAACAATGATGCATTTATTGAAATATCTGTTGATACAGACTGTCCGGGAAAAAGAAAATATGTTCTGGGCGCTGATGTTTCCCATTGTGCTGGGAACGTTCTTTTACTTCTCATTCGGAAGCGGGGACATGGGGGAGGATATGGAGGCGATACCGGTCGCAGTTGTCCGGGAGGCAGAAGACCACGCTTTTATGACATTTCTGGATGAAATGGACGGCGACATCCTGAAGGTAAGTGAGATGACGGAGGATAGGGCGCAGGCTGCTCTTAAAGGCGGAAAAGTTACAGGGATTTTCCATGCAGGTGATACTCTTTCTCTGACAGTCGGTTCGTCAGGAATCAGCGAGAGCATCCTGAAATCCCTGCTTGATACGTATCAGAAAAATGCCGCCATGATGGAACGGATTGCCGAAGAGTATCCGGAGCGCATGCAGGATGCGCTGCAGTCTCTCAGCGAATACCGGACAATGACGACGGCGGTATCTCCGGGCGGAAAGACGCATGATAATAATGTAATGTATTTTTTTGCTCTGATTGGTATGGCGTGTCTGTTCGGAGCATTTCTGGGTCTTCAGTCGATCTATGACATGAAGCCGAATCTCTCGGCGCTCGGGGCGAGACAGAGCATTACACCGACACACCGCCTGAAGCTGATCCTGTGTGATCTGATCGTGGTGTTCGTGATTCATTATATCAATATCCTTCTGGTCGTTGCCTATCTGAGATTTGTGTTGAAGATCAATCTGGGTGATAACATCGCGGCCTTGCTGGGCGTGTGTCTGCTGGGAAGTATGATCGGAGTGGCTTACGGTATTATGATCGGATGTCTGAAGAAGGTCGACAAAGGAGTAAAAATAGGGATTGTGGTAGGCAGCAGCCTGTTCTTCAGTTTCCTGGCTGGCATGATGGTGGGCAATATGAAAGATATCATAGAGCGCAGCTGTCCTGTTGTGAACCGTCTGAATCCGGCGGCAGTCCTGTCCGATGCATTTTACTGTATGGCGGTGTATGATAGTCCGGAACGTTTCCTGCGGAATATCATAACGATGGTAATCATGGCCGTATTGTTTGTAACAATTGCATTTCTTGGAATCAGGAGGGAGCGCTATGACAGTATTTAAAGGTTTTCTGAAGATCATTAAGAGTAATCGGCACATCATTATCATGTATATCGTGATCTTTATGACCATCTCTGTTATGTCACAGAAGTTTCTGGGGGAAACTGAGCAGGAAGGCTTTGAGGCGTCAAGGCTTGATGTGGCAGTGATCGATAAAGACGGGGGCATCGTTGCAGGTAAGTTTAAAGAATTTCTGGCGCTGTACCACGATGTGAAAGAGGTTCCGGATGACAGGGATATGATTCAGGAAGAGATGTTTAACCGAAATCTCGACTATGTCGCGGTCATACCGGAGAACTTTGAGGAGGCGTGTTTGGGGCAGCAGGGACCTGTGGAGACGATCAGGCTGCCGGACTCAAACAAGGCGTTTTACGCAGATCAGCAGATCAATACGTTTTTGAATGACATGCGGGTAATGACAGATTCCGGTTTCAGCGCAGGGGAGGCAGCGGATGAGATTCTGAGGATCTCCGGCGAGAAAGTGCAGGTGACCATGCTTGATCAGGATGGACACGGCGGACAGAAGCCGCCGTATGTCTTCATGTTTCAGTATATGCCTTATATCATGCTGGCGGTGCTTTGTTACTGTATGAGTTATGTTCTGATCGCATTCCGCAAAAAAGAAGTCCGCAGCAGAATGCTCTGTTCAGCGGTCAGTGTCCGCAGCCAGAATATGCAGATGATATTGGGGACGGCTCTGTTTGGGATTGTTTTCTGGGTGTTGTGCCTTCTGATGACACTGGCATTAAACGGCATGGATTTTCTGCAGGACGGCCACGCCCTGCTGTATATGCTGAACAGCTTCCTTATGATGCTGGTTGCCCTGTCGATGGCATATCTTCTGGGCATATGCTGCAAGAGTGATATTACAGTCAATGCTGTCGTGAATGTAGCGGCGCTGGGAATGAGTTTTCTGTGCGGTGTATTCGTACCGCTGGAAGTCATTGGGGTACAGGTCCGGCGTGTGGCACAGTTTCTTCCGGTTTACTGGTATGAATATATCCATCAGGTTATAAGTTCACATGCTGTGCTGAACGAGGGTATGAAAACGGATATTTTAAAAGGCGTGGGAATACAGCTGGCGTTTGCCGCGGCGTTTCTGTGCATCGCAGTGATGCTGGATAAGTACAGGGGACAGACTGCTAAAAGCTGAGAACCCTGATATGAAAGTCCGGTTTCCGGGGACTTTAACGTCCCATATACGGAAACCGGACTTTTTTTTCAAAGGGTTTGAACTGTTTTTGGGGTATGTGGTAGAATAGCAGTATGTCAAAAAAATGGTGGGAAGAACATGCAGGAAAAAGAACGTTTGAATAAATTTTTAAGTGAGGCGGGCGTATGCTCCAGAAGAGAGGCGGACCGGTTGATCGAGGCAGGTGCGGTGACGGTTAACGGCGAACCTGCCGTGACGGGCATGCGGGTCTCGGAGGAAGATACCGTGCTCGTCAAAGGAAAGAAGATCAGGAAAAAGGAAGAGATGGTTCTTCTGCTGATGAATAAACCAAGAGGCCTCATCTGTACGGCGCAGACCAGGGAAAAACCAAATATCATAGAATATCTGAATTATCCGGTGAGGGTCTATCCGGTCGGCCGGCTTGATAAGGAGTCAGAAGGCCTGCTGCTGCTGACGAATAACGGGGATCTGGTGAATCGGATCATGCGGGCGGGCAATTTTCACGAGAAAGAGTACCGCGTTTGGGTGGACAGGCCCATTGACCAGGAATTCATCAAAAAGATGAGCGGCGGCGTCCCGATTCTGAATACGGTGACGCGGCCGTGTAAAGTGAGAAAAACGGGGAAAAATACGTTTAGTATTATATTGACGCAGGGACTGAACCGACAGATCAGACGAATGTGTGAATATCTCGGATATCAGGTGAAAAGACTGGTACGCGTCCGTATCATGAACCTCAGACTGAACGGCATAGAAACGGGAGCATACCGCAGGATTACGGATCAGGAGTACAGAGAACTGCAGGAACTTTTAAAAGATTCCACATCGCTGTCTTGGAAGGAGAGATTATGAACCAGCAGGAATATATGAAGGAACTTGTCGGGAAGCTGAATGAGGCTTCCAGGGCTTATTATCAGGAAAACAGAGAAGTGATGAGCAATTTTGAATATGACAGACTCTATGATGAGCTGGAGAAACTCGAGGAAGAGACGGGAGTCGTTCTGGCGAACAGTCCGACAGTGTCTGTCGGATATGAATCACTCGACGAACTTCCGAAGGAAGAGCATGAACGTCCGATGCTGTCGCTGGACAAGACGAAGGACGCAGAGGCACTCAAAAAGTTCATCGGCGCAAATAGGACGCTGCTGTCATGGAAGCTGGACGGACTCACGATTGTTCTCACATACCGGGACGGTGAATTGCACAAGGCTGTCACAAGAGGAAACGGTGTGATCGGCGAGGTGATCACCAACAATGCAAAAGTATTTCAGAACATTCCGCTTAAGATTCCGTATCCGGGAGAGCTGGTCTTAAGAGGCGAAGCCATCATCACGTATTCGGATTTCGAAAAGATCAACCGGCTGATACCGGATGTGGATGCGCGTTATAAGAATCCCAGAAATCTTTGCAGCGGTTCCGTACGTCAGCTGGATAACCGTATAACAGCCAGGCGGAATGTCCGCTTTTTTGCGTTTGGGCTTGTGAGGGCGGAGGACGTTGACTTCCACAATTCGCGTGAGTCGCAGATGGAATGGCTGAAAGAACAGGGATTTGAGACAGTGGAATACCGTATGGTGGACGCAGATAACGTGGAGAAGGAAATCGAATGGTTTTCGAATCATATCGGGAAAAATGATTTCCCATCAGACGGACTGGTCGCTGTCTATGATGACATTGCATATGGAGAATCGCTGGGGAGCACGGCAAAGTTTCCAAGGAATTCCTGCGCGTTTAAATGGGCGGATGAGACGAGACAGACGCATCTCGTAAAGATCGAGTGGAGTCCGTCGCGGACAGGCCTGATCAATCCAATCGCTGTATTTGAACCGGTGGAACTTGAAGGAACGACGGTCAGCCGTGCAAGCGTACACAATCTCAGCATACTGAAAGCCCTGGAGCTGGGGGAAGGAGATGAGATCACCGTCTATAAGGCAAATATGATCATTCCTCAGATTGCGGAAAATCTGACCAAAAGCGGATTTAAAGATATGCCGGAGAAGTGCCCGGCATGCGGGGAAGAAACACACGTACAGCAGGACAGTGACGTTGAGGTACTGATGTGTACCAATTCAGAATGTCCGGCGAAAGCGATCAAGGCATTTACGCTGTTTGTCAGCCGCGATGCGATGAATATTGAAGGATTGTCGGAAGCGACTCTGGAAAAGTGGATAGCCAGAGGTTTTTTGAAAGATTTTGGGGATATCTTTGAGATCAGCAGATATCGGGAAGAAATCACAACCATGGAAGGATTTGGGGAAAAGTCATATGAAAATCTGATACAGAGCATTGACAGGGCGAGACACACGACGCTTCCGCGTCTTCTGTATGCGCTGGGCATTCCCAATATCGGTGTGGCAAACGCAAAGATGATATGCAGAAGCTTTCAGAATAATCTCGAGAAGATCCGCAGTGCGACCGAAGAAGAACTGCAGGATATCGAGGGAGTGGGTGCCGTGATCGCGCGGGCTTTCGCAGAGTATTTCCGAAAAGAAGAGAATCAGAAGAAACTCGATCATCTGCTGGCGCACGTGGAACTTGAGGAACAGCAGGAAGAGGAAGCACAGATATTTGAGGGCAGGAACTTTGTGATAACAGGAAGCGTTGTACATTTTGCAAACCGAAGCGAACTGAAGGAAGAGATTGAGAAGCGGGGCGGCAGGGTGACCGGAAGCGTGTCCTCCAAGACGGATTATCTGATCAACAATGATGCCGGTTCCGCGTCTTCGAAGAATAAGAAAGCGGCACAGCTGGGGGTTATGGTGATCACCGAGGAAGAATTTCTTAAAATGCTGCAGAAATAGGAACAGATTGACATTTTTTCTTATCTTGGTTACAATTGCTCTTAACATGAAGAGTGAAAGACTGGGATACGAAATGAGGAATGACGTTTGGAAAATGAAGAAATACAGCTGACAGAGAAGAAACTGTCAGTGGAACGGGGAAAACGCGGCGTGCTGAAGGTGATCTTCGGCAGGACGGCGATCATCATTGTGCTGCTGCTGATTCAGCTTTTGGTTCTGTTTGTTGGGTTTCAGTATCTGCGGCAGTATATAGACATGGTCTACTTCTATGCCATTTACCAGGTGTTTATGGCGGTGCTGGTCCTGTGGATCATCAATCAGCAGGGTAACCCTGCATTCAAGCTGGCGTGGATTGTGCCTATCCTGGTGCTTCCGGTATCAGGGGCATTGTTTTACGTTTTTATCAAATTACAGCTTGGCAGCAGGATGCTCAATAAGCGGCTGTACAAACTGGCAGAGGAGACAAAAGTATATTCAAAACAGGATATGGAGACGATGCTTCATCTGGAAGATGAGCACCGTCAGGTAGTAAGTCTGGCCAGGTATCTGAGTGAGACTGCCTCCTTTCCGGTGTACCGGAATACGACGGTCAAATATTTTCCGCTTGGAGAGGATAAGTTCGAAGAGCTGAAAATACAGTTAAAGCGAGCGAAACAATTTATCTTTCTGGAATATTTTATTATTCAGGAAGGACTGATGTGGGATACAGTTCTGGATATTTTAAAGGAGAAGGTGCAGGAAGGTGTTGAGGTACGTCTGATGTATGACGGTACCTGTACACTTGCACTGCTTCCGTCCCAATATCCGAAACAGATGGAGGAGCTTGGCATCAAATGTAAGGTATTTGCGCCGATCCGGCCTGCACTATCGACATCGCAGAATAACCGGGACCACAGAAAGATACTGGTCATCGACGGCGAGACGGCGTTTACCGGCGGTATCAATCTGGCAGATGAATATATCAATAGAAAAGTTCGTTTCGGGCATTGGAAAGATACCGGAATCATGATCCAGGGAGATGCGGTCCGCAGTTTTACCCTGATGTTCCTGCAGATGTGGGACATCGACGTGAAGAAAGAAAATTACTCCCGGTATCTGGACGTTCCGAGATATATGCCGGCATACGGTGCACCGGGTTTTGTGATTCCGTACGGGGACAGCCCGCTGGACAATGAACCGGTAGGACAGCAGGTCTATCTGGATATGATCTATGGCGCAAAGGACTATCTGCATATTATGACTCCATATCTGATACTGGACCATGAGACACTGCAGGCTTTTCAGTTCGCGGCTAAGCGCGGTGTGGATGTGAAGATCATCATGCCGCATATCCCGGATAAATGGTATGCGTTTGTTGTCGCCAAGACGTATTATCAGGAGCTCTTAAAGACAGGGGTTAAGATATACGAGTACACACCTGGCTTTATCCATGCAAAAAGCTTTGTGACCGATGATGAACAGGCGGTTGTGGGGACGATCAACCTGGATTTTAGAAGTCTTTATCTTCATTTCGAATGTGCCGCGTACATGTATAAGGTGCCGTGCATTGCCGATATTGAGAGGGACTACCAGGAGACTCTGGAAAAATGCCAGAGAATCACAGTTGAAGACTGCAGACGGGAAAAACTGAGCGTGAAGGCGGCGGGCAGAATACTGAGACTGTTTGCTCCGCTGATGTAAGCCGGGATATTCTTAATTGAAAGGAAAGAGGGTAACAGATATGCCGATTAAAATACAGAGTGACTTGCCGGTAAAGGAAATACTGGAGAAGGAAAACATATTTGTGATGGATGAGCATCGCGCCATGCATCAGGACATTCGTCCGATTCAGATACTGATACTGAATCTGATGCCGCTGAAGGAGGAGACAGAGCTGCAGCTGCTGCGTTCTCTGTCCAATACTCCGCTGCAGGTGGACGTGACGTTTATGAAGGTGAGTTCGCATGAGTCAAAGAACACGTCGCTGAGTCATCTGAACAAGTTTTATCAGACTTTTGATGAGCTGAAGGATCAGAAATTTGACGGTATGATCGTGACGGGGGCGCCCGTTGAGAAGATGGAGTTTGAAGAGGTGGATTACTGGGATGAGATGACACAGATCATGGACTGGAGCCAGAAGAATGTTACTTCGACGCTCTTCCTCTGCTGGGGAGCGCAGGCTGCGCTGTATTATTTTTACGGTCTGCCGAAGGTCCAGCTGGATAAAAAGCTGTTCGGGCTGTTCTGGCACCGGGTGAAAAACAGAAAAATACCGCTGGTGCGGGGATTTGACGACGTGTTTTTAGCGCCGCATTCCAGACATACGGATGTGCCGATCGAAAAGATTCGTGCGTGTGAGGAGCTGACGGTTCTGGCGGAGTCTGAAGAAGCCGGAATCTTCCTGGCGATGGCCCGGGAAGGACGCCAGATTTTTGTGATGGGACACCCGGAGTATGACAGGGTAACGCTCGATACAGAGTACAAGAGAGATCTGTCCAAAGGCCTTCCGATCGATATTCCGAAGAATTATTATGAGAACGATAATCCGGACAATAAACCGGACCTCAAGTGGCGGGCGACGGCCAACAACCTGTATACGAACTGGCTGAACTACTACGTGTATCAGAGTACGCCGTTTGATCTGTACGGCACACCGTTTTAAAAAGAATGAAAGAAGAGTCATTGCAACGTGAGTGTATCCTCATGGAACGGTGACTCTTTTTTGCTGTGAGTAAAATAATGTCCGAATGTTGTAACGAAACTGACACTGCGGACACTTATATACAAAGGAGGGAAATCATGCAGGATATGGAGCAGATTTATGAGAAATATATGCCGCAGGTATACAAGTATCTGTTCAGTCTCTGCCATGATACTCATCTGACCGAGGAGCTGACTCAGGAGACTTTTTTTCAGGCAATGAAGTCGATTGACAGTTTCCGGGGGGACTGCAAACTTTACGTATGGCTGTGCCAGATCGCCAGGAATCTGTGGTGCAGAGAATTAAGGAAAAAGTCAAAAGAAAAGCGGTCTGAGTTGACGGAAGAAATTCCGGATGCAGGACCGGAGCCGGAACGGTCTGCCATAGAGAAAATTGAGGTTCTTGAGCTGTATAAGCTGCTGCATGCACTGGAGGAACCCTTGAGGGAAGTCATGTATCTTCGGCTGACGGGCAACTTCAGTTTTAAAGAAATTGGAGAGATTCTGGATAAGGATGAGAATTGGGCGAGAGTGACATTTTATCGTGGTAAACAGAGAATACGAAAGGAGAGCCGCCATGAAGTGTAAGGTGATTCAGGATTTGCTGCCGTTATATATTGATGGCCTGACGAGTGAGGAGAGCAATAAGGAAATAGAAAAACATCTGAAGACATGTAAAGAGTGCAGCGAATGCTGCCAGGAGATGAAGGGAGAAATCGATGAGCCGGTGGTTATCAGCGATGAAGAGATCCATGATGTGGAGCTGCTGAAAAAGATAAAGAAGAGAAGGCGCCGAATCGGAATCGCGGGAGGGATCATCACTGCCGCTGCACTGATCATGGTTCTGACGCTGATGCAGCCAAGGACATACAGTAAGGCAAGGTATGAAGATGTTACGCTGACATATGGGACAAGAGGCGATGTCGCGTATCTGACGATGGAGACGAAGCCGGGATATGACATTGTGTTTACCGGAGCAAATTCGTATTTGAAAGTGTTATCCGTAGAGAAATCTTTGGGGATGGGAAAAGGCAGCATGGGATGGGAAGAAGAGATTGGGCCGGAAGATGATCCCTGCAGGTGGACGATCGAATTCTCAGATAAGATCGTTATGTTCGAAAATGGAGAGCTGGTTGAGGAAAAAGATAAGTAAAAAGAGAAAAACTCTGCTCTGTACAGAGTTTTTCTCTGGTTTTCTTTTATAGTCTCCGGAAAGCCTTCCCAAGTCTGTCCAGAAGCTTCTGATAATCGATTGGTTTTGATATATGGTCATTCATGCCGGCTGCCAGGGACTTGTTAATGTCCTCGGGAAAGGCATTGGCAGTCAGTGCGATGATCGGTATATCGGCCGCCTGCGGGTGGGCACTGCTTCGGATTCTGCGTGCCGCCGTGTAGCCGTCCATGACGGGCATCTGCAGGTCCATCAGGATTGCATGATAGGTTCCCGGTTCAGATGCGGTAAACATATGCAGCGCCTCAAGACCATTTTCGGCTGTGGATACGATCAGACCGGCCTGTGAAAGTATGGTCTGGGCGATCTCCATATTCAGTGGGTTATCCTCCACCAGCAGGACACTCCTGCCGGTCAGGATGGAGTCCGCCGGCACTGTGGCAGACTCTCCGGGAGGATCGGAATATTCCGGCTCTGCGAAGGAGAAGGCTTCCGGCTGAGCGATATTCAGATTTAAAGTAACGACAAAGCGGCTTCCGGCGCCCAGTTCGCTTTCGACCCGGATATCCCCCTGCATCGCAGAGACGATCCCCTGTGCGATGGACATTCCGAGACCGGTCCCCTGAATATGTTGAAGCTTTGCGTTTTCAGCGCGGGAAAAGGGTGCGAAAATATAGTTCAGAAATTCCCTGTCTATTCCAATTCCGTTATCCTCAACGGTAAAGACAAAACAACCTGCGGATTGTGACTGGCTGGAAACCTCCTGAACGGTAATGTTGATCCGTCCGCCCTCCGGGGTATATTTGACCGCATTGTCTCCGAGATTGATCAGAAGCTGACGGATACGGCTGCTGTCCCCGAGCAGACGGTCATGGATGACGTCCAGGATATCAAACGTAATGTGCTGCTTTTTGCTGACGGCGTCAGTGCGTATGATAGAATAAACTTCCTCAATCAGTTCAGTTAGGGAAAACGGTTCCTCCATCAGCTCAAGCTTCCCCTTTTCGATCTTGGACATATCCAGGATCTCATTGATCAGGTGCAGGAGGTGCCGGCTGGAAAACTGTATTTTATCCAGACACTCTTTTACTTTATCAGGATCATCCGCCTGTGAGGAGGCGATGGAAGTCATGCCGATGATGGCGTTCAATGGTGTACGGATGTCATGGGACATCTGAGCCAGAAAACTGCTTTTTGCTTCATTTGCCTGCTTGGCTGTTTCATATGCTGCCAGCAATGCTCTGCGGTTCTGCTCTTCCTGTTCTTTTTCTTCCTCCACGCTGTGTGCTGCCAGGATGATTTTGGTTGGAATGCCGCTGCGGCTCTCAGCCAGAATGATATGTACTCTCATCCAACCGAAATAACCGCCGTAGTTTCGCCTGAATTCCAGTGCATAGATGGTGTCGCCGGAACTGATTCTGCGTATGATTTCCGCTGCGGACAGAGAATGTGCAAATTGCTGCTGGTCATCCCTGTGGATGGCACGCCGGGTATAAACATCTTTTAAAAAAGTATAACTGTCTGATGAACCGATATATTCTTTCAGGTCCTCTGAAAGTGCGAATGACTGAAAGGTATCGTTTTCAAGATCAACATAAAAGACAGAGTGATAGAATGAGGAAAGCCCTTTGATGATATTCTGGTATTCAAAGTAGAGTTTCTTTCGGCGCTCCTCTTCCAGTTCCTCGAGTTTTTGTTCATTTATATTCATATTGGCAAATATGACCTTGGTCACCTGACCGTTGATCATTTCAGAAATGCTGAAACGCGAACGCACCCATTCAATGCCGTGGGAATAAACTCGTCTGAAATCAATATCATATACCGGCTGTTCCGGCGTGAGAACCTGCCGGAGAAACTCCGGGCTGCCGGCTCTACGCATTTTTTCCTGATCATCCGGGAAAACATGCTGCTGTATAAATTTCTCGTAATAGGAAGAGAGGCTGCCCATGGGAAATGCATTCTGCTCATGAATAGCCAGCTCCTGCCAGATCGGTTTTTCCGTATCGTTGACCAGATCGAAGATATAGATGGAATAGTAGCACTGACACAAATTTGAAAGTACATTTTCCCGCTGTTCGGCTTCCTGTCTGTCGTCGGCATTTCTGATAGTTAAAAGAATCCGTTCCTCCATATCCTGGAGAATACGGGAGGAATAATATCGGTAGTAATGAAGACCGCCGTTTTCAGCATACAGACGCAGGGTGCCTTCCTTATAACCACAGTTCTGATAGCTGGAGGGGCTTAATATACGATCAAATTCCTGCCGGTCTTCCAGCGGCAGCAAGGGCAGGAGCTGCCGGTAAAAATCATCGAATCTTCCGTATTGGGACAGCCGCAGAAGGCTGCCGGAATAGTGGATACAGTGGTATTCCGCTTTTTCCGTATTGATGTTGAGTGCCAGCTTATAGATCTGGGAAAATGCTGTCTGAGACGCCGCGTCGTCAATCCGCCGTTCGATTTCCCGGTCCTGTTCATCGAATGCTGCGATCACCCAGGGGTATTCGGGAGAATAATGTAAAGAAGGAACGATCAGGACCCGGCGCCAGTTTCCGGCACTGTTCCGATAGAGGGTTTCAAAGCGGGTTTCTCCCCGGCCAAGGTGCTGAAGAATATGGTCGGCATTGGTGAGTTCAAGCAGCAGTTCCCTGTACTCCGGTGCTGCTTCTGCATCCACGTAATTCTGAAAAAATGTGTGGAAATCCGAATAGTCTGCGGACAGCTGCAGAAATTTTTCCGGAAGTTTAATAACCTTGAAGCTCTGATCAGTGACATTGCACAGCAGGATACCGATATAATTCTCGCCCAGGGTCTGGATAACAGTATCGAATTCATGTTTCATCACAGTGGTGTCGGTAATATTCTGATGATACCCGCGCAGACAGACTCCACCTGTGTAGTTCCAATCGCGAATACCTCCGCAGCGGATATAAACACGACCATGCTGCGGGTGAAGCCATGGGTACTGCACTTCGGAACGTTCATTTGCACAAAGTTTTTGCACGGCGGACTGTACGAGCGGATAGTAGTCCGGATCGATTCTATCATACCAGTACTGATAGCATTCTTCGGGAGGGAGTTCTTCTTGAAGTCCCAATAATTCCTGCATTGCACCGTCTGCATACATCCGGGGTCTTTCGCTTTCCTCCAGTTCAATGACCCACAGGCCTGTCCGCCCTTCGTGCAGTACTTCCTGAATTTTTTTTATATCGTTAAAATAATCGGGCATACAACGGGAACTCCTTTCTCTTATGACCTTTCCATCATTTTATGTTATTCCAGGGATGGTTGCAAGTTTCTTCATGAAAAAGTTCATAAAAAAGATTCTGTAATTGAGAAATAAAAAAAACTGTGGTAGAATATTCACGTATTTGAAAGGGTCCATTGACGCTCCGAGCCGTTCGGGATGACGATGGGCTTACATTTTGCAGCAGGGGGAACGGTAGATGAGAGAATGGCAGCGGGGAGTGCGGGACGGACTTCCCATTTGTTTTGGATATTTTGCAGTATCTTTTGCGTTTGGCATACAGGCTCGCGCGGTCGGCATGACTGCGTTTCAGGCGGTGCTCATGTCGGTGACAAATCTTACATCAGCCGGACAGTTTGCGTCGCTTGATACAATCGCGGCATCCGCCACATATTTTGAGATGGCATTTTTGCAGCTGGTGATCAATATGAGGTATTTTCTGATGTCATGTTCACTGTCACAGAAATTATCGTCAGAGATGAATCCGATCCACAGGTTTTTCATGGCATACGGAGTGACGGATGAGATCTTTGGGGTGAGCGTGTGCAGGCCCGGGACCTTAAGCCCATGGTATTCCTACGGCCTGATGTCGGCAGCAGTTCCCGGATGGGGGCTTGGAACACTGGTCGGTGTTATCTGCGGAAATGTGCTCCCGGTTAGTATCATTAACGCCCTTGGCATCGCAATTTACGGTATGTTTCTGGCGGTCATCCTGCCGGCCGCGAAAAAGGACAGAGTAGTGGCGGGAGTCGTGGTCTGTGCGATGATACTGGGATGTGTTATGCGCTATACCCCCGGTCTTCGGGAAATCTCTTCCGGCATGCAGATCATCATGATCATACTGATCGTTGCAGGGGCGGCGGCATGGCTGTTCCCGCGAAAGGAGACGGAAAATGCAGGGTAATATCTATATTTACATACTGGTCATGGCGGCAGTGACATATGCAGTCCGTGCGCTGCCTCTGACATTGATACGCAAAAAAATCACAAACCGGTATATCCAGTCGTTTTTATACTATGTTCCCTATGCGACGCTGGCTGCGATGACATTTCCGGCCATTCTGTATGCGACCGGCGATATGGTCTCGGCTGCCTGTGGGTTTGCTGCAGCGCTGTTCCTGGCGTATAAGGGGAAAGGCCTGCTCCCGGTAGCGGCAGGAGCGTGTGCAGTAGTATTTGCTGTCCAGCTTGCTATGAGCATTTGAACCGATATATCAAAAAAAGCGGTTGACACTGAGACGGAAAGGAGCTATACTTGATAACAATCGAATTGCATTAAGAGGGAGTAGTTTAAATGCATTGTCAACAAACGCGGCTGCAGGATGCAGTCTGGTGATGCATGCCTTGATTGATGGGTTACAAGACTTTTAGTGTACTTATGGAATATGCGAAATTCCACAAGTACATTAAGAGTCTTTTTTATTGCATAAGAAACATCATTCCCTGTGCGGCAAAAGTGCTCCGCGGGATCGCACGGCAAGGCAGATCAAATGAATGGAGGAAAGAATTATGATGTGGTACCAGAAAAAAGGAGATCAGGTGCTGAAGGAGCTGGGGGTATCAGACGAAGGGCTGACTGCCGCGAAGGCGTCAGAAGTTCTGAAAGAAAAGGGCGAGAATGTCCTTTTGGAAGGCAGGAAAAAAAGTGCCGTCCAGGTGTTTTTTGAACAGTTTAAAGACCTGCTGGTAGTGATCCTGATCGCAGCAGCAATCATCTCCATGTTTTCGGGAAATGTCGAAAGCACGATCGTCATAGTAGCGGTCATCATACTCAATGCCATCCTGGGAACAGTGCAGCATGAAAAAGCGCAGAAATCACTGGAAAGCCTGAAGTCACTGTCTTCGCCGAGTGCGAAAGTCATCCGGGACGGGCAGAAGATCGAGATTGATTCCAGGGAAGTCGTACCCGGTGATCTTCTTCTGCTTGAAGCCGGAGATATGGTGGTGGCGGATGGGCGCATTCTGCACAATTATTCGCTGCAGGTTAACGAAAGTTCGCTGACCGGGGAATCAACCAATGTTGAGAAGTCGGAGGAGATCCTGAAAGGTGAGCTTCCCCTGGGTGACAGGGTTAATATGGTCTATTCAGGGAGTCTTGTCACGTACGGACGTGCGGAGGCGGTTGTGACAGAAACCGGAATGCAGACCGAAATGGGGAAAATCGCCAGTCTCATGAACGCTACGCAGGAGAAAAAGACACCGCTGCAGGTGAGCCTTGACAATTTCAGCAGCAAACTTGCCATTGTCATCATGATTATCTGTGGAGTGGTATTTGCACTGAGCCTTTACCGGAGGATGCCCATCCTGGATTCCCTGATGTTCGCGGTAGCGCTCGCGGTAGCTGCGATTCCGGAGGCTTTAAGTTCTATCGTCACGATCGTACAGGCGATGGGAACACAGAAGATGGCAAGGGAAAACGCAGTCATTAAAGAGCTGAAAGCGGTGGAAAGCCTGGGATGCGTGTCTGTCATCTGCTCAGACAAGACAGGTACCCTGACGCAGAATAAGATGACTGTTCAGAAGATTTTTATCGACGGTCAGATTCTGAACCCGGAACAACTGGATCTGCACAATCAGCTGCACCGTTATATCCTGTACAATGCCATCCTGACGAATGACTCCGCCATCGTTGACGGCAAGGGAATCGGGGATCCAACAGAGTTTGCACTGCTTGAGATGGCCAGAAAGACGAGTGTGGATGATGAGATCATGCGGGAGATGATGAAGCGAATGGAAGAGATCCCGTTTGATTCTGAGCGAAAGCTGATGAGTACCAAGTATGCGCTTCACGGAGTTCCGACTGTCCTGACGAAGGGGGCTGTCGACGTACTTCTGCCGAGGACAACACATATCAGAACGACGGACGGTATTTTCGAGATGACGGATGCCGACCGCAGCAGGATCACAGAACAGAACATGGAATTCTCCTCACAGGGACTGCGTGTGCTGGCTTTCGGATACAAGGAGGTGGAAGAAGACCATGTGCTCAGCCTGGAATCAGAAAACGGCTACACGTTCCTGGGTCTGATTGCCATGGTAGACCCTCCGAGAACAGAGTCCATCCGTGCAGTTGCAGATGCGAAACGTGCGGGGATCCGGACGGTCATGATAACCGGAGACCACAAAGTGACAGCGGCGGCCATTGCCAGACAAATTGGAATCTTTGAACAAGGTGACCTGGCCGTTACCGGAACGGAACTGGATGCAATGACGGAAGAAGAGCTGGACCGTGATATTCAAAAAATATCGGTGTATGCCAGGGTATCCCCGGAGAATAAGATACGGATTGTGGATGCATGGCAGCGCAGAGGCAATATCGTTTCGATGACGGGAGACGGTGTGAACGATGCTCCCGCCCTGAAGAAGGCGGATATCGGTGTGGCTATGGGAATCACCGGTACTGAGGTCTCAAAAGACGCGGCATCTATGGTGCTGACGGACGATAATTTTGCGACGATCATCAAAGCAGTTGCAAACGGCAGAAATGTATACCGCAACATCAAAAATGCGATAAAATTTCTGCTCTCCGGGAATATGGCAGGCATTCTGTCTGTGCTGTACACATCCATTATGGGATTACCGGTACCGTTTGCACCGGTTCACCTGCTGTTCATTAACCTGCTGACGGATTCCATGCCGGCGATTGCAATCGGAATGGAGCCCGCGGAAAAAAATCTGCTGTCACAAAAGCCGAGGGATCCGAAGACTGGAATACTGACGAAAGACTTTATGCTGTCTCTTCTGGTTCAGGGCGGATTGATCGCGGTCTGTACAATGGCGGCTTTTACCGTAGGTTTAAGAGGCGGAGATGCCGCGGTAGCCAGTACAATGGCATTCTGTACACTGACGCTGGCCCGGCTGTTCCACGGTTTTAACTGCAGGAGTGACCAGTCGATATTTAAGATCGGATTCAGGAGGAACTGGTACAGTCTCGGGGCATTCGCTGCAGGAGTTGCCCTGCTGAGCCTGGTTATGTTCGTGCCATTTCTGAAGAGAATATTCTCTGTTGCGACACTGACAGGACATCAGATTGGCATTGTATATCTGCTGGCGGTCGTTCCGACGGTATTGATTCAGCTTGTCAAGATTATAAAAGGTGCGGTGAACCTCTGATTTAAAATTCTGATGCGGATATGAAAAAAATCAGTTATAATCATGGTAGCGACACATGATAACAGATTCATTAGAAAGGACCATGGCTATGAAACAGAGTGTTTTTGGAAAAACAACATCGGGGGAAACCGTCACCCGGTATGAAATCTGTAATAAGAATGGCATGACCATACAGCTCATCGACTACGGAGCGATACTGGTTTCTGTTCTGATTCCGGATGGTAACGGAAATATGAAAGATGTAGTACTCGGATATGACAGCGTAAAGGAATATGAGGAAAATCCACCTCATTTCGGAGCGGTGATCGGACGCGGCGCAAACCGTATTGAGCACGGAATCTTTCGGCTGAATGGCACCGTGTATCAGCTGGGGAAAAATAACAACGGAAATAATCTTCACAGCGGTCCGGATCTGTACGAACACCGTATGTGGCAGGTGACCGGGAGCGCCGGGCAGTATGTGACATTTACACTGCAGAGTCCGGCGATGGATCAGGGGTTTCCGGGAAATCTGGAAATTTCCGTGACATATGAACTTACCGATGAGAATGAGGTGATTCTGCATTACACCGGCATTGCAGATGATGATACGGTTGTCAATATGACAAACCATTCGTACTTTAACCTGAGCGGTCATGACGACCCATCCATTATGGACCATATGGTATGGATCAATGCAGAGCGTTTTACACCGGTGAAGGATGAGAAAGCGATTCCAAACGGAATCATCCAGCCGGTAAAAGGAACGCCGATGGATTTTACGGAGACAAAAGAGATCGCGGCCAATATGGACATAGAGTTTGAACAGCTGAAATTCACGGGCGGTTATGACCACAATTATGTGCTGAACCAATATGACAAAAAAGTCCGTCCCGCCGCAAAGGTGAGCAGCCCGAAGAGCGGGATATCCATGGAGGTCCTGACTGACACGCCGGGCATTCAGTTTTACATCGGCAACTTTATCAAAGGGCCTGCAGGCAAAGGTCAGATACCGTATCATCCGAGGCAGGGGCTCTGTCTGGAGACTCAGTATTTTCCGAATTCGGTGAATGAGCCCGCGTTCGAAAGTCCGGTTTTGAAAAAGGGGCAGAATTACGATTCGACGACAATTTACAGATTCAGATTCTAATTCTCAACATATAAAAAGGTACCGGCTGCCCGAAAAGACAGCCGGTACATTTTCATATGATTTCTATCTGGCACATCTTCATGGCATTTAATGCATTCTCATGACTTTCAGGCGTCACGCCGGCACAGCAGGAAGCGTCCACGAGGATGTGAGCCTCCGGCAGGAATGTTTTCACCAGCAGAGCGTTTGAGATCACGCAGATGTCGGTGCAAAGACCGACCAGTTCAATGTCCGTATAATCCTGATACTTTCCGCACGATAAGTCTGCGGCGAATGCGGAGGAGCCAAAGGTTATTTTCTCGTAGATGGTATGAGGATAGCCGGAGATGAGACTGGCGATACCGCTGTGCAGCTTCCAGCCCGGTGTGTCTTTGATACAATGCCTGACAGGGAGATTTCTGCCTTCCAGAGTATCCAGGTAATCATCGGCGTGCGTGTCCATCGTCAGAACGATGGCGGCATTTTCTGCCTGGCAGCGTTCGATCTTTTTCTGAACGGCGGGTACGACCGCTTCTGCCTCGGAAGTTCCGAGAGAACCGTTGATAAAATCATTTTGCATATCGACAACGATCAGTAGTTTTTTCATAGAATTCTTCACTCCTTCTTGTTCTGATACTTCATTCTAACAGATAATCGTTTTAAAGAAAACTTAAGAAATTTCGGTATGATTTCTTAAGTGCGCCATATTATCCTGAAAGAGAAGAATAACACGATGATATTACAAAATTGTAAGATTAATGTCAGGTAAATCGATGGCTGGCAATACAGAGAGATGTTAGACTTTAGATATCACACGAAGAGAAAGATACGGACAGGAGGGAATCCGATGAAGATACTGATTACGACAGACTGGTATGCACCGGCAGTGAACGGAGTTGTGACTTCCGTTTTAAATCTGAAGAAGGAGATGGAAGAGAGAGGGCATGAGGTACGGGTACTGACGCTGGCAGAAGACGGAAAGCAGCGCAGGGACGGCAGCGTATATTATCTGAGATCATTTGGGATTGGAAAGATATATCCTGATGCGAGAGCATCCATATCATCGAGGAATTCGTATTTAAAGGAACTGATTCAGTGGAAACCGGATATCATTCATTCACAGTGTGAGTTCACGACATTTTTATGCGCCCTGAAGATTTCCAGAAACTGCAGGTGCCCGATTGTTCACACCTATCATACGGTGTATGAAGATTACACGCATTATTTTTCACCGTCAGTGACGGTGGGCAGAAAGGTAGTTTCCGTATGGAGCAGGCGGCTGCTATCGAAGGTGGACGCGGTAGTGGCGCCGACCGAAAAAGTGCGCAGCCTGTTGAAGACGTATGGAGTGGAAGCGCCGGTCTCGGTTGTTCCGACGGGGATTGACATCAGGAAATATCAGGCGGTGCCGGATGAAACGCGGCGGGAACAGCTGAAAAAACAGCTTGGGATACCCAAAGAGAACAAGGTGATCGTGAGTGTCGGACGGCTTGCACGTGAAAAAAACATTACGGAAATCCTGCAGTACATCAAACACACAGGCCGCAGTGATGTGACGTATCTTATCGTGGGCGACGGACCCTGCCGCGCGGAACTGGAGCAGGAGTCGGCACGCCTCGGGTTGCAGGGGCAGGTGGTATTCGCTGGTATGGTGAAACCTCAGGAGGTGGGCGATTATTACCGGCTGGGCGACGTTTTTGTCAGTGCCTCCAACAGTGAGACACAGGGTCTTACGTATATTGAGGCGCTTGCCAATGCACTTCCCGCACTCTGCAGAAAAGATGAATGCCTGGCGCAGGTGATAGAAAATGGCTGCAATGGGTATCAGTATCAGAATTATGAAGAATTTCAGAAATATCTTGGGCGTCTTCTGGATGATGACGAGTATCGAAAAGAAATGGCTTTCTGTGCGGCGGAGTCCGCCAGGCGTTATTCGGCAGAAAACTTTGGTGAGAGCATGGAACGGATTTACAGGAGTATCGCAGGACGGCCGGCAGCAGGGCTGGGCGGGGAATTATACCGTGTGGCGATGTGCAGAGCTTTGAGAGGAGGAGGAAGATGTACAAAATCAATATGATGTCAAAGGCGGATGCGGCAAAAGGACACGGCGTACTGTCCGCACACGATGAACAGGTAGCTCTGGTAAGGGATATGCTGGGAGACAGCTTTGAGGTTATGGAAAATGCGAGAGGGACAAGCGATATTACGCATTATCATTCTATCAATCCGGAATTTCTGGCGGGAGTTCCCTTTCATAAGAAGAAAGGGACAACCGTGGGATACGTTCATTTTCTTCCTGAGACCGTGGAAAACAGTATCCGCCTTCCGGGACTTGCCAGAAAACTGTTCTATTGGTATATGATCGCGTTTTATAAGCGGATGGACCACCTGGTGACGGTCAACCCGTATTTTATCGATGCACTGCAAAAGTATGGCGTGCCGAGGGAAAAGATTACTTATATACCGAATGTAGTGTCGGAGGAGAGATTTTGTCCGCTGCCGATGCAGCGGCGAAGAAAGGTGCGTAAAGAATATGGACTGGAGGAAGAAAAGTTCACGGTCTTGAGTGTTGGACAGCTCCAGAAACGAAAAGGCGTCATGGACTTCATCCGCATTGCGCAGAGTATGCCGGAAATCCAGTTTGTCTGGGCAGGAGGCTTTTCATTCGGAAAAATTTCAGACGGGTATGATGAGATCAGGCAGGCGTTGAAAGATTTGCCTGATAACGTCCGTTTTCTCGGTATGGTGGAGAGGGAGCGCATGAACGATATTTACAATATGGCAGACGTTATGTTCCTGGCTTCCTATGAGGAACTGTTTCCGATGACGATTCTGGAGGCTATGAACTGCGGTCTTCCGATCGTGGTGAGAGATCTGGAAATTTATCAGCCGATTCTGTTTGATTATGTGTTAAAAGGAAATACTGACAGAGAGTTTAAAATTTTGTTAAAACGTCTGAGCATGGAGACGGGCTTTTACATGGAGGCTGCTCACCAGTCGTTTGCCGGGCACAAATTCTACAGCAGAGAGCATGTGGCACAGTTGTGGAGGCAGTATTATCTGAGCCTTGTTGCCGGGAAGACGGAGAAAAAAGCGGCGGAAAACTGAAGGCGGACGAGGAGGAAAACGATGGAAAAAAAATATACGGCATTCTGCATGAACACAGTTACGGTCCTGGGACTGGCCGGGACCGCTGCATTTATCATATACGGCATGAACAGGCAGATTTTCACATCCAGGGAGTCACTGCAGATGTTTCTGGATGGATTTGGAATCTTTGCGCCGGTGATATTTACGGCAATACAGATCGTTCAGGTGGTAGTGCCGATTCTTCCGGGAGCGATCGGATGCCTGGGAGGTGTACTCATTTTTGGTCCTTTCTGGGGTTTTGTCTATAATTATACGGGGATCTGCATCGGCTCCATCATTGTCTTCCTGCTGTCGAAACGATATGGGAAACCGATAGTCATGACGGTCTTTAAAGAAAAAACGTATGATAAATACATCGGGTGGCTTGAAAAAGGAAAGAAGTTCGATAAGGCATTTGCGGCAGCTATCTTCTTCCCGGTGGCCCCGGATGATCTGCTCTGTTATCTGGCGGGGCTGACAGAGATGAGACTTGGCAAATTTGTCCTCATCATACTTTTGGGAAAGCCGCTCTCCATCTTTTTATACAGCCTTGGACTGACTGGAATCATGCAGGGGATATCGATGCTCTGCGCCGCATAATGCTCAGTGCGCCTGACGGTATTCGCTGGGAGACACTCCGAGTTTCTTGCGAAAATAATAGGAAAAATAAGCGTCATTTTGAAACCCGGTACTGACTGCTATCTGGCGGATCGTGAGACCGGTGTCCGACAACAGGATCTTAGCTGCATTCATGCGGGTGTTCAGGATGTATTCTTTGGGGGAGATTCCGGTCTCCTCCTTGAATTTTGTGGAAAAATAACTGGGATTCAGGCAGGCGATGTCGGCCAGCCCGGTCAGTGTCAGGGGTTCCTGATAGTGGATCTGAATATAATTCATGATTTCACTGATAATGGACTCCCTGGCATTTTTTTTCATTTTCGTCCGCATCAGGATATCGGACAGTATCATGTGAATATAGCTGGAGGTCAGTTCCTCGCACAGGGGAGCCTGATCCCGAAAACCACTCAGAATCTCTCGAAGCAGGTCATAGGTACGTGTCAGATTAATGGGGACATAGACATGCCCGTATCGGCAGATTTCTGTCACCAGTTCGTCGGAGGAGCAGCCGTCAAATCCGATCCAGTACATTTCCGTAAGTTCATTGGATGCATAGATATGGTATTTCCGAGTGTCGACAACTGCAATTTCATTTTCCGTGATCGTGTAGTCTTTGGAGCCGACGATCAGGGACAGGCTGCCTTTTACAACGTAGAGTATGAGAAAACGAATCTCTGTCGGGGCGCTGCGCGAAATGAGATAGTGCCTGTTTAAAAAATAATGCCCGCATCTGTCCAGGAAAAAGAGATTTTTTCTGGCAAATGCTGATGGAAAATTAATATAAAGATCCGATGGGTCCAGGATTCCGGCTTCTCCGATAGGTTTCATGGTATCGCCTCCAGTTTAAGTATGGTCTTTTACGGTATCGCGTTCCACCAGTTTTGGGGTAAACGTATAATTCGCGTCAAATGTAGGATCATGTATCAATTTCACAAGATTTTCTGCCGTTTTCAGCCCGATATCCACGCTCGGATGCACGACGGTGGTAAGCCCCATCCCCTGCCTCGCCAGCGGGGAGTCATCGTATCCGACAACCGATAAGTCATCCGGAACCCGGATGCCGTGATCTGTCAGAAAGGCCAGCAGTGCTGAAGCCATAAGGTCGTTATAGCAGTAGACGGCCGAGTGGTTTTCCAGGCATGCCAGGACCCTCTCCTCCTGAACATCAAGAAACATGGAAGGAGAAGTTTCGTTGGTATACCAGAGTACATCGGTCTCCCGGGGAATAATCTGATATTCCTGCAGTGCACGCAGATAACCCTGATAACGGTAAATTCCCTGAAGATCATCGAGTTTTCCTATATGCATAATATCACGGTGTCCGTGTTCAAGCAAATGTTTTGTGGCAAGATACCCGCCCTCCCTGTCGTCCAATGCGATGCGCGGCAGACTGATGTCGCTGTAATTACAGTCGATCAATACGATAGGAAAGGTCTCCTTCAGCTGCCGGTATAATTCCGGCTGGATCCTCGGCAGAGTCGATCTGCTGGGCTCCAGGATGATTCCCGCAAAGTCCTTGTCCAGCAGTGAAGAGAGAACATAATGTTCAGTCTCCGCACTGTTGTTAGTGCCCAGGAGGTTCATAAGGAATCCGGACCTGGCGAGAGCATCATAGATAGCGCTGATTTTCTGAGGAAAGATATAGGAATCCAGGTACGTTGTGATGACTGCGATATTCTGTGAGGAGACGGGAGCTGCACGGAGCTTCGGCGGATGTGCCACATAAGTCCCGCTTCCCTGGATCGTTGTCAGTATACCCCTGGAAACCAGATGTTCTATGGCCTTCCGCACAGTCTGGCGGCTGACATGAAGCGTCTGCGAGAGCTGAAGCTCCGGGGGAATATTATCTCCTTGTTTTAAATTGTTTTCGGCAATATTGGATAAGATCCATTCCGATACCTGTAAATATTTTGCCATCACACACCTCTGTTCTTATTTATATACGTTTGTTTTCACCTTATTATACAATTGGTATGTAAAAAAATCAATAAGCGTACAAAATAAATACAAATTAAATGCGGCGTAAAATTTATAAATACAAAAAATCGGACCATAAATCAAATAATAACTAAAAAATACAAAATAATATACAAAAATATAAAATTGGGCTTATATAACATATACAAAAAAAGAAAAAAACAGATAAAAACGTTGACAATAATATACAAATAAAATACAATTAAAAACAAGAAAAAATAGACAGATAAATTAAATCAAACAATAAAGAGTACAAATTAAAAAAACATACAAATTTTATTCACTGACAGGGGGAAACAAAGATGAGAACGAAAGCGGAGCGGACTCTCGATGTGATTACAAGAAAAGATACCTCTTATCTGCCAAGTCAGATAGCCTTTGCGACAGGAACGGGAAAACAGAAGGTCGTGGATGCCATGGGATGAATTTGATGAATATCTTGATAATCATTACCATATGACGTGTCAGATGGACGATGTCGTTTGCTGGTACTGCGGAGATGTGGAGAAAACCAGACTGGCGGAGAAACACGGATGTGCCAGAATCGACTGGGGGACGAACCGTGTCTGGGACCGGTGGGAGATGGAATTTGATGTCTATGCACCGAGCGGATTTTTCAATTATGGACATCCCCTGGCGGATCTGGACAAAGAGATGCTGGATAAGTGGAATCCTCCGAGTCTTGACGATATGGACAATCTGTTCGGGTTTGCGATGGAAGAAAAAGAACAGTACGGTGAGGAGTATCTCGTATTTGTAAATGGATACTGCGGAATATTTGAACGAGCTTTTAATCTGGTGGGATTTGAGGATTTTATGGCGCTGCTCGTGACGGAACCGGACCTTGCCTGTGCTCTGATGGAAAAAATCACAGATTACAAGGTTGAGATCGCCAGGGAGTGTATCAGGCGCGGATTTCCGATGGCACACCACGGAGATGATCTGGGTACGCAGATCACGACGTTTTTGTCTGTTCCCATGTTCCAAAAGCTGATCAAACCACACCTGAAACGGTTGTTTGCTGTTTACAAGGACGCAGGACTTCCGATCCAGATGCATACCTGCGGTAATGTAACAGACTACATACCGGATCTGATTGATATCGGACTGGATGTGCTGGAGCCGGTACAGGCATGTATGGATTTTCAATTTCTGCAGAGAGAATACGGAAAGGATCTCTGTTTCTACGGTGGGATTGATACACAGCAGCTGCTGACGTTCGAAAAGCCGGAGAAAGTGTATGACGAGACGCTTCGTGTTATTGATACCCTGGGGAAGGACGGCGGGCTGATCATTGCACCGTCTCAGGAACTGATGCCGAACGTACCGGTTGAGAATATTATTGCGATGTTGAACGCAATCAACTGTGCCAAAGGCAGAGACTAAGAACCTGTTCATTATTTAATGAAGATAAAACAAAAACAGGAGAGAAAGGAGATTTGAAAATGAAGAAGATGTTGGCGGTTTTAATGGCGGGGGTTATGGCAGTTGGATTGATGGCATGTACGACACAGCAGAGTGCGCCGGCGGGTGACAGCAGCTCCGGAGGTTCTGACAGCAGTGCAGAAGAACCGGAGGCTGATGCAAAAGCGGATGATGCCTCGAAGGAATCCGATGATACCGGAGGCTCCAAAGGTACAATCGTATTCAGTACGAAGACGATCACCAATAACGAGTTTCAGCGGGTTATGGCGGAAGAGGCACAGAAGGTTGTAGAGGCGGCGGGCTATAATTTTGAACTGATCCTTTCCGGGGATGAACTTGCGGTTGCCAAACAGGTGGAAAACATTGAAAATGCGATTAATAAAAATGTCGATGGCCTGATCGTGGCGCCGATGGACGGAAGTGCGGTGATTCCGGCGCTGGAAAAGGCAAAAACTGCGGGAATTCCTGTTATTATCGCAGATGCGGCGATCGATGAGGGACATGAGGACCTGTATGCGACATACGTCGGTTCCGACAACTATAAGATCGGACAGGAAGCGGCGAAACAGATGATCGATAAGATCGGTGAAGGTGAAGTTGTGATGGTGCGGGGTGCATCCGGTGCAATGGGTGGAGAGCTTCGTGCGCAGGGATTCACGGATGGTCTGGAAGGAAGCCCGGTAAAACTGGTCAATGAGCAGAGTGGCGAGTGGCAGAGTGATGTGGCGATGCAGGTGACGGAAAACATGCTGACAGCAAACCCGGATACCAAAGGAATCTTTCTGTGTTCGGACGGTATGCTCTCGGGTGTGATCAGCGCATACCAGAACAAAGGCAAAACAGGGGATGATGTCTGTGTGATTTCTGTAGACGGCAATATCTCTGCTCTTGATGCAATTGAAGCCGGAACATGCTACGGCGTTGTAGCGCAGTATCCGGGCGTGATCGGTCAGAAATCTGCGGAAACACTGCTTGGAATATTGAGCAAAGAGACGGATCCGGATACCCTTGAGAAATTTATTGACTCCGGTTACTTCTTTATGAATCCTGATAATATTGAAGAATCCAGAGAGATTGCTTATTAATGCATTGATACCAGGATTGGATGTATCATATTTCGGGCCATAGTTTCTATGGCTCGAACGCTTTCAAAGGCATTGACATCAGAAAAGTCAGGAGGCTACCCGTGAAGAAAATAAGGTTTAAGAAAAAGTATATGTTTATTCTGGCTGTGCTGGCGGCGTTTATGATTGCAGGAAGCTTTATTCCAAACTATTTTACCTTCAATAATATCATGAATGTGACGCGGCAGAGCTCAACTATCGCAATCTGTGCACTGGCAATGACGCTGGTTTTAATCATCAAGGGGATAGACCTGGGTACGGGAGGAGTTATGGCATTCTGTGCTATGATCAGTGGAATGCTGATGCTATCGGGCCTTCCTATTCTGCCGGCGATACTGATCGGAATGGCAGTCGGACTGGTCATCGGTGTACTGAACGGGCTGTTGGTTTCGAAGATCAATATTCCGGCGTTTATTGCCACCTATGTGACAGGACAGATCACTCTCGGAATGGCACTGGTGATCGGACAGGGACGTTCCATCAGCGGTATGCCGGCCTCTTATCAGGCGATCGGAAACACACTGTTTATCGGGATACCGGTCAATACCTGGATCATGCTTGTGTTTCTGGTTATCACAACCGTAATCCTCAGACGTACCAGAATGGGAAAACATATCTATGCGCTGGGCGGCAATGAGACGACACTGAAAATGGAAGGCGTCAACGTGGACAAGGTCAAGGTTTTTGCGTTCGCGCTCTGCGGTCTGTATGCGGCGCTTGCGGGTATCCTGCTGAGCGCTCAGATGAACACCGTACATCCTACGCAGGGATCTACTTATCAGCTGGACGCGGTTGCCGCATCTGTGATCGGCGGTGTCAGCATGCTGGGCGGTGAGGGGAAAGCCTGGATGTCGGTGCTGGGAGCGCTGATCATCGGTTTCCTCAGAAACGCGCTGGATATGCTGGGAATCCATCCGTATTTTCAGAACCTGGCAATCGGTGCGGCGATCATCATCGTAGTGGGGATCAGTGTCTATAACCGCAACAGGGAACTCGAAGCGGCGAAAGTATTTTAAACAGGAGGTGACATCATATGACCGATACAGTTCGTGGTGCAGACGCTGCACCTGAGAAAAAGAAAATCATCAGAGAATTTGTGAAACACAGAGGGAATGTGATCATCTTTTTGTTCATCTGGCTGGCCGGCATGATCTTTGTAAAGAATTTTGCAAATCTGGACAACAACCTGAACATCGTGACACAATCAGCGATTCCGGCGATCTCCTGCCTCGGTATGACGTTTGTACTGATGACGGGCGGCATCGACCTTTCGGTCGGATATACCCTGGGATTCTGCAGCTATATGTTCGGGATGTTTGCGATCAGGATGGAGCTTCCCCTCATTGCGGCTCTTATACTGACGCTGATCATTGGGGGGATCTGCGGGCTGGTGAATGGGCTGCTGGTTCAGATCGTAAAGATCCCGGCGTTTATCGTGACACTCGGAACGGGATATATTATTTTTGGCATTGCACAGATCGTCAGCAACGGCAGTGCGATCACAAACCTGCCGGAGCATGTACTGGCCATCGCCAGGGCGAAATTTCTGGGAATATCCAGTATGGTTTACATCGCAGCAGCAGTCGTACTGATCTGCTGGTTTGTATTACATAAGTCTACCTACGGACGTACGCTGATGTCGGTTGGGCTGAATATCAAAGCGAGCCGTTTAAGCGGAGTCAGGGCAGGATATGTGACAGTGATGGCTTATGTCACTTGCGGGGTCTGTTCGGCACTCGCGGCGGTACTGATGGCGACCAGGGTGAACAACTGTGTTCCGACACTTGGAGGAACGGAATTCACTTTCCAGGTGATAACGGCGGCGATTCTGGGGGGAGCAAGTCTGTTCGGAGGAGTGGGAAGCGCGTGGGGGTCCGTACTCGGCGTGATGACCATCTATATCATAGAAAACTGCCTGGGTCTGCTGGGAGTCAATTACTATATGTATACGGCGATCCTGAGTATTATCATCCTTGCGGCAATTGTTTTTGAAAACCTGAAGAACCGGATTCTGCAGTAGGGAGACTGAGCCGCAGCAAGTGCGGCATAGGAGGAAAGGTTGAAAGTGAACTTTCACCCATCCCTGATTTGAGCCGCAGCAAGTACGGCATAGGAGGAAATATGGGAAAAACAATTTTGAAGATGGAAGGCATTACGAAATATATCTTCGATGAATATGGAAAAGCAATCCGGAATACATCGGTTAAAATTCTGGAGGATGTAAACTTCGATCTGCAGGAAGGCGAGGTACATGTGATCGTCGGAGAAAATGGCGCCGGGAAGTCGACACTGATGAAGGTGCTCGGGGGCATCATTCCGCCGGATGAGGGCACCGTCACGCTGAATGATGAAACGTATGAAGTGAAGGGACCGAAGGAGGCACGGGAGAAAGGGGTCGCGTTTATTCATCAGGAGCTGAACCTCTGTCTCAATTTGGATATCGCGCATAACATTTTCCTGGGGAGAGAACCCGTAAAAAATGGTTTCGTTGATCATCAGACGATTTATCAGAAGAGCAGGGAGTACCTGGATTTCTTTGGCTACGAAGACATCGACCCGAGGACCATGATCCGGGATCTGTCGACGGCGCGTCAGCAGGTGGTTGAGATCGTCAAGGCGATGTCTTATAAATCGAAGATCATCATCATGGATGAGCCGACAGCCAGTCTGACACAGAAAGAGATCGACCATCTGTTTAAACTGATCAGGCAGATGAAGAGAGACGGAATCAGCATCATCTATATCTCACATCGCTTTGATGAGCTGAGGGAAATCGGGAACCGCATCACGGTGCTGCGTGACGGCAAGTCTATCACGACGCTCTCCATGGATGACTTTGACTATGACAGCATTGTAAAACTTATGGTCGGAAGAACAATTGGAAATATGTTTGACTGTACTCATCAGGTGACGGACCAGGAAGTCCTGAGGCTTGAAGGCGTAAAAATTTCTCCAAATACCAAACCGGTGGATCTGGTCGTGAACCGCGGGGAGATCGTAGGTCTTGGCGGCCTGGTAGGATCGGGAAGAAGTGAACTGGCGAGGAGTGTATTTGGGGACCGTCCGGTATTCGGCGGCCGTGTCATCTATAAGGGCAGAGACTATACGAATGCTTCGCCGTCCAGATCAATTGCGATGGGGATGGCATATCTGTCGGAGGACCGGAAGATCGACGGACTGATCGTTGATAAGAATATTAAGGAAAATATCACGCTGGCATCGCTGCCGCGGCTTTTCAAAAATCATGTTATCAATGTGAAGAAAGAAAAAGAGATTGCAGCTGCCGGGATTAAAGAACTGAATGTCATCTGCCGCAGCATGGATCAGCTTGTGAGCACATTGAGCGGCGGCAATCAGCAGAAAGTGCTGTTTTCCAAGTGGCTGACCAGCAAACCGGATCTCCTGATGCTGGATGAACCGACCAGGGGAATCGATGTCAATGCGAAAGCGGAGATCTATCAGATCATCGATAATATCGCCAGACAGGGTGTGGCAATCCTGATGATCTCATCGGAGCTGCCGGAGCTGATCGGAATGAGTGACCGGATCTATGTTATGAGAAAGGGAAGCGTTACCCTTGAGATCACGCAGAAAGAAATGATGACGCAGGAGAGAATCCTGGCAAATACACTGGGATAAAAAAGAAGGAGATGACATCATGCTCAGAGTTGGAGTGATAGGCACCGGCGGAATCGGCCGGGCGCATGTGGAGAGGATAGCGACCTGCATCCCGGATGCAAAGGTGGTTGCCGTCAACGATATTTCAGAAGAGTCAGCGCTTGCGGTGGCCGGGCAGTACGGGATACGCTGCGAGAAGGACCCGCATGCGCTGATCGGTGCGGAAGATGTGGACGCCGTCATTGTGACGACATGGGACAGGACACACGAGGAATTTGTGGTGTCCGCGATCAGGGAAGGGAAACATGTGTTTTGTGAAAAACCGCTGTCAAATACCTCTCAGGGATGCAGAAATATCATGGATGCGGAAATTGCCGGCGGCAAAAGGCTGCTGATGGTCGGCTTCATGAGAAGGTATGACAAAGGGTACCGGCAGATGAAAGCGGCGATTGAAGCACAAAAACTCGGAGAACCGCTGCTGGTCCATGCGCAGCACCGCAATGCGGCGCCGACCGGCGAAAAACATACGACAGAAATGTCGGTAAATGGTGCGCTGGTACATGAATTTGACATTACGAGATGGCTGGTGAACGATGAGTACGAGACTGCGCAGCTGATCTGTCCGAAGAGTACAAAAAATGCGGATGAGGATCTGATCGATCCGCAGATGGTGATTTTAAGGACAAAGTCCGGAATTCATATCGATCTGGAAATTTATATGAACTGCCGGTACGGGTATGATATTCAGTGTGAAGTGGTCGGTGAGGAGGGAACTGTCCGTCTGCCGGATCCGGCGAACGCCATTTTCCGAAAGGACGGCGGACGTACCTATGAGATTTATTCCGGCTGGGCGAAACGCTTCGAGGAAGCGTACGAGACGGAGATGAAAGAATGGGTAAAGTGTGTGCTGAAGGATGACCTGAGCGAATGCCCGACGGCGTGGGATGGTTACGTCACAGCGGTTGTCGCGGAGGCGTGTACAAAGGCACGGCTGACAGAGGGCACTGTCAGGATTGATTTGATTGAAAAACCGGAATTCTATAACTGATCAGTTGTGGTAACCGGCATTCGAAAATACATAAGTTAAGGGGAGAACAGGCTATGAAAGCTGCAGTTTTTAAGGGTAATGGAATCTTGTCCGTGGAGGAGGTACAGACCCCGAAGATCAGATATCCGGATGAGGTTCTGGTGAGAGTGAAGGCGGCAAGCATCTGCGGAAGTGACCTGCATATTTTGAGTGTGCCTCCCGGACAGCGGGGCGATCCGGGCACAATCATGGGACATGAGTTCGTGGCGGAAATTGTGAAAACGGGTGAGGCTGTCACACAGTTTCCGGTGGGGATGCGCGTCGTGATCGAACCTAATATCCGCTGTGGCATCTGTCCGGAATGCAGGAGCGGGAGGGAGAATCTCTGCAGGAACGCCCAGAATATGGGGCAGTGGAGGGACGGCGGATTTGCCGAATACTGTGTCGTCCCGCAGGGTCAGCTGCACGCGGTGCCAAAAGGAATACCGGACCGGGTGGCGGCACTCGCCGAGCCGCTTGCCTGCGTGATGAACGGCATGATGCGCGCAAATCCGATGCCGCATGAAAAGGTGATGGTGTTCGGCGCCGGTGCGATCGGACTGATCTTTATCAAACTGCTGAAGTGTTTTGGGGTCATGAATGTTGCAGTCTGTGAGATGGATCAAAACCGACAGAGAGAGGCGATAAAGTGCGGAGCAGATCATGTGCTGAACCCCGCTGAAGTGTCCGTAAGTGACTGGATGACGGAACACTGGGGGGAGTACTGTGATCTGGCGGTGGATGCGGTGGGAGCCGGTGCAGTGCTGGAACAGGCAGTGGATATCATGAAATGCGGCGGGAGAATTCTTGTCTTTGGGCAGAATATGACACAGAGATCCACGATCCGGCCTGGCGATATCAATCAGAAAGAACTGACGGTCTATGCGACTCTGAGTACAAAAAACAGTTTTCCGCCGGCGCTTGAGCTGATGAAGCATCCGGCGCTGAAACTGGAAGATATTATCTCGCATGAGATCTGTCTTACGGATATAGAAAAAGGGATCGGCATGATGAGGAGAAAAGAGGCGACGAAAATCATTGTCTATCCGGAATAAAGGAGTGAAAAATGAAGCTTAGATATGGACTGGTCGGTGGAGGGAACGGAGGATTTATCGGCGGGGTACACAGAAGGGCGGCAGACTTTGATTTTGCCTGCGAACTGAGTGCCGGATGTTTTTCCAGGAAACAGGAAGCCAATCTGCAGACGGGCACCCTGTGGGGGGTGACGCCGGAACGGACGTATTCATCTTTCCAGGAGATGGCGGAGGTAGAAGGAAATCGAGAGGACGGTGTGGATTTTATATCCATCGCGACGCCGAATTTCATCCATTACGAGATTGCGAAGACATTTCTGGAACATGGCATTCATGTGATCTGTGATAAACCTGTGGCACTGGACAGCGTACAGGCGGAGGAACTCTGCAGTCTGGCGGAAGAACGGGGACTGCTGTTCGGTGTCTGCTATACGTATGCAAACTATGCCATTCTGCAGGAGGCAAGGAGAATGATCAGGGTGGGTATGCTGGGAGAACTCTTCAGTATTGTTGCAGAATATCCCCAGGACTGGATCCTGACGCCGGATGACACGGATGTGATGAGTGACTGGCTGATGGACCCGGAAAAAACAGGGAAAGCGGGATGTACGGCACATATTGGCACACACCTGGAATATCTGATGCGGTATGTGACGGGCGCGAAGCCGCGCAGGATACTGGCACGCTTTCAGACGTATCCGAGAAATCTTCCGCTGGAGACGGAGTCACAGGTGATGATCGACTATGAAAATCAGATCCAGGGGCTGATGTGGGCATCGATCGCGGCGGCAGGGAACGACTGCGGAATCGCACTGCGGGTGTTTGGCAGCAGAGGGTCTCTGGAGTGGAGCCATTTGAATCCGAGCCGTTTGATTTACCACCCTCTGAACCAGCCGTCGCAGACGTTAGTCTGCGGAAGGAATTATCTGGGAGAAGAGGCGGGAAGACTTGCCAGGCTTCCGGCAGGACATCCGGAGGGATTTTACGAGGCGTTTGCAAATATTTTCCGAAACTTCTGCGGAGATTTGAAGTTGTTAAAAGAAGGCAGAAGACCGGAGAAACTGCATTTTCCGACGATCGAAGACGGATTGCTCAGCATGAGGTTTATCGAGGCATGTGTTAAGAGCAATGAAAACAATAACGCGTGGGTAGACTTTGAACGGTAAGAGGAGGAAAAGGGGTGTGCAATGAAACTGAAATTTGGAATAATCGGCGGCGGGAACGGAGCCTTTATCGGTGACGTGCACCGCCACGGCGCCGAGTTTGATGATCTGGCCGAATTGAAGGCTGGCTGCTTCACCAGAAACGAGAGTGAAAACAGAAAATGCGGGCAAAAATGGGGCGTCAGCCGGGACAGGATTTATCCGGATTACCTGACGATGGCGGAGGAAGAGAGCAGACGGGAAGACCGGATTGATTTCGTCACGATTGCGACGCCGAACAATACACATTATGCGATTGCAAAATGTTTTCTGGAACATGGATTCCATGTGATGTGCGACAAGCCGCTTGCGATGAGTTCGCAGGAGGGACAGGAATTAAAGCGTCTGGCGCGGGAAAAGAATCTTCAGTTTGGCGTGACGTTCACCTATGGGTATTATACGATCATCGAACAGGCGAGACAGATGATAGCAAATGGTGAGATCGGTGGTGTGAAACTGATCATGGCGGAGTATCCGCAGGACTGGCTGGCTGTGGCGCTCGCCGGCGAAGATTCCGACCAGGCGATGTGGCGGACGGATCCGAAAATCTCCGGCATCTCGGGCGCCACAGCGGACATCGGTTCACATCTGGAATATGCGGTGTATAAAATGACCGGGCTGAAGATTCAAAAAGTGCTTGCACGGCTGAACAAGATACCGGAGACGATGCAGATCGACAATGACTCGCAGATTATGCTGGAGTATGAAAACGGTGTAAAAGGATTTTTCTGGACGTCGCAGATAGCAATCGGGCGTGAGTGTGCAGTGCTGATAAGGATTTACGGAGATAAAGGATCAATCGAATGGAATCATGATATGCCCTCCACACTACGGGTGACGAAGCTGGATGAACCGCCGCAGCTGTACACGACACAGAGGAGCTTTCTGTATGACTCGGCGCAGGCACAATCCAGAATCTGCGCGGGCGTGATCGAAGGTTATTATGAGGCGTTTGCAAATATGTACCGCGGGTACTGCCAGACGCTGATCGCCAGATATATGGGGGAAGAGGCGGACCCCCGATACACGTTTGCCGATGTGGAGGATGGAGCGGAGGGACTTCGGTTTGTTGAGGCATGTGTGGAAAGCGATAAAAAGGGAAATATCTGGGTAGAAATCAACCGTCCGGAGATGACTCCGGAATAATATCGGACCCACCCAAATAAAAATATAAGCAAAGCAGGTTGCCTAATGCTTGACAACCTGTTTTTGCTGTGTCAGAATACACTCATTGGGAAAAATTTAGTCAGTATAGAAAAATGAGGTAAATACGAACATGATAGCAGCAAGTAATGTAACTCTTAGAATAGGAAAGAAGGCGCTCTTTGAAGACGTTAATATCAAGTTCACAGAAGGCAACTGCTATGGACTGATCGGCGCGAACGGTGCGGGAAAATCAACATTTCTGAAGATTCTGTCCGGTCAGCTGGAGACGACAAAGGGTGACATCAGCATCACGCCTGGCCAGCGTCTCTCTTTCCTGCAGCAGGACCATTTCAAATATGACGCCTATTCCGTACTGGATACCGTCATCATGGGAAATGCCCGCCTGTATGAAATCATGAAAGAGAAAGAAGCGATCTATGCCAAGGAGGATTTCACCGACGAGGATGGAATCCGTGCCAGCGAGCTGGAGGGTGAGTTTGCGGAGATGGACGGCTGGGAGGCCGAATCCGATGCGGCTCAGCTGCTGAACGGGCTTGGCATCGAGACAGAGCTGCACTACACGATGATGGCAGATCTGACGGGAAGCCAGAAGGTCAAGGTACTGCTTGCACAGGCGTTATTCGGCAATCCGGACATCCTGCTGCTCGATGAGCCTACGAACCATCTGGACCTGGATGCCATCGCATGGCTGGAGGAGTTTTTAATCAACTTCAACAACACGGTGATCGTGGTTTCCCATGACCGTTATTTCCTGAATAAGGTCTGCACACACACGGCAGACATTGATTACGGCAAGATCCAGCTGTATGCCGGCAACTATGATTTCTGGTTTGAATCCAGCCAGCTGCTGGTAAAACAGATGAAGGAAGCCAACAAGAAGAAGGAAGAGAAGATTAAGGAGCTGCAGGAATTTATCTCCAGGTTCTCTGCAAACGCATCAAAATCAAAACAGGCGACTTCACGTAAACGTGCGCTGGAAAAAATCCAGCTGGATGATATCCGCCCGTCCAGCCGCAAATACCCGTATATTGACTTTCGTCCGAATCGTGAGATCGGAAATGAGGTCCTTATGGTAGAGGGACTGTCAAAGACAATCGACGGAGAAAAGATACTGGACAATATCACGTTTACGCTGGGACATAATGACAAAGTGGCATTTGTCGGCGGCAATGAGCTGGCTAAGACAACATTGTTCCGCATCCTGATGGGTGAGATTGAGCCGGATGAGGGGACCTACAAATGGGGTGTCACCACCAGCCAGGCGTATTTTCCGAAAGACAGCACACAGGAATTTGATAATGATCTGACGATCGCTGACTGGCTGACACAATATTCGGAGATCAAGGATGCAACGTATGTGCGTGGCTTTCTCGGACGTATGCTGTTCGCGGGCGAAGACGGCGTGAAAAAAGTAAAGGTGTTGTCCGGAGGCGAGAAAGTCAGATGCCTGCTTTCGAAAATGATGATCTCAGGATCGAATGTGCTGATCCTGGATGAGCCGACGAACCACCTGGATATGGAGGCGATCACGGCATTGAACAACGGTCTGATCAAGTTCCCGGGTGTTATCCTTTTTGCATCTCATGACCATCAGTTCGTGGAGACGACGGCAAACCGTATCATGGAGATTGTGCCGGGAGGCGTTCTGATCGATAAGATCACGACTTACGATGAATATCTTGCAAGTGACGAGATGGCAAGAAAACGTCAGGTTTACACGATGCAGGAAGAGGATAATTAAATTTTCGGAGGATAGACGTATGAAGAAACCGGTACTGGTAATTATGGCAGCCGGGATGGGCAGCCGTTACGGCGGGCTGAAACAGATTGATCCGGTCGACGACCAGGGACATATCATTATGGATTTTTCGATTCACGATGCGAGAAAAGCCGGATTTGAGAAAGTGATTTTTATTATAAAAAAAGAGAATGAAGCTGATTTCAGAGAGACGATCGGTGACCGTGTGGCAAAGAAGATGAAAGTGGCATACGTTTACCAGGAGCTGACGAATCTTCCGGATGGGATACAGGTTCCGGAGGGGCGTGTGAAGCCGTGGGGAACCGGACATGCAGTTTTGAGCGCCGCAAATGAGATCAACGGTCCGTTTGCTGTGATCAATGCCGATGACTATTACGGGAGCAAAGCGTTCTCCATGATCTATAAATATCTGACGACGCATGATGACAACGGGACATACCGGTATGCCATGGTTGGTTACCATCTGGAGAACACCCTGACCGAAAACGGTCATGTGGCGCGCGGGGTATGTGAGATGGACGAGAGTGGATTTCTCAGCGGCATTCAGGAACGGACCAGGATTGAGAAACGCGGGGATGGTGCGGCGTATACGGAGGATGACGGGGAAACCTGGACATACCTTGCGAATGATGCGACAGTATCCATGAATCTCTGGGGCTTTACTGAGAGTTTTCTGATTGAGCTGCGCAGGCGTTTTCCGAAGTTCCTGGGGAAGGCATTGAAAGAAAATCCGATGAAGGGTGAATATTTTCTGCCGTCAGTGGTCGGTGAGCTGCTGAAGGAAGGGGCCGCAACCGTTCAGGTGCTGAAGTCACCGGATAAATGGTACGGGGTCACTTATAAAGAGGATAAGCCCGTTGTAGTGGAGGCAATTCGAAAGCTTGAGGAGAGCGGACTTTATGACGGCATTTAACTGACGGATGACTGAGAGGACAGGAATAGAACTGGCAGACGGCCGGGATCGGAAGATATCTGATCCTGTCCGTCTGTTTTTTATGTGTCCGGCATTGGACATGATATCAAAAGAAAAATGACATGTGATGTGCTATAATGAAAAGAAAACGGGAGGAAACATGACATGAAAACAATGCAGGCGGCGGTATTCAAGGGGAATGGGATACTGAGTGTAGAGGACCTCCCCTTCCCGGTCATCAAACGTCCGACACAGGTTCTGCTGAAGATCAGGGCGGCGAGTATCTGCGGCAGCGATCTTCACGGACTCATGGTACCCCCGGCTCAACACCTGCCGGAAGGAATCGTGATGGGGCATGAATTTTTCGGTGTAATTGAGGCATGCGGTGAAAATGCAGGCGGATTCGTACCGGGAGACCGAGTCGTAGTCAATCCCGCCATACCGTGCGGGAGATGTTTTGAGTGTACACACGGGCACGAAGAAATCTGCGACCACAACACTCATTACGGACAGACATGTGACGGAGGTTTTGCGGAATACCTTGCGGTGGAGAGCAGCCAGCTTTATAAAGTTCCTGACGGTGTTGCGGCGGATGCCGCGGCTCAGACAGAACCGCTGGCATGCATCATGGGAGGAATCACGAAACTTCAGCCGAAACCGGACGAACATGTCCTGCTGTACGGCGCTGGTCCGATTGGACTGATGTATATCAAGGTTTTGAGGGCTCTGGGTATCAGACATCTTGCGGTCTGTGCAAAAGGAGAAAAACGTAAGCAGGAAGCCGCGAGGTTCGGG
Source organism: Ruminococcus gauvreauii (assembly GCF_025151995.1). Classification (NCBI taxonomy): domain Bacteria; kingdom Bacillati; phylum Bacillota; class Clostridia; order Eubacteriales; family Oscillospiraceae; genus Ruminococcus; species Ruminococcus gauvreauii. The sequence goes on from NZ_CP102290.1 coordinate 3,415,345, forward strand.
GCGGAAATCGTAATCGATTCTGTGCAGGGAAGCATACGGGAGACCCTGATGGAGAAGTGGAGACAGCAGCCGGATGTTGTAATTGATGCTGTCGGTGCGGGTGCCATATTTCCGGAGGCGGTCAACCTGATCAACAGCGGAGGCCGTATCCTTCTGTTTGGATTTAATAAATCGGCAAGATCTGAGATCGCGCCCGCAGATTTCTGCGTGAAAGAGCTGCAGGTGGTGGGATCAAGAAGCAAAGACTTTCCTGCAGCGCTTTCGTTGCTGTCAGAAGGAAGACTGAACCTGGAAGAACTGGTGAGTCACCGGGTTCCGCTCCGGGAAATCGACAAGGGGATCGCACTGATGCGCAGCAGGGAGGCCACGCGGGTGATTGTATGTCCGTGAAAGACGATGCCCCGCCTGAACCGTTACGATTTGCAAAAGAACTATTGACAGTATTACTGCAAAGTGCTAAACTAAAATAAATTAAGAGTTAAAATCAAGGAACAAAGAGAGTACAGACAACAGAAGCATCACAGAGAGCCGGTGGTGGTGGAAGCCGGTATGGGGAAGTGTTTGGAATGGGTTTGGGAGATGCAAGGTGAATTACAGTAGCTGACGCCGTGTCCTCACGTTACAGGGGAAGGATATCGAAGGAGACTTCCGTATCTGAATCAGAGGAGAGTCTGTTGCCGAATGGCGAGGGATTCTTGAATTAGGGTGGTACCACGCATATTTGCATATGTCGTCCCTGGCTTTTGCCAGGGGCGTTTTTATCGTGTAGGAAACTTTGTTCCCTATACGATAAAAACCATCCGGGGGGATGCACACTCTTTTTCGTCTTATGTATACAGGGACATCCCGCAGCAACACCCCGGACCGAATGTTAAAAACAGGAGGAAGTAAAGAATGAAACGAGTATTGAGAGCATACAGAAAAACAGTCAGCATTGTAAATGAATCCAGCGTCGCGCTGTTTGAGGGACTTTCAGCAGGGAAAAAGGCGTTTTTGCTTGAAAGCTATGACAAAAACTATGACAGGTATACATTTATGGGGGTGGATCCGGAAGAAATCATTCATTCGGACAGTAACGGCATTGTCATTGAATACAGGGACGGAAGTGTAAGGGCACAGCAGGGAAATCCTCTGGAGCTTCTGAAGGCATATTATGATCAGTTTCAGGTCACGAAGGATGACGGAGAACTGCCATTTACCGGGGGATTTGTGGGCGCGCTGGGGTATGACTTCGTGAGATACTCAGAAGATCTGCCGGATAAAAATCCGGATGAGATCGGGATTGAGACCGTACAGTTCATGGTGACTACGAAATATATTGTGATTGACCATGTGGCGGAAACTCTGACAGGGGTCTGCCTGAGAGAGGATACGGACAGGGGACGCGCAGAGGGAGAACGCGAAGCAGAGCAGCTCGTAGCGGATGCAAGAGCGAAGATGAAGGAGGCGCCGTGCACGTATGACCACGGCGGAATTCTGAAAGAAAAATCGGATACACGGGAACAGTATTCTGAAAAAGTAGAAAAGATCAAAGAATACATTCGCGAGGGACATATCTTTCAGACGGTGCTTTCACAGCGGTGGACGATCGAGACGAAGCGGAGCGGACTGGATCTCTATAAAGAACTGCGCATCCTGAACCCGTCCCCGTATCTGTACTATTTTAATTTTGGTGAATTTGAGATCATCGGGAGTTCTCCGGAGATGCTGGTAAAGCAGACGGATAACAGGGTGTATACCTGTCCGATTGCCGGTACGCGTCCCAGAGGAAGAGATAAGGCTGAGGATGAGCGGCTGAAAAAAGACCTGCTCTCAGATGAGAAGGAAAAGGCGGAGCATGTGATGCTGGTGGATCTGGCAAGAAATGATATGGGACGGATCTCCCAGTTCGGAACCGTAAAGGTGACCCAGTTTATGGAAGTGCAGAACTATTCACATGTGATGCATATGGTTTCACTGGTTGAAGGCAGGAAAAACGGAACATACCATCCGCTTGATCTGACGGCTTCGTTCCTTCCGGCAGGTACTTTGAGCGGTGCGCCTAAGATCCGGGCGATGGAGATCATCGATGAGCTGGAAGATTTCCGGCGCGGTCTATACGGAGGTGCTGTCGGTTACATTGATTTTAACGGAAATATGGATTTCTGTATTACGATCCGGACGATGATAAAAAAGGGGAAAAAAGTATATCTTCAGGCGGGGGCAGGGATCGTGGCGGATTCTGTTGCGGAATCAGAGTATACGGAATGCTGTAATAAGGTGATGGCACTCGCAAAGACATTGGTTAAGGAGGAACATCTATGATACTGCTGATTGATAATTATGACTCATTTACGTATAATCTGTATCAGTATATGGGAATCTTTACGCCGGATATTAAAGTTGTCAGAAATGATAAAATCACTATGCAGGAAATCGCGTCTGCGGATCCCGCGAAAATCGTTCTTTCGCCGGGGCCCAAGAACCCGAAAGAGGCGGGAATCTGTATGGACGTGGTCAGAGAATATACGGGCAGGAAACCGATCCTCGGTATCTGCCTGGGACATCAGTGCATTGGTGAGGCACTCGGCGGGACGGTCTCCTATGCCAAAAAGCTGTTTCATGGAAAGCAGTCTCTGGTCACGCATGACGGGAGCAGCATCTTTACCGGAATCAACTCACCGGTCAGAGTGGCGCGGTATCACTCGCTTGCGGTGCAGAGAGAAGATCTTCCGGACTGTCTGAAGATACTGGCTGAGACAGAAGACGGGGAAGTCATGGCGATGAAGCACAGAGAACATCCTGTGGTGGGTCTGCAGTTCCACCCGGAATCAATTTATACGGAACATGGAAAACGGCTGATTGAAAATTTTGTTAATGGGGTGATCTGATGATACTGGATGAAATTATAGCTGCGAAGCGGCAGCGGCTAAAACAACATAAGCGGGAAACGGATGAGGAAACAATGCGGCGGACGGCGTATAAGCTGGCGGATGAGGGAGAGCGAAACGGACATCTCTTTTACCAGGCACTCGCCAAACCGGGACTTTCCATCATCGGGGAGTTTAAGAAGGCTTCTCCGAGTATGGGGGTCATCGATCATAAGATTGAACTGCTGGATAGGATCGATCAGTATAATGATGCGATGGATGCGATCTCCTGTCTGACGGAGGAGGATTTTTTTCACGGCAGTGCAGAGATTTTTCAGAAGGTCAGATCGATGAGTGAACTGCCGATGATCCGGAAAGACTTTATCATTGAACCGTATCAGGTATATGAGGCGAAAGTCATCGGTGCGGACGCCGTACTGCTGATCGCTGCGATACTGGATGATGAGACCATGAGAGAGCTGTATGAACTGGCGGAAAGCCTCGCGCTTGATGTTCTGCTGGAAGTTCACGATGAACATGAAATGCAGAGAGCTCTGAATCTGGGTGCCAGAATACTGGGTGTTAATAACAGGGATCTGAAAGACTTTACGATCCGGCTGGAGACGACAAAACGACTGACAGATATGGTGCCGCGGGACAGAATCCTGGTCTCAGAGAGCGGAGTGACGGGCGAGTCGGATATTCTGTATCTGAAGGACTGCCGGGTGGATGCATTGCTGATCGGGAGGGCTTTCATGGAGTCTGAGCGTCCGAAGGAGCTGGGAAGAAGATGGAAGGAGTTGTTTGCTGACACATGAAGATACCGGAAATTAAAATATGCGGACTGACAACGATGAAAGATGTGCGGCTGGTGTTGAAATATAAAGCGGAGTATGCCGGCGTGGTGATGTTCTGTGAAAAGAGCAGGAGGAATAATACGATGGAAAATGCCTGGAAACTGGCAGCCTCCCTCGGCAGTCAGATCCAGAAGGTTGCGGTCTGTGAATCGCCGACCAGAGAGCAGGTACAGATGATCGAGCACATGGGGTATGATATCCTTCAGGTGCACGGCGAACTTGGCCGGGATGTTCTGAGCGCGACAAGTCTCCCCGTATTTCGTGCGTATAATGTCGGGGGTTCGGATGAGGTGCAGCCGGAGCGCAGCGATAAGATTATCGCCTATGTACTGGATGGGGCGGTAGCCGGGAGCGGTGAGAAGTTTGAATGGAATGACATGAAAAGCTTTGACAGAGACGGGAAAAAACTGGTGCTCGCAGGCGGACTTACCGCAGACAATGTCAGAGAGGGGATCAGAGTGATGGCTCCGGACATTGTGGATGTCAGTTCTTACGTAGAACGAAAAAGCGGAGAAGGAAAAGACGAAGATAAGATCAGGAAATTTGTGGAAAGGGTACGGGAGAATGGATAAATATTACGGACAATACGGTGGACAGTTTGTATCTGAGACATTGATGAATACGCTTGCGGAACTTGAGCAGGCGTTTGAGGAGGCGATCGGTGATCCGGCATTTCTGAGAGAATATGAGTATTATCTGAAAGAGTATGTGGGGAGAGAGACACCGCTGTATTTTGCGCAGCGTCTGACAGAAAAATACGGACCCAGAATATACCTGAAGCGGGAAGATCTGAACCATACGGGAGCACACAAGATCAACAATGTGATCGGCCAGATCCTCCTCGCAAGACGTATGGGAAAGACGAAGGTGATCGCTGAGACGGGAGCGGGTCAGCATGGTGTGGCGACTGCTACCGGTGCGGCGCTGTTCGGCATGGAGTGCACGGTTTATATGGGGGCGGAGGATATCGAACGCCAGAAATTGAATGTGCTTCGCATGGAAATGCTGGGTGCCAGAGTGGTCAGTGTGACGTCCGGGAGCAATACACTCAAAGATGCTACGAATGAGGCGATCCGCAGCTGGGCCAGACTGGCAGAAGATACCTTTTATGTGATCGGATCAGCGGTCGGACCGCACCCGTATCCGAGGATGGTGAAAACATTTCAGAGTGTCATCAGCCGTGAGGCCAGACGGCAGTTTCTGGAAAAAGAAGGCAAACTCCCGGATGTGGTTATAGCATGTGTCGGAGGGGGATCCAACTCCATCGGCATGTTCGCCGAATTTCTCGAAGATCCGGAAGTGAAACTGATCGGGGTGGAAGCAGCGGGACTCGGTATCGAGACGGGCAAGCATGCGAGTGCGATGGCGCTGGGGAAGCCCGGGACGCTGCATGGGATGCTGTCGTATCTTCTTCAGGATGAGAATGGGAACGTGCAGCTTGCACATTCTATTTCTGCAGGCCTTGATTATCCGGGTGTCGGTCCTGAGCATGCATATCTCAAAGATACGAAAAGAGTGGAATATGTGTCTGTGACCGACCAGGAGGCGATGGATGCGCTGATGGAGCTGTGCAGGCTGGAGGGGATCATTCCGGCGATCGAGAGCGCACACGCGCTTGCCCATGTATGTAAGGTGTCAAAGAACATGTCGAAGGATGAAAGCATCATCGTGTGTCTGTCAGGGCGGGGAGATAAGGATGTCCACACGATTTCGGATTATCTGGAAGGAAAAGATTATTTATACTGAGGAGGTCAGCGATGAACAGAATAGAAAACCATTTACAGAGACTGAACGAAAAAGGCGAGAAAGCGTTTATCACATATATGACGGCGGGCCTCCCTGATATGCAGGGGATGAAAGATATCATGCGGGCGCAGGAAGAGGCCGGCGTTGATATTATCGAACTGGGCATTCCGTTTTCCGACCCTGTCGCAGACGGTCCGGTGATTCAGGAGGCTTCGTACAGATCGATTCTGAAAGGGACGAACCTGAACTCGGTATTTCAGGCTGTCGGTGAGGCACGTGAGGAAGGGCTTGGCGTACCGATCGTATTTATGATGTATTATAATACCATCCTGCATTACGGACTGGAGAAGTTTGCCGGACGGTGTGCCCAAATCGGGGTGGACGGCCTGATCATCCCGGATCTTCCGTATGAGGAACAGGAACCGCTGAAAAGTGCACTGATGAAGGTGGAAGGAGCTCCGGTGATTATCCAGCTCGTATCACCGCTGTCCAGGCAGAGGATTCCCATGATTCTGGAAGAGGCGCGGGGGTTCGTGTACTGCGTTTCGTCAATGGGAGTGACTGGCCAGGAAGCAGCGTTTTATTCGGAAGTCGCAGCGTACTTAAAAGAAGTGAAACGCGTATCCTGGATTCCGGTGATGATGGGATTCGGGATTCGGGAAGCATCCGATGTGAAGATGGTTGCGGACACGATCGACGGGGCAATCGTCGGTTCGCATTTTATCAGGCTTCTGGAAGAGAGTCAATACGATACGGACACGGTGAAAACATATATTCGTACCTTTAAAGAAGAACTGAATAAAATGTAAACCTACATAGATGGTAAGTTGACAAGTTGATTGTAAACTGATAATATAAAATAGTTAACAAATAAAAGGAGTGTACAATCAATGAAAAAAAAGATATTGTCGACGAGAGATATGATCATGATCGGAATGTTTACGGCGATCCTTGCAGTGCTGTCTGTGCTGCAGATACCGGCGCCGTCAGGTGTACCGTTTACGCTTCAGACGTTTGTCGTCGCACTCTCGGGATATGTACTGGGAACGAAGCGGGGCGTTATGGTCATTCTGCTCTATATCATTCTGGGGCTTTCCGGGGTACCCGTTTTTTCCGGGATGAAGGGCGGGTTTGGCGTGCTGCTGGGACCTACGGGAGGATTTATTATCGGTTTTCTCGGACTGGCAGCTCTGTGCGGAGCCGCATTGCTGTACAGAAAGAAAACAGCCTGCGCGGCAGTCGGACTGGCGGGTCTTGCCGTCTGCCATATCTTAGGGGTATTCTGGTTCGCATTTCTCATGAAGCAGGGGATACCGGAGTCTTTTCTGCTGGTCAGTGCCCCGTATCTGGTCAAGGACCTCCTGTCGGTGGCGGGCGCATACGCTGTGTCAGGGCTGCTGAGAAAAGGGCTGTATCAGGCGGGATTCCGGGAACAGCCGGAGGGCAGAGGCATATTGAATAAGAATACAAAGTGAGGTTTGTTTTTTTCAGGAAACATGACGAATAAATTGCCCAAGCAAATGGACATTGCGAATATTTGGTGGTATAATAAAGCACAAAGTGACTATGGCAGGCAATTACAGTCTGTTCATACCAAATAAGGAGGAAATATAAGCAATGGCAAGAAAGATGAAAACCATGGATGGTAATCATGCAGCCGCTCATGCATCCTATGCGTATTCCGACGTGGCAGCAATTTACCCGATCACACCATCATCTGTTATGGCTGAAGCGACAGACGAATGGGCAACCCAGGGAAGAAAGAACATTTTCGGACAGGAAGTACAGGTTACAGAAATGCAGTCTGAAGCAGGCGCGGCAGGTGCAGTACACGGCTCTCTGGCGGCAGGTGCCCTGACGACTACATATACGGCATCACAGGGATTACTGCTGATGATTCCGAACCTTTATAAAATTGCAGGCGAGCAGCTTCCGGGTGTGTTTAACGTATCCGCTCGTGCGCTTGCAAGCCATGCACTGTCTATTTTCGGAGATCATTCCGATGTATACGCGTGCCGTCAGACAGGCTGTGCAATGCTTTGCGAGTCCAGCGTACAGGAAGTTATGGACCTGACTCCGGTTGCACACTGTGCGGCACTGAAGGGGAAAGTTCCGTTTATTAACTTCTTCGACGGTTTCCGTACCTCCCATGAGATTCAGAAAATTGAGACATGGGATTATGAGGATCTGAAAGATATGGTAGATATGGATGCGATCGACGCATTCCGCATGAATGCGCTGAATCCAAATCATCCATGTCAGAGAGGTTCTGCGCAGAACCCTGACATTTTCTTCCAGGCAAGAGAAGCATGTAATCCGTATTACGATGCCCTTCCGGCGATCGTACAGGAATACATGGATAAAGTAAATGAAAAGATCGGTACAGACTATAAACTGTTCAACTACTACGGTGCGGCTGATGCTGAACACGTGATCGTTGCAATGGGATCTGCCTGCGATACGATCGAAGAGACGATTGACTATATGCTGGCAGCAGGCAAAAAAGTCGGTGTCGTAAAAGTACGTCTTTACAGACCGTTTAGCGCACAGGCGCTGATCGATGCGATTCCGGATTCTGTAAAACAGATCTCTGTTCTTGACAGAACAAAAGAGCCGGGTGCACTTGGCGAGCCGCTTTATCTGGATGTTGTTGCAGCACTGAAAGGATCGAAATTCGACGCAGTACCGATACTGTCCGGACGTTACGGACTCGGTTCCAAAGATACGACTCCTGCACAGATCGTTGCAGTATTTGAAAATACAGAAAAGAAAATATTTACAATCGGTATCGAAGATGATGTGACAAACCTGTCGCTGAAACTGGGCGCTCCGCTTGTCACCACTCCGGAAGGAACGATCAACTGTAAGTTCTGGGGACTCGGTGCAGACGGTACGGTAGGCGCAAATAAAAACTCCATCAAGATCATCGGTGATAACACAGATATGTACGCACAGGCATACTTTGACTATGATTCAAAGAAATCCGGCGGTGTTACGATGTCCCATCTGCGTTTTGGTAAAAAGGCGATCAAGTCTACATACCTGATCAGACAGGCAAACTTTGTTGCATGTCACAATCCGTCTTATATTGATAAATACAATATGGTTCAGGAACTGGTTGACGGCGGTACGTTCCTTCTGAACTGTCCATGGGATATGGAAGGAATTGAGAAGCATCTGCCAGGACAGGTTAAGAGCTATATGGCGAACCATAATATCAAGTTCTACGTGATCGACGGTATCAAGATCGGTAAAGAGATCGGACTTGGCGGACGTATCAACACGGTGCTTCAGTCAGCGTTCTTTAAACTTGCGAACATCATTCCGGAAGAAGAGGCGATCAGCCTGATGAAAGCAGCTGCAAAAGCTACTTACGGAAGAAAAGGTGACGCAATCGTACAGATGAACTACGATGCGATCGACGCCGGCGCAAAACAGGTGGTAGAGATCCAGGTTCCGGAAAGCTGGAAGAATGCAGCTGACGAAGGACTTGCCATGACACACGCAGAAGGCGGAAGAAAAGACGTCGTCGATTTCGTTAACAATATCCAGGCGAAAGTAAATGCTCAGGAAGGTAACTCTCTGCCTGTATCCGCATTTAAGGACTATGTGGATGGTACGACCCCTTCCGGTTCTTCGGCGTATGAAAAACGTGGTATCGCAGTTGATATCCCGATGTGGAATCCGGAAAACTGTATTCAGTGTAACCGCTGTGCTTATGTATGTCCGCACGCAGTTATCCGTCCGGCTGCCATGACGGCAGAAGAAGTTGCAAATGCTCCGGAAGGAATCCAGACACTGCCTCTTACCGGTATGGACGGATACAGCTTTACGATGTCAGTCTCTGCTCTGGACTGTACAGGATGCGGTTCCTGTGTGAATGTATGCCCGGGCAAAAAAGGTGCGAAGGCACTTGCCATGGAAAATATGGAAGCAAATGCGGGAGTACAGAAATACTTCGATTACACAGTAACACTTCCGGAAAAAGAAGATGTAATTGCGAAATTTAAAGAGGCTACTGTCAAGGGAAGCCAGTTTAAGACTCCTCTGCTTGAGTTCTCCGGAGCCTGTGCGGGATGTGGTGAGACACCGTATGCAAAACTGATCACACAGCTGTTTGGTGACAGAATGTACATCGCAAACGCGACCGGATGTTCATCAATCTGGGGTAACTCTTCACCGTCCACACCTTACACGGTAAATGCGGCAGGAAAAGGCCCGGCATGGTCAAACTCTCTGTTTGAAGATAATGCTGAGTTTGGATACGGTATGCTGCTGGCACAGAATGCGATCCGTGAAGGCATCAGGACAAAGATTGAGGATATCGTTGAGAACGGACAGAACGAAGATGTGAAAGCAGCCGGAAAAGAATGGCTGGAGACATACAGCTGCGGTGCAGCCAACGGAGCGGCTACAGACAAACTGATCGCTGCCCTGGAAGCATGCGGATGTGATACCTCAAAAGAACTGCTGAAGAAGAAAGATTTCATGGCTAAGAAATCTCAGTGGATCTTCGGCGGTGACGGATGGGCTTATGATATCGGATTCGGCGGTGTTGACCATGTTCTGGCAAGCGGCAAAGATATCAACGTCATGGTATTTGACACAGAAGTATACTCAAATACCGGCGGACAGGCATCGAAATCCACTCCGACAGGTGCGATTGCACAGTTTGCTGCCGGCGGTAAAGACGTGAAGAAAAAAGATATGGCGAGCATTGCAATGAGCTATGGCTATGTATATGTAGCACAGATCTCCATGGGAGCAGACTTCAATCAGACTGTAAAAGCGATCGCAGAAGCAGAAGCATACCCGGGACCATCCCTGATCATCGCCTATGCTCCATGTATCAACCATGGTATTAAGAAGGGGATGAGCAAAGCTCAGACAGAAGAAGAGCTGGCAGTGAAATCCGGCTACTGGCATAACTTCCGTTTCAATCCGGCACTTAAGGCGGAAGGTAAAGACGCATTTATCCTGGATTCCAAAGAGCCGACAGAAAGCTATCAGGACTTCCTGGACGGAGAGGTGCGTTATAATTCACTGAAACGTGCAAATCCGGAAAAAGCAGCAAAACTGTTTGCGAAATCAGAGGAAGAAGCAAAAGAAAGATATGATTATCTCAAGAAGCTGACAACTCTGTACGGAAGTGAAAAGTAAAGACGTAAAACAATAAAAGGGCGGCCGCCTGTGATTTTTAAAAGTCATAGCGGCCGCTTTTTGCGTTGTGATGACAGGCAGAGAGGGAGTTTATGATACACTCATTTAATTTTACCAACGTAGACGATGAACTTGCGCGTTTCGGCGGAGCTGAGCAGATGAGACAGTTCGCGGAGGCGCATGGCTGTTCCGGGATTGAACTTCAGATATACCAGGACCCGGCGAAAGGGTGGCTGGATGGAGAGCTGGTGCAGGGGATCCATCTGTCCTTCTGGAATAACTGGATGGATCTGTGGGCCGGAAATGAGCACGGACTGCTGGCAGAGTTCGGTGATATGAAGACCGTGGAAGAATACTACGGCGGCATATCGCGGGAGGCAATCATCAGGAAACTGAACCGGGAACTGAATCTGGCATCTGAGCTGGGGGCAAAATATGTAGTCTTCCACGTATCAGAGATTACGATTCCGCAGTCATACCACCGGAGGTTTGCCTATACGGACGAAGAGGTGATCGATGCCTCCTGTGATCTGATCAATATGCTGATGGAAGACAGAGAGCCTTCCTATGAATTTCTGATGGAAAATCTCTGGTGGCCGGGTCTGAATTATCAGCGTCCGGATATGGTAAAACGCCTGCTGGAAGGCGTAAGGTATGAAAAGAAGGGACTGATGCTGGATACCGGGCATCTGATGAACTGCAATACGGGTCTGCGCACGCAGGAGGAGGCTGTGCAGTACATTTTCCGGATTCTGAAGATGCAGGAAGATATTCTTCCCTATATCCGCGGAGTGCATCTCAACGCCTCCCTTTCGGGAGAATACGTGGAAGAAATACGGGGGAAAGAACCCGCTCTCGCGGAAACCTACTGGGATCGATGGTGTCAGGTGTTTGCTCATGTTTTTCAGATGGATCAGCATCAGGCATTTTATGATCCGGGTGTGCTGGATTTGGTTCAGTACATTGCACCGGAGTACCTGACGCATGAGCTGATCAGCAGGGATCTTGATGAACTCGGGCGCATGATCGACCGCCAGCAGAATGTGATACGGAGCCGGTAAACCGGAGGTGCAAAATGAACAGCAGATTTCTCAGTAATTATTAAAGAGAAAGCTGCTGTTTTTGTAATTAAAAATCCTTTAAGTGCTCATTTTCAAACATATCAATATTGGCATCGGTTCCGATATAAATTGGTGTCCTGATATTGACGGGAGGCGGCGCAATATTAGATATCAGGTATTCATAAAGAGATTTGATCACGATTTTTCCAAGCTTATAGGGCGTTAATCCGATGGTGTAATCGATAACACCTTCTTTCACATAGTGCATGACCTTAGGTGCAAAGATCAGAGAAACCAGTTTTACTTTTTTCTGTTTTCCGGCGTCGATGACTGCCTGTGCCATATCTTCCGAGAAACAAACGCAGTTCCACATACCTTTCAGGTTTGGATAAGACTTCAGTATGGCAGCGGTTTTCTGATAAGTAATCACATGCTGGCTCAAAGTTTCTTCAATCGCAACAATGCGCACTGCAGGGGCATGCTCCTTCAGATATGCAGTAAAGCCCTCGATCCTCTGTATGCATGAATTGACGTTCATGGAGCCGGTAAGCAGCGCGATTTCCCCTTCATATCCGATGGATTTACACAGCAGGGAAGCAGAAATCTGTCCGGTCCGGTACAGGTCTTCACCGATAAAGCTGACGCGCCGGCTGTTGGGAAGGTCAGCATCATAAGTAAAAACAGGAATGTTCATATCGGCAAAGTCGGATATGAGTTCGGTGATATGTTTATTCCGAAGCCCCCGCAGTGCAATGCCGTCTATGGGGAGTTCCTTAAAATGTTTCAGAATAGCAATCAGCTGCTGCGGCTCGTAGTTGGCACAGTGATAATAATCTACATGAAGCCCGTAAGGCTGGAATTCCAGATAACTGGTATCCATGCCTGCTTTAAGAGAATTCATAAAATCATCCTGCAGTTCCGGAATAATAACTGCAATTCGTATCTGTTTCTTTTCTTCCCGCATGTATTTTCTGAGGTGAACGGGCTGATAATTGGTCTCGATAATGATTGCCTTGATCTTTTCGCGTACAGCGTCGCTGACGCCGGGGCGGTTGTGGATGACTTTGTCCACGGTTGCCCGGGATACACCTGCAAGATCGGCGATGGCCTGTGTGGTAATCTTCATAAAATCCCCCTTTAATTTGACAAAAAATAAGAATGTTAACCTCCTATTGTGATTGTATAGGCAAAAGAAATAAATGTCAACATAAAATGTAACGTTGATTTCGTTTTCGTTCAAATGAACGTAAAAATACACAGAAGCAAAACGAGTGTTCACGAGAACGCAATAAAAAATATGGCAGAATATATAAAGAAAAATTGGATATATGGCAGTTTATTGACAAAATGAACACATAATCATAAAATAAGCCTAAACAAAGCGAAGAAAATACAAATGTGATGCAACTGAAAATGTAAATTAAAATGTAGACCTGTTAAAGGACGAAAGTATTCAGTACACGGCGTGACAGCTGTGACTGGTGCAAGATAAAAAGCAAGCAAGAAGAAAGGAAGGAAAGTATGAAGAAAAGAGTGTTGGGACTGTTGGTTGGAATCATGATGGTAGTTTCTCTGATTGGCTGCGGAGGCGGCGACACGGCGGATAGCAAGGAGACCTCCGGCACGGAGGCGGCTGACGGCGGAGACGCCGCCGCAAAAGACGGTGCGGAGGCAGATTCTGCTGCCGGCGGGGGATCCGGGGGGCTGATGAAGGCGGAAGACATTGTCGTCTGTTTCTCGAATAAAGGACAGAATGCATGGCTGGAGCAGCAGAGTATTGGCGTGAAAGAGGCGTGTAAAGATCTCGGGCTGCCGGATCCGACGGTTGTCTATGCAGATTCACAGGAGAATGCGGAGTCTCAGGTGCAGGCGATTGAAGATTTTATGTCTCTTGGTGCGGATGTTATCATTATCGATCCGATTTCAGCAGATGTTGTGAAACAGGCGCTGCAGAATGCAAAGGACGAGGGCGTTGTGGTGATCGATGTGGATTCAGTCGGCGGTCTGAATGATGTCACGGACTGTTCCATCGGGTTGGATGAATATACGGCATCCTATGAGGGCGCTGAGAAATTCTGCCAGGATTATCTGGAAAAAGGGGACGGGGTTATCATCATTGCCGGAAATCAGGGCGATGCAAACGGTGAAAACCGTCTGAAAGGCATGACAGAGGCGTGTGAGGCAAATGGAATGGAAGTGCTCGGCACACAGTACACAGACTGGACGGCGGCAAAGACGACAGCAGCGATGGAAGACTTTATCACTTCTAAGGGAGATGATATTAAAGGTGTTCTGGTTCCGTCCGATGACATGGGACTTGGGGCTATCACAGCGCTGGAGCAGGCCGGAATGATCGATAACGTGAAGATGATGGGATACGGAGGATTCCAGGTGGCACTGGACGCAATAGCAGACGGAAAAATGTCAATGACTGTGGGCATGCACCCGTATGACTGCGGATATCAGGCGGTAGAGAATGCAGTGAATATCCTGACAAAAGGGGAAGAGCCGAAAGAACATTTTATCGACGTCGGCACAGACCTTATTACGACAGAAAACTACAAGGATTTTAAAGGCTTCTGATGAAAACTATATACGATTTTAATATAGGACTGTTGATGGAAACAAGATAAAAAGGAAAGAGGAGGCGCGGAAGAATGGAGATAGTTCTGAACCGCTTCCTTTTCTCCGCTGCGGTCATGACGGTCCGGGAGAGAGGGTGAAATCTGCAGTGAGTGATGTTGTTGTTGAATTGAAGGATATCAGGAAATTTTTTCCCGGTGTGACGGCGCTCAAAAATATGAGCATTCAGCTGAAAAAGGGAGAAGTACATGGACTGATTGGAGAAAACGGCGCTGGAAAATCGACGCTGATAAAGGTGCTGACCGGTGTCTATAAGCCTGACGGAGGGGAGATCATAGTCGGCGGTGAGACTGTGAAATTTCAGAATCCGAATGAGGCTAAAGCAAAAGGAATTTCCTGTGTATATCAGGAATTAAATATCGTCTCAGAGCTGTCCGTCACAGACAACATGTTCATGGGGAATTATGTGACAAAAGGAAAGCGCTTTCTGGATTACGCTTATATGGACAAAAGAGTGCGTGAGATTATGCAGGATATGAACCAGGATGTGGATCCGGAGACGATCTGTGCGGAGCTTGGTATGGGACAGAGGCAGATGATTGAGATCGGCAAGGCTATCCTGCTGGATGCTCAGGTTCTGATACTGGATGAACCGACGTCAAGCCTGGGAGAGAAAGAGGTGCAGGAGCTTTTTAAGACGATCCGGGTGCTGAAGAAAAAGGGAATTGCGATACTTTTCGTATCACATAAGCTGGAGGAACTGTTTGAACTCTGTGATGTGGTGACGGTGATGCGGGATGCGGAGCACATCATCACGGCACCGATACCGGAGATGACAAAAGATACTCTGATCATGCATATGGTCGGCAGGACAATGAGCAACATATATCCGGAGAAGACTTCAACCCCCGGGGAGGTGGCGCTGGAAGTCAGGAATCTGACACGTTACGGTTCCTTTGAAGACGTAAGCTTTACGGCTAAAAAGGGTGAAATCCTGGGTTTCTCCGGTCTGGTCGGAGCGGGCAGAACGGAAGTGTTCCGCTGTGTGTTCGGTGTTGACCCGCCGGACAGCGGGGAAATCTATGTAAACGGCAGGAAAGCACATATCCGCGGCACACGCGATGCCATCGGACTGGGGATGGCGTACGTATCGGAAGACCGCAAAGGCCAGGGACTGGTGCTGGAGGAGTCGGTGTCCCGCAATTTATCCCTGGTGAATCTGAGAAAGTTTGCAAAGAACCTGCTGATCAATGACAGGGGTGTGAAGGAGCAGGCGGAGACGACGGTGGATGCTCTGAAGATCAAGACGCCTTCCATCGAAGCGCAGGTCATCAATCTATCAGGGGGGAATCAGCAGAAGGTAGTCATCGGGAAATGGCTGAACACAGACTCTCATATCTTTATCTTTGATGAGCCTACCCGCGGAATTGACGTAGGGGCGAAGCTGGAGGTGTACCATGTGATGAACCGGCTGGCCAGGGAAGGCAACTGCGTGATCATGATCTCATCGGAACTGCCGGAGATACTGGGCATGTGTGACCGCGTGATCGTGATGAGGACGGGAAGCGTGATGGGTGAGATCGATCGGAAAGAAACGTATTTTAATCAGGAAGATATTATGAAAGCCGCATGGGGAGGGAAGATCAAGCATGAGTAAAAGCATTGCAAAGAATAAAAAACAAAAGAAACATTCCACACTCTGGGGACCAATACTGGCAGTTATCCTGCTGTCGGTGGTACTGTCCATTGTGACCAGCAAGTTTCTGACGATGAACAATATCCTGAATATCATGAGGCAGACTTCGGTAAACTCACTGGTTGCATTCGGCATGCTGTTCGTGCTGCTGACAGGAGGAATTGATCTGTCGCAGGGCTCGATCGTCGGTTTTTCCATGGGGATCATCACATTTTTATATTTACATGGAATTGAAAATTCGTTTCTGATGATCGTGCTGCCCATCGCGGTGGGTACGCTGTGCGGTCTGATCAACGGACTCGTATTCACGAAATTACATCTCCCGCATCCATTTGTATCGACACTGGGTATGATGCAGGTGCTGCGCGGAGTGACGCTGATCATCACACAGTCCAAGCCCGTATCCGGATTCGCAAAACCAGTGCTCTGGGTTGGTTCCGCATCGATTTTCCGTATCCCGGTATGCTTTCTGCTGGTCATTGCCGTGGTGGCGGTTGTCAGTATCTTTTTAAATAAGACACCAATGGGGCGTCAGATCTATTCGGTGGGCGGCAACCTGGAAGCGGCACGTCTTGCGGGGATCAAAGTTGACTTCACACTGACGACTACTTATGCACTTTCGGGACTGATGTGCGGGCTGGCAGCCATCGTGCTGGTAGGCCGTGTGGGATCCACCTATCCGCTCGCAGGTGAAGGCTATGAGATGGATGCGGTTGCGGCGTGCGTAATCGGCGGTGCATCCTTCAGCGGCGGAAAAGGAACGGTCGGAGGAACACTGGTAGGCGCATTGATCATTGCGGTTGTCAACAATGGTCTGAACCTGCTGGGAGCTTCTCAGGATGTTCAGAAAGTAGTGCTCGGTATCGTGATTATCCTGGCAGTACTCGTGGATGTGACCAGAACGCAGAGTAGCGAGAAGAAACGCCGTCTTGCACAGGCCAGCAGTGAAAACGCATAATGCAGTGCAGCCGGAGGAGACCAAACTTAGATGACCGGGCACAGCCGGGGAGAAAGGTATTGAGATATGAAGGCCATTATATTAGAAGAAATCGGAAAGTATGCGATTGTGGAAAAACCTGTTCCTGAAATAAGGAGAGGGAATGAGCTGCTGGTGAAAATAGATGCCTGCAGCATCTGCGGATCAGATATGCATATCTTAAGTGATCCTCCGGGATATCCGGCGGCGCCGGGTACGACGCTCGGACACGAGATGGTGGGAACGATTGTCAGTACGGGCAGTGAGGTGACGTCATTTGCGGTTGGAGACAGGATCGTGTGTGACAATAACATTCCCTGCGGGCATTGTTATTACTGCCGCAGCGGCCATGCCAACATGTGTGAGCACGTGAGGTGTCTTGGCGTGAACGGCGACGGGTTTTTTGCCCAGTATGCAGTGATTCCGGATGATTCCGCGTATGTAATCGGCCCGGAACTCCCGCTTGACATCGCGATCTTTGCGGAGCCGCTGAACTGCGTGATGGGAGCCATGGATAAACTGAGAATGATCCCGGGCGAGACCGTGGCGGTGATCGGCGCGGGACCGATCGGCCTGTATTTCATTCAGCTGCTGAAGAAAAATGGAGCCGGGACTGTTATTGCGGTTGAGCCGAGTGAATTTCGCAGGAAGATGGCGAAAGAGGCAGGGGCAGACATCGTAGTATTGCCGGCTGAGGCAGAGAAACTTCCGCAGATTGCTGCTATTGGAGCGGACATCGTTGTGGACGCAGTGGGCAGCTGCATCAAAGATGCGCTTGACTGGGTCCGGTGTTCAGGGAGAGTTCTGCTGTTCGGACAGAATTTTGCCAGAACGCAGGAGATCTGCCAGAGCATGATCACCAGAAAAGAACTTACCGTGACCGGAAGTTATATAGGAAGCTATTCGTGGCATGATACGATCAGGCTGCTGGAACATGACCATATGCAGCTGGAAAAGATGATTACTCACCGGCTGGCGCTGGAAGACTTCGCGGTCGGATATGAGGCGATGAAGAACGGCAGCGCGCTGGAAGTCATCCTGTATCCGAACGGTAAAAAATAATTCCATATCAGCTGTGAATAGTAACAAAAAAATCAAAAAAAGTACACCCAGACTCTTGACAAAGGCAGAGGCTGGGTGTATATTAGCGTTAGATGTTAGCACTCCACCTAAACGAGTGCTAACAAAAAATCAGAAAGGAGCTATGTATGGAAGAACGTTTGGATGAACGAAAACAAAAGATTTTGAAAGCAATAATCCAGACATACCTGGAAACAGGCGAACCAGTAGGCTCCCGGACGATTTCAAAATATACCGATTTAAATCTGAGCTCGGCGACGATTCGTAATGAAATGTCTGACCTGGAAGACCTGGGATATATTGTTCAACCGCATACATCGGCAGGGAGAATTCCTTCTGATAAAGGATACCGTCTTTATGTCGATGAAATGATGAAAGAAAAAGATCAGGAAGTATCAGAGATTAAAGAACTCATGATCGAGAAGACGGACCGCATGGAAAAAGTACTGAAGCAGGTGGTGAAGATGCTCGCTACCAATACGAACTATGCGACTCTGATAACCGGACCTTCCTATCACAGGACGAAGGTAAAATTTATTCAGCTTTCGAAATTGCGGGAGGATCAGATTCTGGCCGTGATCGTTGTGGAAGGCAATATGGTCAAAAATCAGATTATTAATCTGGAAGAACCGATGGATGATGAGACGATTCTCAAACTGAATCTTCTGCTGAACACGCAGCTCAATGGCCTGACGATCGAGGAGATCAGCCTTGGTATGATCAAGACGCTCAAAGAGCAGGCGGGCATTCACAGCGCAGTGGTGAGCGGCGTGCTGGATGGACTTGAGGAAACGATCTCCAGTACCGATGAGGAGTTCCCGGTTTTTACCAGCGGGGCAACCAATATCTTCAGATATCCGGAGCTTTCTGACAGCAGCAAAGCCAGTGAACTGATCTCTGCATTTGAGGAGAAAGAACAGCTGGTTGAGATGCTCAAAGAGACAGTGGGAGATGAGGATATGGAGAATACTGGAATTCAGGTATATATAGGAAGCGAGTCACCCGTTCAGACGATGAAGGACTGCAGTGTCGTGACGGCCACGTATGAATTGGGAGAAGGCATGAAGGGCACGATAGGTATTATCGGGCCGAAACGGATGGATTATGAAAACGTAGTAGACAATCTGAAAACGCTGAAAGCGCAGCTGGATTCGATATTTAAGAAAGAGTAGCAGCCGGCAGCATGGCTGTCAGAAGGGTGGAATGAGAATGGCAGAAGATATAAAGAAGGAAGAAACGCTGGATGCCGAAGAAACGGCTGATGCGCAGAACCAGGAAACACTGAACGAAGAAACACAGGATGCAGAATCCCGGGAAGCGGACGCAGCTTCAGAGGATGAGGCTGGGAAAGCGGCTGATGACGGCGCACCTGCCGAAAAAGAGCAGCAGGAGACGGAGCCAAAGAAGCGCTTCGGGAAAAAGAAAGATAAGAAAGACAAAAAGGATGAGAAAATCGAGGAGCTGACAGATCAGCTGAAACGTCAGATGGCGGAATTCGATAACTACCGGAAACGCACGGAGAAAGAGAAAGCGAGCATGTATGTGATCGGAGCCAAAGAAATCGTGGAAAAGATTCTTCCGATCGTGGATAATTTTGAACGCGGACTCGCAAGTGTGCCGGATGAACAGAAGGAAGACCCCTTTGTAGATGGCATGGATAAGATCTACAGACAGCTGATGACGGCGCTGGAGGAGATGGGCGTTAAGGTGATCGAGGCAGTCGGGCAGGAATTCAACCCGGACCTGCACAACGCAGTGATGCATGTGGAGGACGAAGATGCCGGTGAGAACATCATCGTCGAGGAATTCCAGAAGGGTTATCTGTATAAAGACTTTGTGGTCAGACACAGCATGGTAAAAGTGGCAAACTGACCGGCCGAAAGCAGCTTAGTGAACGCGAAGTTAGCTGAGGGATGTTAAATAAACAACACAAAAACTATAAAATAGAAATCATAACCAGGAGGTAGATTATTATGAGTAAAATTATTGGTATTGACCTTGGAACAACAAACAGCTGTGTAGCTGTAATGGAAGGCGGTCAGCCGACCGTCATCGCGAATACAGAAGGCGCAAGAACAACACCATCTGTTGTGGCATTTACAAAGACCGGAGAGAGACTGGTCGGAGAACCAGCAAAGCGTCAGGCTGTAACAAATGCAGACAAAACAATTTCATCTATCAAAAGACATATGGGAAGCGATTACCGTGTGACGATTGATGGTAAAAAATATTCTCCGCAGGAAATTTCAGCTATGATCCTGCAGAAAATGAAAGCGGACGCAGAGGCATACCTTGGTGAAAAAGTGACAGAAGCTGTGATCACGGTGCCGGCTTACTTTAACGATGCTCAGCGCCAGGCAACAAAAGATGCCGGAAAGATTGCAGGACTCGAAGTAAAACGTATCATCAACGAGCCGACAGCTGCAGCACTGGCATACGGTCTGGATAACGAAAAAGAGCAGAAAATCATGGTTTATGACCTTGGCGGCGGTACCTTCGATGTTTCCATCATTGAGATCGGCGACGGCGTCATCGAGGTTCTCTCTACAGCCGGAAACAACAAACTGGGCGGGGATGACTTTGACGCAAAGATCACAGACTACATGCTCGCAGAATTTAAGAAACAGGAAGGCGTCGATCTGTCAAATGATAAGATGGCGTTGCAGAGACTGAAAGAGGCAGCAGAGAAGGCGAAAAAAGAACTTTCTTCCGCGACGACAACGAACATCAACCTGCCGTTCATCACGGCAACAGCTGATGGCCCGAAACATTTTGACATGAATCTGACCAAGGCTAAATTTGATGAACTGACACATGATCTGGTAGAGAAAACAGCAGAGCCGGTAAAACGTGCACTCTCAGATGCGGGCATCTCAGCATCCGAACTGGGTAAAGTTCTTCTGGTAGGCGGCTCCACACGTATTCCGGCTGTTCAGGATAAAGTAAAACAGCTGACGGGACATGAGCCGAGCAAGACTCTGAACCCGGATGAATGTGTGGCACTGGGTGCTTCCGTACAGGGCGGAAAACTTGCAGGTGATGCGGGCGCAGGCGACATTCTTCTTCTGGATGTAACACCGCTTTCCCTGTCAATTGAGACCATGGGCGGCGTGGCAACGAGGCTGATTGAAAGAAATACAACGATTCCGACCAAAAAGAGCCAGATTTTCTCTACGGCGGCAGATAACCAGACGGCCGTTGACATCAACGTGGTTCAGGGAGAGAGACAGTTTGCGAAAGACAATAAGTCTCTTGGACAGTTCCGACTGGACGGAATCCCGCCTGCAAGAAGAGGTGTGCCGCAGATTGAAGTTACGTTCGACATCGATGCCAACGGTATCGTAAATGTTTCCGCTAAGGACCTCGGAACAGGTAAGGAGCAGCACATCACGATCACCGCAGGTTCCAATATGTCGGATGACGATATTGAAAAGGCAGTGAGAGAGGCAGCTGAATTCGAGGCACAGGATAAAAAGCGTAAAGAGGCGATTGATGCGCGCAATGACGCGGATGCGTTCGTATTCCAGACTGAAAAAGCACTGGAAGAAGCAGGCGATAAGATCGATGCAAATGATAAGACGGCGGTGGAAGCTGATTTGGCAGCACTGAAGGAAATTCTTGCTAAATCCACACCGGAAGAGACCACGGAAGCGCAGGTTGCAGAAATCAAAGCGGCACAGGAAAAACTGATGCAGAGTGCACAGAAGCTGTTTGCAAAAATGTATGAGCAGACACAGGGAGCAGCAGGTGCAGACCCGAATATGGGCGGTGCCGGAGCCGGTGCGGGTTCTGAAGCCGGATATGATTCGGATGACGTTGTTGATGCTGATTACAAAGAAGTGTAAAATAAAAGCGTAAGTGACGAAGGCAACTCACGGATACGGCAGGTATTCGTGAGTTGCAGTTACGCGTACTTAAAAATCGAAAATGAAAGGTGAACATCATGGCAGAAAAGAGAGATTACTATGAGGTTCTGGGCGTAGACCGTGGTGCAGATGATGCCACTTTAAAAAAAGCATATAGAAAACTCGCAAAACAGTATCATCCGGATATGAACCCGGGGGATGAGGCTGCTGAGAAGAAATTCAAGGAAGCGACGGAAGCGTATGGAGTATTGAGCGATCCTGAGAAGAGGAAGCAGTATGATCAGTTCGGCCATGCAGCATTCGAAGGCGGCGCCGGAGGAGGCGGATTCGGCGGGTTTGGCGGCTTTGATTTCAGCGGTCAGGATATGGGAGATATTTTCGGGGATCTGTTCGGGGATCTGTTTGGAGGCGGTTCCAGAAGGAGAGCAAACAATGGCCCGATGAAGGGGGCGAATCTGCGCGCCGTTATCCATATCACATTCCAGGAGGCAGTGTTTGGATGTGAAAAAGAGCTGGAGATCAATCTGAAAGATGAATGTGACACGTGCCATGGTACGGGTGCCAAACCCGGAACAGAGCCGCAGACATGTCCGAAATGTAATGGTGAGGGTCAGGTCGTGTATACGCAGCAGTCCATGTTTGGAATGGTGAGAAATGTGCAGACATGTCCGGAATGTAACGGAACCGGTAAGGTGATCAAGGAGAAATGTACCTCCTGCCGCGGTACAGGGTATAACACGAACCGCAAGAAGATCAAAGTTACCGTGCCGGCCGGCATTGATGACGGACAGAGTATCCGCATCCGCGAAAAGGGCGAACCGGGGAAAAACGGCGGTCCGCGCGGAGATCTGCTGGTAGAGGTTCAGGTTGCACGGCATCCGATCTTCCAGAGGCAGGACATGAATATATTCTCCACTGCGCCGATCACATATGCACAGGCGGCGCTGGGCGGCGATGTGAAGATCAGTACTGTGGACGGTGACGTGATGTATACGGTGAAGCCCGGGACACAGACGGATACGAAGATACGGCTGAAGGGAAAAGGCGTTCCTTCCCTGCGCAATAAGAGCATTCGAGGGGATCATTATGTGACTCTGGTCGTACAGGTGCCGACCAAACTGAACGAGGAGGCCAAAGAGGCGCTGCGCCAGTTTGATGCGGCGTGCGGTAATTCTCCGGCTCCGGCACATGCCAAAAATACAGAAAAGAAGAAAAGCTTTATGGATAAACTCAAAGAGACATTTGAGGACTGACAGCCAATTGAAAAACTGCAATTCCGTTTTGGACAAATCTGTGTTTCATAACGGTATTGCGGTTTTTTTTCTTTTCGTGTATGATATGGTAAGTGACAGGAGCAAAGCTTATGATGAGTACATGGATTGTGTTCCAGCAGATGCTGGTTGTTTTTATTTTGATTGCGGTCGGTTTTTTCATGTTCCGCTCCGGCCGCTTTTCGCATACGGCTTCGAAGGATCTCTCGGGATTGATCACCAATGTGTGTAACCCCGCGATCATGATCGGCAGTGCATTTGGTGATCATGCGGGAACAACCGGCCAGGACCTTCTGACGGCCGTCTTGGCTGCAGTGGTCATGTATGCGGTTCTTCTGGTGCTGGGATGGCTTCTGCCGCGCATTTTGCGGGTCTCAAAACCGGAACAGAAGTTTTACAGTATGATGACAGTTTACGGCAACATCGGCTTTATCGGAATTCCGCTTGTGTCTGCGGTTCTGGGCAGTTCCGCCCTCATCTACCTGTCGGTGTTTATTCTGATGTTTAATATTCTGATCTATACGCATGGAATGCAGCTGATAACATCGGATGTTCAGGGCGGTGGATTCCAGTGGAGGCGCATGATCAATGTCGGTACCATATCGGGTATGCTGACGGTGATTATTTTCCTGCTGGACCCTCCGGTTCATCAGGTGATTTCCGACAGCGTTTCCTATATCGGAGGCTGCACCACATTTTTGTCAATGCTGGTTTTGGGGGGATCGATTGCGAACATGTCGGCAAAAGAAGTATTTGGGGACAAAAAGCTGTACCTTTTTGCTGCCATCCGGTTTTTTCTGATTCCGGCTGCCGCGGCTGTGGCGCTGAAACCGCTGATCGCAAATGATCTGATACGGGAAATCACAGTATTCTGTCTGGCATTTCCGGTGGCAAACATGCCTCTGATGCTGGCACAGGAATATAATGCGGACACAAAACTACTGGCGAGAGGGATCATTCTGACTACGCTGCTGTCGATTTTCAGCGTGACACTCTCTGCCGGCTTTATCTGAGCAACCA
Organism: Ruminococcus gauvreauii; assembly: GCF_025151995.1. Taxonomy (NCBI): domain Bacteria; kingdom Bacillati; phylum Bacillota; class Clostridia; order Eubacteriales; family Oscillospiraceae; genus Ruminococcus; species Ruminococcus gauvreauii. Next base: position 3,439,510 of record NZ_CP102290.1, read on the forward strand.
TATCATCGAAAAAGGAGAATAGAGTATGAGATGGAATAAATTCACACTGAAGACGAGGACGGAAGCGGAAGATATCGTTATTTCAACTCTGGCGGAGGTTGGGATTCAGGGCGTAGAAATTGAGGACAGGCAGCCGCTTACCGAGTCGGACAAACAGCAGATGTTTGTGGATATCCTGCCGGACATGCCGGCGGATGACGGGATTGCATATCTGAATTTCTATCTGGATGAAGAGGAAGATAAGGAGAGTATCCTGGCAGATGTCAGGGAGGCGCTCGACGAGCTGCGGCTGTTTATGGATATCGGCGAGGCGACGATTGTGGAATCCCAGACAGAGGACAAGGACTGGATCAATAACTGGAAAGAGTACTTTCGCCAGTTTTATGTGGATGATATCCTGATCATCCCGTCCTGGGAAGAGGTAAAGGAAGAGGATAAGGGGAAAATGATCATCCACATTGACCCGGGCACGGCGTTCGGCACCGGCATGCATGAGACAACTCAGCTCTGTATCCGCCAGCTGAAAAAATATGTGACTCCGACAACAGAATTGCTGGATGTAGGAACCGGCAGCGGGATTCTGTCGATCGTGGCGCTGAAACTGGGTGCACGCCATGCGGTAGGGACGGATCTGGATGTCTGCGCCGTTCCGGCGGTTGAGGAGAACAAGGCGGCAAATGATATCGACAGGGACGCATTCACCATGATGATCGGAAACATCATTGACAACAAAGAGACGCAGGATGCGGTCGGTTATGAGAAATATGATATTGTGGTAGCCAATATCCTGGCGGATGTGCTGGTTATGCTGACACCTGTGATCGTGAAGCAGATGAAACCGGGCGGAATCTATATTACATCGGGGATCCTTGCTGAAAAGGAAAGTGTTGTCAGAGATGCAGTGTCGCATGCGGGACTTACCGTGGAGGAAGTGACGTATCAGGGAGAGTGGGTGTCTGTGACAGCGCGGAAACGGTAGGAGCGGATATGTATCGGTTTTTTGTGAATGAGAATCAGATCAGAGATCATAAAGTTCATATCACCGGCGGGGATGTGAACCATATCAGGAATGTACTGCGGCTGAAACCGGGAGATGAGGTATGTGTCTCTGACGGGGGAAAGGTGGAATATCACTGCGGTATTCTGGAGTTTCCTGAGGGCGAGGTGCTGCTCGAAGTACAGTATTTGCAGGAGGAAAACCTGGAGCTTGGATCGCGCATCTACCTCTTTCAGGGACTCCCCAAAAGTGACAAGATGGATACCATCGTCCAGAAGGCTGTTGAACTCGGGGTTTATCAGATTATTCCTGTGGCAATGAAGCGCTGCGTGGTCAGGCTGGACCAGAAGAAAGAGGAGAACAGAAGAAAGCGCTGGAACAGCATTTCGGAGAGCGCCGCAAAGCAGGCGGGACGGATGATCGTTCCGGAGGTAAGACCGGTGATGACGTTTGAGGAGGCTGTTGCATATGCAGCGGACTGTGACGTCAGATTAATGCCGTATGAGATGGCAGGCGGCATGAAGGAGACCAAAGAACTGCTGGCGGGTATCCGAAAAGGGCAGTCTGTCGCGGTCTTTATCGGACCTGAGGGAGGATTTGCCGGGGAAGAGGCAGAGCTTGCCCGCAAGAGCGGGATGGAGCTCATCACGCTGGGAAAGAGAATTTTAAGAACGGAGACAGCGGGAATGACAACTCTGTCAATCCTGATGTTTTTATTGGAGGAATAGAGATAGAAGATGGAAGCTTATTTGGATAATTCGGCGACCACGCGGTGTTACCGCGAAGTGTGTGAGATTGTCAGCCGCACAATGTATGAGGATTTTGGCAATCCGTCTTCCATGCATTTAAAGGGTATGGAGGCGGAGCGGTACGTCAAAGAGGCGGCATCACAGATCGCAGCGACATTGAAGGTGTCTGAGAAGGAAATTTATTTTACGTCAGGCGGGACAGAATCAGATAACTGGGCGCTGATCGGAACGGCAGAAGCCAATAAGAGACGCGGCAGGCATATCATCATAACGGATATCGAGCATCCGGCGGTCTCGGCTCCGGCATCATTTCTCGAGGACCAGGGGTATGAGGTGACAAGACTGCCGTCAGACAGTCATGGCTGTATATCAATGGATGATCTCAGGGAGGCAGTGCGGGAGGATACGATTCTTGTGTCCACCATGTACGTCAATAATGAGATCGGTTCCGTACAGCCGGTGGAGGCCATCGGGGCATTCCTGAAAGAACAGTATCCCGAGGTAGCCTATCACGTGGATGCGATTCAGGCGTACGGGAAATACCGGATCTGGCCGGAACGTATGGGAATCGATCTGCTGTCGGTCAGCGGTCATAAGATTCACGGTCCGAAGGGCGTCGGGTTTCTGTATGTGAGAAACAAGGTAAAACTTCATCCGGTTATCCACGGAGGCGGCCAGCAGAATGGCATGCGTTCCGGGACAGATAATGTGCCGGGGATCGCCGGATTGGGATGTGCGGCAGAGATGTGCTGCCGTGAACTCGAAGAGCATGCGGAATATATGTACCGCCTGAAGCATCAGCTCACGGATGGCCTGAACGGCATGGAAGATGTCGTGATACATGGAATGGCTGTATATGACGGGGCTCCGCATATTGTCAACGCATCTTTTATGGGCGTGCGCAGTGAAGTACTTCTGCACGCACTCGAAGAAAAAGGAATCTATGTGTCGGCTGGGTCGGCGTGCTCCACGCATAAAAAGAGCAAGAGCCCGACGCTGTCAGCTATCGGCGCCGGTGCGGGGGAAATGGAGTCTGCGGTTCGCTTCAGCTTTTCAGAGGAGACGACACCGGAGGAGATCACATATACACTGGAAGTTCTCGAAGGGCTGCTGCCGATGCTGCGGCGGTATATGAGACGTTAGAAGGAGAAAATAGTATGTTTACAGCATTTTTGATAAAATATGCCGAGATCGGGATTAAAGGAAAGAACAGATATCTGTTCGAGGATGCGCTGGTGAGGCAGATTCGGTTTGCCTTAAAGCCCGTCGAAGGGGAATTTGATGTGACGAGGGAGCAGGGCAGGATCTATGTCATTGCCGGGAGCGCGTTTGATTTCGATGAGACTGTGGGGGCGCTGAAGCGTGTGTTCGGGATCTCCGGCATATGTCCGGTCGTCATCGCAGAGGATGAAGGGTTCGAAAAACTGGCACAGGATGTCACCGCGTACATGGACTGTCAGTATCCGGATAAGAACCGGACATTTAAAGTGAATGTCAGACGCGCGAAGAAATCATATCCCATGAGTTCCATGGAAGCAAACAGCGAGCTTGGCGGAAGACTGCTGGATGCATTTCCGGAACTGAAAGTGGATGTACACAAGCCGGATATCATGCTCAATGTGGAGATACGAAACAGGATTTATATCTATTCTGATATCATTCCGGGACCCGGAGGAATGCCGGTTGGGACGAACGGAAAAGCGATGCTGCTTCTCTCCGGGGGAATTGACAGCCCTGTCGCAGGATATATGATAGCAAAGCGGGGGGTTCAGATTGAGGCCGTCTATTTTCATGCTCCGCCGTATACGAGTGAGCGCGCGAAACAGAAGGTTATCGATCTCGCGAGACTGGTGTCGCGCTACAGCGGACCCATCCGGCTGCATATCGTCAATTTCACGGAAATACAGCTGTATATCTATGATCAGTGTCCGCACGATGAACTTACGATCATTATGCGCCGCTATATGATGAAGATTGCAGAGCGTATCGGGAAAGAGACGGGATGTCTGGGCCTGATCACAGGTGAGAGCATCGGACAGGTTGCCAGCCAGACCATTCAGAGCCTGGCAGCCACCAATGAAGTATGTACGATGCCGGTATTTCGGCCTGTGATCGGATTTGATAAACAGGAGATCGTGGATGTGGCTCTGAAGATTGATACGTATGAGACATCGATTCAGCCGTTCGAGGACTGCTGCACGATATTTGTGGCAAAGCATCCGGTGACGAAACCGAATCTGAATGCGATCAAACGATCTGAAGTAAAACTGCAGGAAAAAATAGAGGAAATGCTGGAGACGGCGGTTAACACCGCGGATGCGGTAACAGTCTCCTGAGACAGCAAAAAAGAAAAGGCTTTGCTGAATGCGAAGCCTTTGATGATCTTAGAGAATATATGGTTCCAGGCTCTTTAATACTTCTTCCAGAGCGTCGCCTTCGGCGTGGATGTTCAGGTTGATCGGTTTTGCAAGATCCAGGCTGAAGATTCCCATGATGGATTTTGCGTCGATGACATACCTTCCGGAGACGAGATCGAAGTCAAAATCAAATTTGGAGATTTCATTTACAAAGGATTTTACTTTATCGATGGAGTTTAAAGAAATCTGAACTTTTTTCATAATAATGTTCCCTCCCTTAATTTATTAATGATGATATGAACATCTTACATTTTATGGATGGGAAAGTCAAGGGCAAACACATAAAACGGAGGTAAAACGTGGGTAAAAAAGCGGCACTGCATAACCTGGGCTGTAAAGTGAATGCGTATGAGACGGAGGCAATGCAGCAGCTTCTGCAGGAGAACGGGTATGAAATCGTAGATTTTGCACCGGGTGCGGATATCTACATCATCAATACCTGCACGGTGACAAATATCGCAGACAGGAAATCCCGCCAGATGATTCACAAAGCCAAAAAGATGAATCCTGATGCGCTGGTTGTCGCGGCCGGCTGTTACGTTCAGGCGGGAAAAGAAAAAATAGAAAAAGATGCGTCGATTGATATTATAATTGGGAATAATAAGAAGAAAGACCTGATTAATATTCTAAAAGAACATGAGAAAAAACTGGAAAACAGGAATAGTGTGATCGATATCAATCATACAAAAGAATATGAGGAACTTTACGTATCGCACATGACGGAACATACGAGGGCCTATATCAAGGTTCAGGACGGCTGCAATCAATTCTGTACGTACTGTATTATCCCTTATGCAAGAGGCAGAGTCAGAAGCCGTCATAAAGAAGATGTCCTGAGTGAAGTGCGGCGCCTTGCGGAAGCCGGCTGCAGGGAGATTGTACTGACAGGCATTCACCTGAGCTCTTACGGCGCCGACCTTCAGGAGGGCGGTCTGCCTGATCTGATCCAGGCGGTTCATCGAATAAGCGGTATCGAGCGCATACGTCTGGGTTCGCTGGAACCGGGGATCGTCACAGAAGAATTTGCAGCGGCACTTGCCGCTCTGCCAAAAGTCTGTCCGCATTTCCATCTGTCTCTGCAGAGCGGGTGTGACGGGACATTAAAGAGGATGAACAGAAGATACGACGCCAAAGAATACCAGAGAAAATGTGCCTTGCTGCGCAGACATTTCAGGGCCCCCGCGCTGACGACGGATGTGATCGTAGGATTTCCGGGTGAAACGCCTGAGGAATTTGAGGAATCCCGAAAATTTGTGGAGGGCATCTCATTTTACGAGACGCATATTTTCAAATATTCCAGACGGGAAGGCACAAAGGCGGCTGATATGGAACATCAGGTTTCTGACGCGGACAAAACGCTTCGCAGCAATATTATGATTCAGATGGGCAAAGAGAAAAAGAAGGCTTACATGGAACAGTTTCTGGGACAGACATTGGAAATCCTGATAGAAGAACAGGCTGCGATCGATGGGGAAAGCTACTGGGTGGGCTACACACCGCAATACCTGAAGGCGGCAGTCAGGCTTCCGGGAAACCCGAGAAACACGTTGGTTTTGGTAAGGATCTGCCGGCTGCTGGAAGATGAGATACTGCTGGCTGTTTCCGTGTCGTGAGAAATCTTCATAAATTCTTCATTGTATTTTTGGAGATTTTGTATTAAAATAAGATAGATATCAAAATTAAGGGCGTGAAAAAATGGCAAATATTAGTAATACACAGTATTTTAAAGTGAAAACAGAACCGGAAATACAGGTAAAGGACGTGCTTGATCTCGTGTATAACGCGATGGCTGAAAAGGGATATAACCCGGTCAATCAGATTGTGGGCTATATCATGTCCGGCGATCCGACTTACATTACGAGTTATAAAGGCGCGCGAAGCATGATCATGAAAGTAGAACGGGATGAACTGGTAGAAGAGCTGTTAAAAGCCTATATCGAGAATCAATCCTGGAAGAGAGACTGATTTCATGCGTATAATGGGACTTGATTATGGATCCAAAACTGTAGGGGTGGCTGTCAGCGATCCTCTCGGAATCACTGCGCAGGGCGTTGAGACGATCTGGCGGAAATCTGAGAACAAACTGCGTCAGACACTGGCACGGATTGAGGAACTGATAAGGGAATACCAGGTTGAAAAAATCGTGCTTGGTTTCCCCAAAAATATGAATAACACGATAGGGGACAGGGCTGCCATGTCTTTGGAGTTTCAGCAGACTTTAAAAAGACGGACAGGTCTGGACGTTGTCATGTGGGATGAACGGCTGACGACAGTTGCGGCAGAGCGCGTACTGATGGAAGGAGGCGTACGGCGGGAGCACCGCAAGGAACGCGTGGATGAACTGGCTGCGGTTCTGATTCTTCAGAACTATCTCGACAGTCTGTAATTCATTTGGAAAAGGTAAACGGTATGGAAAAAATTATATTTTTAGAAGAAGACGGAACGGAAACAGAATTTTACGTAGAAGAACAGACAAGGATGAACGGATGTAATTACCTGCTGGTGACAGAATCTCTGGATGATGAGGCATGTGCTTATATTCTGAAAGACCTATCCGAAGATACAGATCAGGATTCCAGATATGTGATGGTAGAAGACGATCTGGAACTGGAGACGATATCACGTCTGTTTGCGGACATGTTAGAGGACGTGGACATCGAATTGGAATAAGAAATATAAATTAGTGAGTGGAGGTACTCTTGAAAAAAATTAATAATTCAAAATTGAAAATCATTCCGCTGGGCGGCCTGGAGCAGATTGGAATGAATATTACTGCCTTTGAGTGTGAAGACAGTATTGTTGTCGTGGACTGCGGGCTGTCATTTCCGGAAGACGATATGCTGGGCATTGACCTGGTGATCCCGGATGTGACTTATCTGAAAGACAACGCGGACAAAGTAAAAGGCTTTGTCATCACACATGGACATGAGGACCATATCGGTGCGCTTCCTTATGTGCTGAAACAATTAAATGCACCGATCTATGCGACGAAACTGACGCAGGGATTAATTGAAAATAAACTAAAGGAACACAATCTTCTTCGAACTACCAAAAGAAAAACCGTAAAACATGGCCAGTCAATCAACCTTGGCTGCTTCCGTATCGAATTTATTAAAACAAACCACAGTATTGCAGACGCTTCTGCCCTGGCTATCTATTCACCGGCAGGAATCGTTATTCATACAGGAGACTTTAAAGTGGATTATACGCCTGTTTTCGGCGATGCAATCGATCTTCAGCGCTTTGCGGAGATTGGAAAAAAGGGTGTGCTGGCCCTGATGTGCGACAGTACGAACGCGGAACGCCCCGGGTTTACCATGTCAGAACGCACCGTTGGAAAAACATTTGATAATATATTTGCCGAACACAAAAATACGCGGATTATCATTGCAACATTTGCTTCAAATGTTGACCGTGTACAGCAGATCATCAACTCTGCATATAAATACGGACGCAAGGTTGTTGTGGAAGGGCGGAGCATGGTAAATGTCATCTCGACCGCCTCGGAACTGGGATATCTGAATATCCCGGATAAAACCTTAATTGATATTGACAAGATGAAGAACTATCCGGATGAACAGATGGTGCTCATAACGACGGGAAGCCAGGGTGAGTCCATGGCGGCTCTCTCCAGAATGGCGGCGGATATTCACAGAAAAGTTACAATCAAACCGAACGATACAATTATTTTCAGCTCCAACCCGATTCCGGGAAATGAAAAAGCGGTGTCAAAGGTGATCAATGAGCTTTCTGCGAAAGGGGCTGACGTTATATTCCAGGATGCGCACGTATCCGGGCATGCCTGTCAGGAGGAGATTAAACTGATCTATTCCCTCGTAAGGCCCAAATACGCGATTCCGGTGCATGGTGAATATCGGCATCTGAAGGCACATGCACAGATAGCCCGTAACATTGGACTGCCCAAAGAAAATGTATTTATTATGAGATCCGGTGAAGTCATGGAGATGGGTCAGGAGCAGGCACAGATTGTGGGAAAAGTGCATACGGGTGCAATTCTCGTAGACGGGCTCGGTGTAGGGGACGTCGGGAACATCGTGCTTCGTGACCGCCAGCACCTGGCGGAGGACGGGATCATCATCGTAGTGCTTACGCTGGAGAAATTCAGCAACCAGCTGCTGGCCGGTCCGGACATTGTATCACGCGGATTTGTATATGTACGGGAGTCGGAAGACCTGATGGGCGAAGCCAGAGTTGTAGTGGAGGACGCACTGGATGGCTGCCTCGCGAAACAGGTCTCTGACTGGGGAAAAATAAAAACTGTCATTAAAGACGGGTTGAGTGAATTTGTATGGAAGAGAACAAAGAGACGTCCGATGATTCTTCCGATAATAATGGAGGCGTAAAGTACCATGAATGCGATCGAGCAGAAAACATATGAATTGATTCAGACAATCAAAGACAGCGAATATTATAAGACGTTTGAGGACAGCCTGGAGAAAGTTGTGCGGCAGCCGGAGGTAAAGGGAAGGCTTGACGAATTTCGCGCACGTACGTTCCGTATGTATAATGAATTGGATGAAGTGGATTTGTATGATGAAACAGATAAAATAGAAAGAGAGCACAGAGAACTTCGAAGAATTCCGGAAGTCAATGCCTTTCTGGATGCAGAGTACGAGCTGTGCAAGCTTCTGAAATCAACAGAGGATATGATCAATATGGCGATCGATGTACAGATCCCAGAGCTGTAGAATCCAGGAGACAGGAGAAGGCATGGCAAAAAAGAAGAAGCAAAATGCAGGACCTCAGTCTGCGGTCAAAAAAGCAGGAAAAACGATCCGTGTTTTGATCTGGGTACTTGTGTTTGTAGCAATCGCTCTGCTCGGGAAAACTGCATACAGTTTCGGATACGCTGTCTTTGACCAGGAGCCTATGACATCCGAGGCGAGGGCAAAAGAGGTGGAAGTCATTGTTCAGGAGGGTATGTCCGTATATCAGATCGGGAAACTCCTGGAGAGCAAGGGACTGATCGAAGATCCGGTGATCTTCTGGGTGCAGGAGCAGCTTTCGGATTACCGCGGTAAGATAAAGACAGGCCGGTATACGCTCAGTACTGCGCAGACACCGGATGAGATGATTGAGATCATGTCTGCAGAAGAGGAGGAAAGCGAAGAATGATCGTGGATGAGAGAATGACGACATATATCAATTCGCTGGATACCGGCAACACCCCTTTTCTGGAAATGCTGGAGCGTCAGGCGCGCCTGGACCTGGTGCCTGTGGTCAGAAGGGAGATGCAGAGTTTCCTGAAAGTGCTGCTCGCCCTGAAGAGACCTGCACGGATCCTTGAAGTGGGGACTGCCGTCGGATTTTCTGCGCTGTTGATGTGCGAGTATAATCCGGTAAGATGCCATATCACAACGATTGAAAACTATGAAAAAAGAATTCCGCTGGCGCGTGAAAATTTTCTGCGCGCCGGGCGGGAGGACTGCATCACCCTGATACCGGGGGATGCAGCAGAGATTTTAGAGACACTGGATGGCCCTTTTGACTTCATCTTCATGGATGCGGCAAAGGGCCAGTATCTTCATTTCCTGCCGCAGATCCTGCGTCTGATGGCGCCGGGAGCGCTGCTTGTCTCGGATAATGTACTGCAGGATGGCGATATTATCGAATCACGTTTTGCAGTCGAGAGACGCAACCGTACCATTCATAAACGTATGAGAGAATATCTGTATGAGTTGAAACACCGGGCAGAGCTGTCGACTGCTGTACTGCCGCTGGGAGATGGTGTGACAGTCAGTGTGCGAAAGGGGACCGATGATGAGAAAACCGGAATTGCTGGTGCCTGCCAGCAGCCTTGAGGTATTAAAAGTGGCTGTGGTATTCGGGGCCGACGCCGTTTATATCGGCGGTGAGGCCTTCGGCCTTCGGGCGAAAGCCAGGAATTTTTCCATGGAGGATATGCGGGAAGGAATTGCATTTGCGCATGAGCATGGCGTAAAAATCTATGTGACTGCAAATATCCTTGCACATAATGAGGACCTGCCGGGTGTGCGCAGGTATTTTGAAGAACTGAAAGAACTTGCGCCGGACGGTTTGATCATTGCAGATCCAGCCGTTTTTATGATTGCAAAAGAGGTTTGTCCGGAAATTGAGCGTCATATCAGTACACAGGCGAATAATACGAATTACGGGACATACCGGTTCTGGCATGAACTCGGTGCGAAGCGCGTCGTATCCGCCCGCGAGCTGTCGCTTGAGGAGATCAGGGAAATCCGCGGGAATATTCCGGAAGATATGGAGATTGAGACTTTTGTACACGGAGCGATGTGCATCTCCTACTCAGGGCGCTGCCTGCTCAGCAATTATTTTACCGGCAGAGATGCGAATCAGGGAGCATGCACACACCCCTGCCGGTGGAAATACTATGTGGTGGAAGAGCAGCGGCCGGGAGAATATCTGCCCGTCTACGAAAATGAACGCGGAACGTATATTTTTAATTCCAGGGACCTATGTATGATTGAACATATTCCTGAACTGATCGAATCGGGTATCGACAGTTTCAAAATAGAGGGCAGGATGAAGACTGCGCTGTATGTTGCCACTGTGGCGCGGACATACCGCAGGGCAATCGACGATTATCTGAAGGACCCCGGATTATATGAATCGAATATGGACGGGTACCGGGATCAGATCGTAAGCTGCACTTACCGGCAGTTTACCACCGGTTTTTTCTTCGGTAAGCCGGATGAGTCCGCTCAGATTTATGACAACAATACTTATGTAAAAGAATACACTTACCTGGGAATCATCGGGGATCAGAATGAATGCGGACAGTTCCACATTTCCCAGCGGAATAAATTTTCGGTCGGTGAAATGATAGAGGTGATGAAGCCGGATGGCAGGAATCTGCGGGTAACGGTCCGGGGCATCTTTGATGAGGAGGGCAATGCGATGGAAAGTGCACCCCATCCTCAGCAAAGCTTATGGATCGATGTCGGAAGCGGGCTTGAACGCTACGATATCCTAAGGAGACAGGAAGCAGCGTCTGAGCTTTAGCAGGGCATTTTTTTCGATGCGGGAAACATAAGAGCGGCTGATTCCCATCTTCTCTGCTATCTTTTTCTGTGTGTATTCCGACTCACCGTACAGACCGTAGCGGAGTTTCAGGACAAAGTATTCCTGCTCGGACAGGGCTGATTCCATCAGTGCATAGAGTTTTGCGATATCTTCTTTCAATGCGCAGGTATCGGCTGCGTCAGCGCTGCCGCTTTCTATAATGTCGAGGAGATGAATTTCATTCCCCTCCTTGTCAGTACCGATCGGTTCATAAAGAGAGACCTCCCTGGAGGTCTTTTTTTTGCCCCTGAACATCATGAGAAGCTCATTTTCTATACAACGTGCTGCGTATGTAGCAAGCCGGTTCCCCTTATCGCTGTCGAACGTGGAAATGGCTTTGATCAGGCCAATCGTACCGATGGAGATCAGATCATCCGTGTCGGTGTCTGTTCCCTGGTATTTTTTGACAATATGTGCAACCAGCCGCAGGTTGCGCTCGATCAGGATGTTTTTAGCATCCATGTCGCCCTGTTTGTATTTTTGGAAATATTGTCGTTCCTCCTCAATAGTCAGTGGCTTTTGAAATGTTTTCAAAAACAGCACCTCGAAAGGATTTATTTTATCTTATGTCGCGAAAAGGCTTTTCGTGCTTTTCCACCTGTTTTCGGTTGCAATTTGACAGGCAGTATGATAAAATCCAACTATCAATAATTCTGAATCTGCCGGTTCCGGCATGATGATCCCATTACATGTTACAATTTAGGAGGAACGTCTATGTTCAGTAGCGTAATATCGGCTGCGATCTGGGGCGTGGAGGCTCGGAAAGTATATGTGGAGGCTGATGTCAGCAGCGGGCTTCCTTGCTTTTCCATTGTAGGATACGCAACTGCACAGGTCAAAGAGGCGCAGGAACGAGTCCGCACGGCGCTTAGAAATGCAGGCCTCATGATCCCGCCGAAGCGTGTCACGATCAATCTCGCACCGGCAGATTTGAGAAAAGAAGGGAATGGCTTTGATCTGCCGGTGGCAGCTGCAATATTGCTTGCCGTCGGAAGAATCCCCCCGGATTCGATGCAGGGAGTTTTGGTGATGGGCGAACTGGGACTGGATGGCTGTATCCGGGGGGCGAACGGGATTCTGCCCGCGGTGCTCAGCGCAAAAAAAGAGGGATGCCATACCTGCCTTGTTCCGGCTGTGAATCAGGCGGAGGGAAGCATCGTGGAGGGTATCCGGGTCATCGGGCTTTCCAGTCTGGAGGAATTTCTCGCATTTGCCTGTTACGGGACCTTGCCTGCACAGGGCAAAAACTTCCGGGAAATGCAGGAGGAGCCATACGAGGAACTCGATTATGCGCAGATCAGCGGTCAGGAAGAGGTGAAACGAGCTGTTCTGCTGGCGGCATCCGGCTTTCATAATCTGCTCCTCTGCGGACAGCCCGGTTCCGGTAAAACGATGATCGCAAAAAGGATGCCGTCCATACTTCCTCCGATGAGCAGGGAGGAGAGTCTGGAGGTGATGAAGATTCACAGCATTGCAGGCACCCTGCCCGAGGGAGGGATCGTGCAGAAGCGTCCGTTTCGGGCGCCGCATCATACGGTATCCCCACAGGCCCTCGCGGGGGGCGGAAGGATTCCGACTCCGGGGGAAGTGACGCTTGCACATCACGGCGTGCTGTTTCTCGATGAGCTGGCGGAAATGCCGAGAAAAAGCATTGAAATTCTGCGTCAGCCCCTCGAGGAGCGGGAGATCACGATCGCCAGGCTGAATGGAACCTTCCGGTTCCCGGCGTCCTTTCTTCTGCTTGCAGCGATGAATCCCTGTCCGTGCGGCTGCTATCCGGACTTGAACCGCTGCAGCTGTACGGAATCGGAGATTCACAGATACAGAAGCAGGATCAGCAAGCCGCTGATGGAACGGATTGATCTGTGTGCGGAAGTGCCGCTGGTATCGTACCGCGATCTGAAGGGGGACGGGTCATGCCTTGGCTCTGCCGGGATGCGCCGGGAAGTCATGCGCGTCCATGAGATCCAGAAAAAGCGGTATCAGAACAGTAAGATCCGGTTCAACGCACAGCTGGATGCGGAGGGGATCCGCCGGTTCTGTCCCGTGGATGAGGAGGCAGAAATACTTCTGGGACAGGCATTTCAATGTATGAGGCTGAGTGTAAGAGCATATCATCAAATTATAAAGGTAGCGAGAACTGCGGCTGACCTCGAGGAAAGCGGGGTTATAAGAAAAAAGCATATCAGTGAGGCTGTCTGTTACCGGAGTCTGGATGAAAAGTCAGGAGGATACGAAAGTGAAAGATGAGGTTCGCCGTGTGCAAAGAGGAAAGCCGGGGTATCCCGAAAGACTGACGGAATACAGCGGGATGCCCAGGGAACTTTTTGTAAGAGGGGAGCTTCCGGGCCGCGAGCCGGCTGTGGCGATTGTGGGGGCAAGGATGTGCAGCCAGTATGGTAGGATTCAGGCACAGGAGTTCGCGCGTGTGCTGTCCGCTCATGGAGTGTCTGTTATCAGCGGAATGGCGCAGGGGGTGGACGGGAGTGCACACGGCGGAGCGCTGGAAGCGGGCGGACCAACTTACGCCGTGCTTGGATGCGGAATCGATATCTGTTATCCGGCCTGCAATCGGCACATATATGAAACGATACCGAAGACAGGGGGACTGATATCGGAATTCCCGCAGGGTACAAAACCCCTTCGGAGACACTTCCCCATGAGAAACCGGATTATCAGCGCCCTGGCGGATATTGTACTGGTGATAGAGGCAAAGGAAAAGAGCGGTTCCCTTATCACGGCTGATTTTGCACTGGAACAGGGCAAGGATGTATTCGCGGTTCCCGGAAGAGTCACAGACGCCTTAAGCGCCGGATGTAACAGACTGATCGCACAGGGAGCGGGCATTGCCTGCAGCCCCTGGACGCTGCTTGAGCAATTTGGAGTTTTGCAGGAAAACCGCATGCGTACTGAGAAAAATACAGTATTAGGACTTGCAAGAGATTTGGATTTGGTGTATAGTTGTGTAGATTTACAACCGAAAGATTTGCATACAATTTTAGAGGAAGTGCCGTTTTCAGCAGAAAAAACGATGGGAATTTTGTTGGAACTGCAGCTCGCGGGGAGAATATCCGAGCCATTCCGAAATTGGTATGTCAAAGTAAACGGTGATGTCCGCTGACGGCGTCATCACCATAAATGAAAGTCGATTGCTCCGTCCTTCGGACTACCGCAATCGCCGCTTGGCGGGACTTTCACAGTAAATATATGATATAGGAGGCTGTTGTGGCAAAATATCTTGTGATTGTAGAATCACCAGCGAAAGTAAAAACAGTGAAGAAGTTCCTGGGACAGAATTATGAAGTCGCTGCTTCATTTGGACATGTAAGAGATTTACCGAAGAGTCAGCTCGGTATTGATATAGAAAATGATTACGAACCGAAATATATTACGATCAGAGGAAAAGGGGAGCTTCTTGCCGGTCTTCGCAAGGCAGCGAAAAAAGCCGATAAAGTATATCTGGCGACTGACCCCGACCGCGAGGGGGAAGCTATCTCCTGGCATCTGTCCAAGGCATTGAAGCTGGAAGATCAGAAAATGCGCAGGATCACTTTTAATGAGATAACAAAGTCAGCTGTTAAAGAGTCCATCAAACATGCGAGAGATATCGATATGAAACTTGTGGATGCGCAGCAGGCGAGACGTGTGCTCGACCGCATGGTGGGGTATCGTATCAGTCCGCTGCTCTGGGCAAAGATCAAACGCGGACTGAGTGCGGGCCGTGTCCAGTCTGTTGCACTGCGTATTATCGGGGACCGTGAAGATGAGATCAATGTGTTCATCCCTCAGGAGTACTGGAGCATGGACGCCCAGTTTCAGGTCGCCGGCGCTAAAAAACCATTGACAGCCAGGTTTTATGGAAAAGAAAAAGAGAAAATTGCGATTAACTCGAAAGAGGAACTGGAAGAGATCCAGAGACAGCTCAAAGATGTATCGTATCGTGTGGCCGAGGTTAAAAAGGGCGAGCGCGTCAAAAAGGCTCCGCTGCCGTTTACCACGAGTACACTGCAGCAGGAAGCGGCAAAAACGCTTAATTTCTCTACTCAGAAGACGATGAGGCTTGCACAGCAGTTATATGAAGGGATTGACATCAAGGGGAACGGAACCGTCGGCGTCATCTCCTATCTGCGTACCGATTCCACAAGGGTTTCTGAGGAGGCGAAGGTCACGGCTTATGAGTATATCAGGGAACAGTACGGGGAAGAATACGCGGCGGATGCCGGTCAGCAGGCACAGAAGGAAAAGAGCAATGTGCAGGATGCACATGAGGCGATCAGGCCGACAGATGTCACAAGACTTCCCGCCATGCTGAAAGAGTCTCTTACAAGAGACCAGTTTCGCCTCTATCAGCTAATATGGAAACGTTTTACCGCCAGCCGGATGACCCCGGCAGTCTACGAGACGGTTTCTGTTAAGATTGCAGGCGGTGAGTATTATTTTACGGTTGCCGCATCCAGAATTAAATTTGATGGTTTTATGTCCGTCTACGTACAGAGTGATGAAGAAAAAGAAGAGAACAATGCTCTGGTGCGCAGTATTGAAGAAAATACAGAGTTGAAATTCGAAGAATTCATAAGCCAGCAGCATTTTACTCAGCCCCCGGCCCACTACACGGAGGCGTCGCTTGTCAAGGTGATGGAGGAACTTGGTATCGGAAGGCCAAGTACGTACGCACCGACGATCACGACACTGCTGGGCAGGAGATATCTGGTCAAAGAGAATAAGAACCTCTATATGACAGAGCTCGGAGAAGTGGTCAACAATATGATGAAGGAAGCGTTCCCGAGTATTGTGGACGTTAACTTTACAGCAAATATGGAAGCTCTTCTTGACGGGGTAGAGGATGGGAGCATCTTCTGGAAGACAATTGTCAGGAATTTTTATCCGGACCTTGCACAGGCGGTTGCCGAGGCGGAAAAGGAGCTGGAGGAATATAAAATAGAGGACGAGGTGACGGATGTCATCTGCGAGGAGTGCGGACGCAACATGGTGATCAAGTACGGTCCTCACGGAAGATTTCTGGCATGTCCGGGATTTCCGGAATGCCGCAATACGAAGCCGTATCTGGAAAAGATCGGCGTAAAATGTCCGGTCTGCGGTAAGGAAGTAGTTCTGCGCAAAACAAAAAAAGGAAGAAAGTATTACGGTTGTGAGGATAATCCGGAATGTGAATTCATGTCCTGGCAGAAGCCGTCCGATCAGCCGTGTCCGGAATGCGGCGGTTATATGGTTGAAAAGGGCAATAAGCTGGTGTGCCATAATGAACAGTGTGGCTATGTGACGAAAAAATAAAAAAGAGCCGTCAGAGCTGTCGCCTGGCGGCTCTTTCTGCGATGGAGACTGCCGATTTGTCTAAAAACAGCCGATATCATACATGCAATATCAATTGTCAGAAATTACTTAATAATATGAAAATATATAAGAAATATTATTGATTTTACATTTAATATGTGATAAAGTATAAATAATATAAGATGCTGGTGCAGGAAAGGAGCGCTAATGAGTGTACAATTACTAGATAAAACTCGAAAAATTAATAAGCTATTACACAATAACAACTCTACTAAAGTAGTCTTTAACGATATCTGTAAGGTGATGATGGAAACCCTGGATTCCAATATTCTGGTTATCAGCCGGAAAGGAAAGGTGCTGGGGGTCAGCCTTTGCCCTGGAGTGGAGGAGATTACGGAGCTGATCGATGACAGTGTGGGCGGGTATGTCGACTCGCTGCTGAATGACAGATTTTTAAGTGTTCTGTCGACCAAGGAGAATGTCAATCTCGAGACACTTGGATTTATCAGCAACAATGTCAGCCGCTATCAGGCGATCATCACGCCGATCGATATCGCAGGCGAACGCCTGGGAACTGTGTTTATGTACCGCAGCAACGCACCTTATGATATTGAAGACATTATCGTAAGTGAATACGGCACAACTGTCGTGGGTCTGGAGATGATGCGTTCTGTCAACGAAGAGAATGCTGAGGAAGCCAGAAAAGTACAGGTTGTCAAATCAGCGTTTAACACACTGTCCTTTTCCGAGATGGAAGCAATTATCCATATCTTTGATGAGCTGGATGGAAATGAGGGAATTCTGGTCGCAAGCAAGATTGCCGACAGGGTTGGGATCACCCGGTCTGTCATCGTCAATGCACTT
Organism: Ruminococcus gauvreauii; assembly: GCF_025151995.1. Taxonomy (NCBI): domain Bacteria; kingdom Bacillati; phylum Bacillota; class Clostridia; order Eubacteriales; family Oscillospiraceae; genus Ruminococcus; species Ruminococcus gauvreauii. Next base: position 3,456,909 of record NZ_CP102290.1, read on the forward strand.
CGCAAATTCGAAAGTGCCGGTGTGATTGAGTCCAGGTCCAGCGGAATGAAGGGTACTTACATTAAGGTCCTGAACGACGTGATTTTCGATGAGCTGGAAGAACTTAAGAACAGCAAAAACGGAAAACAGGGAGAAAAAACGATCTGAGATTAACCGGCAGAATACCGCCTCCGTAACAAAGTTTTACGGAGGCGGTATTCTTTTTTAGAAAAAGTGCTCATACTATAGAATGTTCCCGAAAAAAACGTAAAAAATGTAAAAGTGAGAAAACGTAAGAAAAAAAGAGTATATAAGAGCTAATTAAAGAATAATACCTGATTAATGACAAAAGACAAAGTTGCTAAAATTCCGCAGGTTCACTAATATATGATTTATCAAGTAGCACTCAAATCAAGTGAGTGCTAATAAAATGAAAAGATTTAAAAAAGGAGGCAATATAGAATGAAATTAGTACCATTAGGAGACAGAGTTGTATTAAAACAGTTAGTAGCAGAAGAGACCACAGCATCAGGAATTGTACTTCCGGGACAGGCACAGGAAAAACCGCAGATGGCATCTGTGATAGCAGTGGGACCTGGAACTGAAGATGTGAAAATGGAAGTTGCCGTTGACGACCAGGTTGTATTTTCTAAATATGCAGGAACTGAAGTGAAAATCGACGGAGAAGAACTGATTATCATTAAACAGCAGGATATCCTGGCTGTAGTTAAATAAGAAGACTGGAGGAACAGAGAATTATGGCAAAAGCAATTAAATTCGGAGCAGAAGCGAGAGCGGCACTGGAAAGCGGTGTTAACCAGTTAGCAAATACAGTAAGGGTGACACTGGGACCGAAAGGAAGAAATGTAGTACTTGATAAATCCTATGGCAATCCGCTGATCACAAACGACGGTGTTACGATCGCAAAAGAAATCGAACTGGAAGACGGCTTTGAAAACATGGGTGCACAGCTCATCCGCGAAGTTGCATCGAAAACAAACGATGTAGCAGGTGATGGTACAACAACTGCAACTGTACTCGCACAGGCGATGATCAACGAGGGAATCAAAAACCTGGCAGCAGGCGCAAACCCGATCGTTTTGAGAAAAGGTATGAAAAAAGCAACAGATAAGGCAGTGGAAGTGATCGCTGCCATGGGTAAAAAAGTTGACGGTAAAAAACAGATCGCAAGAGTAGCAGCTGTTTCTTCCGGCGATGACCAGGTTGGAGAACTTGTATCTGATGCAATGGAAAAAGTATCAAACGACGGTGTTATCACGATCGAAGAATCCAAAACCATGCAGACAGAGCTGGATCTCGTAGAAGGTATGCAGTTTGACAGAGGTTATCTGTCCGCATATATGTCAACAGATATGGATAAGATGGAAGCTGTACTGGATAATCCATACATCCTGATTACAGATAAGAAAATCTCCAACATTCAGGACCTGCTTCCGATTCTGGAACAGATCGTTAAATCCGGAAACAAACTGCTGATTATCGCAGAAGACGTGGAAGGCGAGGCTCTGACAACTCTGATCGTCAACAAACTGAGAGGTACTTTCGCAGTGGCTGCAGTGAAAGCTCCGGGTTACGGTGACAGAAGAAAAGCAATGCTTGAAGATATTGCGATTCTGACAGGCGGTAAAGTGATCTCTGAAGAACTCGGACTGGATCTGAAAGAAATCACCATGGATGATCTGGGACAGGCAAAATCTGTGAAAGTTAAGAAAGAAAGCACCATTATCGTTGACGGTGCCGGCGATAAAGATGCGATCAAGGCAAGAGTTAATCAGATCAAGAGCGAGATCGAGACAACAACTTCTTCCTTTGATAAAGAGAAATTACAGGAACGTCTTGCGAAACTGGCAGGCGGTGTTGCGGTAATCCGCGTAGGAGCTGCTACCGAGACAGAGATGAAAGAAGCGAAACTGCGCATGGAAGATGCTCTGGCAGCTACAAGAGCAGCTGTAGAGGAAGGTATCATCGCAGGCGGCGGTTCTGCTTATGTACACGCAACAGCTGAAGTTACAAAACTGGCGGAAGAGCTGGATGGAGACGAGAAGACTGGTGCTATGATCATCGTAAAAGCACTGACATCTCCGCTGTATCACATTGCGGCAAATGCAGGACTTGATGGATCTGTCATCGTTAACAAGGTAAAAGAGGCAGAAGCAGGTATCGGTTTTGACGCATACAACGAAGAGTATGTGGATATGGTGAAAGCCGGAATCCTGGATCCTGTAAAAGTTACAAGAAGTGCCCTGCAGAATGCAACGAGCGTTGCAGCTACTCTGCTGACAACAGAATCTGTGGTATCGATCATTAAAGAGGATGTTCCTCCGATGCCGGCAGGCGGCGGACAGGGAATGGGTATGATGTAATCCCTGACGCAGCAAAAGAAGTCTTATAATAGAATCCTGTACTGGAATCAGCCATGTTTGGCGTTCCGGTACAGGATTTTTGAGTCCTGGTTTATTCTTTGCGCTTTTTGTGGTATACTGCATAGAAAGGCAATTGACACAGGACTCGATTTTTGTTACACTAAGGAACAATCAGTAAAAACACGAGTGAACAAGTAAGAAACGGAGGAATGAAAAATGGGAAAGATTATTGGGGAAGGAATTACTTTTGATGACGTGCTGCTGGTGCCGGCATATTCAGAAGTGACTCCTAATCTGGTAGATTTATCAACCTGGCTGACAAAAAAAGTAAAGCTGAATATTCCGATGATGAGTGCGGGTATGGACACCGTTACCGAGCATCGTATGGCGATCGCAATGGCGCGGCAGGGCGGTATTGGAATTATTCATAAGAATATGTCCATAGAGCAGCAGGCAGACGAGGTAGACAAAGTAAAACGTTCTGAGAACGGAGTAATCACAGACCCATTTTTCCTTTCACCCGAACATACACTGGAGGATGCCAACAATCTGATGGCGAAATTCAGAATTTCCGGTGTTCCGATCACGGAAGGCCGCAAACTTGTTGGAATTATTACGAACCGTGATCTTAAATTTGAAGAAGATTTTTCAAAGAAGATCAAAGAATCCATGACATCTGACGGGCTGATTACAGCTCCGGAAGGCATCACGCTGGATGAGGCAAAGAGAATTCTTGCCAAAGCGAGAAAAGAGAAACTTCCGATCGTAGATAAAGATTTCAACCTGAAAGGCCTTATTACGATCAAGGACATTGAAAAACAGATCAAATATCCGCTGTCAGCCAAAGATGAGCAGGGACGTCTTCTGTGCGGAGCGGCAGTCGGGATCACATCCAACTTTATGGACCGGGTGGATGCACTGGTGAATGCCAGAGTTGATGTGATCGTGATCGATTCTGCGCACGGGCATTCTGCGAATATTCTGAAGACGGTGCGCGAGATCAAGGAAAAATATCCGGAGCTTCAGGTGATTGCAGGAAATGTAGCTACGGAAGAGGCGACAAGAGATCTGATCAAGGCTGGCGTCGACGGTGTGAAAGTGGGAATCGGACCGGGATCCATCTGTACGACTCGTGTGGTTGCAGGAATCGGTGTTCCTCAGATCACAGCTGTGATGGATTGTTACAAAGCTGCCTCTGAGTTCGGGATTCCGATCATCGCTGACGGAGGTATCAAGTACTCAGGTGACATTACAAAAGCGATTGCGGCAGGTGCGAACGTCTGTATGATGGGAAGTATTTTTGCAGGCTGTGATGAAAGCCCCGGAGAATTTGAACTTTATCAGGGAAGAAAATATAAAGTATACCGCGGCATGGGATCGATTGCGGCGATGGAAAACGGAAGCAAAGACCGCTATTTCCAGACAGACGCAAAGAAACTGGTACCGGAAGGTGTCGAGGGAAGAGTTGCCTATAAAGGACATGTGGAAGATACCGTGTTCCAGCTGATCGGCGGACTGCGCTCCGGTATGGGCTACTGCGGAGCTCCGACCATTCAGGCAATGATCGAGACAGGCAAATTTATTAAGATTTCAGCAGCTTCATTGAAAGAATCTCATCCGCATGATATTCATATTACGAAAGAGGCTCCGAACTACAGTGTAGATGAATAATTAAGGGTAACAGTTCAGGACGGCGAGCCGTACTGAACAGTTTCAATTACGGAATAAAAATGGCGACGGGAATCTGAAGAAAAGATTGTTGTCGCCATTTTACTTGACAGACATTAAGAGGAAAGCGCATGGGCAAAGGACGAGGGTATACAAATCAGGGGCGGAGAATGACGAGACAGCAGAGAATACGGCAGAGGAACAGAGCAATCTTACTGCTGATTCTTTCAGCGCTGGCGGTCATTATTGTGGTTGCGGCAGGCTATCGGCTGCTATTTTCAAAGAAAAGTGACACACGTGGGGCATCGGCTGATGTTCTTGGCGGGGAAGACTGGGAGGGTGCACCTCCTCTGGATGTGCAGCTCCTCACCGTCAATGAATACTCAAGACCCGGGATACCTCTTGAAAAGGTGAAGGGGATTGTGATTCACTATACGGCAAATCCCGGCAGTACGGCGCAGGCCAACCGCAATTACTTTGAGGGTCTGAAGGATGAGCACACGACAAAGGCCAGCAGCCATTTTGTCATAGGACTGGATGGGGAGATCATCCAGTGTATTCCGAGTACGGAGATATCTTATGCATCAAATGACCGCAATGGTGACACACTGTCTATCGAGTGCTGCCATCCGGACGAGACCGGAAAATTTACAGACAAAACGTATGATTCTCTGGTGAAGCTGACTGCCTGGCTGTGCAGCCGCTTTGATGTGCCGGCGGATGAGGTCATTCGTCACTATGATGTGACGGGCAAAGACTGTCCGAAATACTTTGTTGAAAATGAAGATGCGTGGAAACAATTCCAAAAAGATGTGGAGGAGAGCAGGAAACATGAATCTGTTTAAACATGAGATTAACGTGGCCTCACCGCAGACGATGGTGAAGATCACAAAATATGTGCGTGAGGATCTCAAAAAATCGGGCGTGGCATCGGGCATCGCAGTGATTTTTTGTCCTCATACGACCGCGGGAATCACGATCAATGAAAACGCAGATCCCGATGTCCAGAGAGATCTGCTGTATGGGTACGAAAAAGTTTTCCCGACACAGGATGGAAATTACCGTCACTTTGAAGGAAACAGCCATGCTCATATGAAATCATCTGCAATGGGAGCGTCTGCCACGGTCATTGTGGAAGAAGGAAAACTGATACTCGGTACATGGCAGGATATCTATTTCTGTGAGTACGATGGTCCCAGATACCGCAAATTCTATGTGAAAATTGTAGAGGGTTAAGAAAATAGGTAATGAATTCTGTTTTTGAGTAATATGATTGCAAAAAGGCTATTTTTGCTGTAACATAAGATTATTAGTTGAAAAATGGTGAATTATGCAGAAAAGTTATCTGAGGTCCGCCAGAGCGTACTTGAATATTACAGAGCATTGATCACAAGGGAGAAAGGATAAAAACATGCAGACGATATCTTTGGAGAAGGAATTAAAAGGAAATGCATATCCCGGCAGGGGAATTGTCATCGGAAGATCAAAAGACGGAACGAAAGCTGTCACGGCTTATTTTATCATGGGAAGAAGTGAAAACAGCAGGAACCGTATCTTTGCTGAAGAGGGAAAAGGGATCCGGACGCAGGCATTTGACCCGTCAAAACTGACTGATCCGAGTCTGATCATTTATGCACCGGTACGCGTGCTGGACGACAAGACGATCGTGACTAACGGAGATCAGACGGATACAGTCTATGAGGGAATGGAAAGGGGACTGACATTCGAACAGTCCTTAAGATGCAGGGAGTTTGAACCGGATGCGCCGAACTATACCCCTCGTATTTCCGGTGTGATGTATGTAAAAGACGGAAACTACAGCTATGAAATGTCGATCCTGAAAAGCAATAACGGATGTCCGGACAGCTGCAGCAGATTTACTTTTTCATATGAAAATCCGGCAGCCGGCGAAGGGCATTTTATTCACACTTACATGTGTGACGGTGATCCTCTCCCGAGTTTTGAAGGGGAGCCAAAGACTGTAGAGATCCAGGATGATATGGATGCGTTTACTGACATGCTCTGGAACAGCCTGAACGAGGACAACAAGGTATCGCTGTTTGTGCGCTATATTGATATCGCAGCGGGAACGTATGAAACGAAAATCATGAATAAGAATCAGTAGTCGATACAGGAGAGAGTGGAAGATGAAAGAATTAGAATTAAAATATGGATGTAACCCGAATCAGAAACCGTCTAAAATCTATATGGCAGATGGTTCCGAGCTTCCGATCACCGTGCTGAACGGCAAACCGGGATATATTAACTTTCTGGATGCGTTTAACGGATGGCAGCTGGTAAAAGAGCTGAAGGAAGCGACAGGACTTCCGGCGGCAACCTCCTTTAAACACGTATCACCGGCAGGTGCAGCGGTCGGTCTCCCGCTGGACGATACGATGGCGGCGATTTACTGGGTTGAAAACAAAGACGAGCTCACACCGCTTGCGTGTGCCTATGCGAGAGCCAGGGGTGCAGACAGAATGTCCTCATTCGGCGATTTTATCGCATTGTCTGATATCTGTGACAAAGAGACGGCGGGACTGATCCGTCATGAAGTCTCTGACGGTGTGATTGCACCCGGGTATACGGACGAGGCGCTGTCTATCCTGAAAGAAAAGAAAAAAGGAAATTACAATGTCATCCAGATCGATACAGATTACTGTCCGGCTCCGCTGGAACATAAAGAAGTGTACGGCATTACGTTTGAACAGGGACGTCAGGAACTTCCGATCGATGATAAACTTCTCTCCAACATTGTAACGGAAAACAAAGAGATACCGGAAGATGCACTGAGGGACATGAAGATTGCTCTGATTACGCTTAAGTATACACAGTCTAATTCCGTGTGTTACGTGAAAGGCGGACAGGCGATCGGGATCGGTGCGGGACAGCAGTCACGCGTGCACTGCACACGGCTTGCCGGCCAGAAGGCGGATAACTGGCTGCTTCGTCAGAGTCCGAATGTTTTGAATCTTCAGTTTGTAGAAACGATCAGCCGACCGGAACGCGACAATGCGATCGATGTCTATATTGGCGATGAATATATGGATGTGCTGGCGGACGGCACATGGGAGAAGATCTTCAAAGTAAAACCCGAGGTATTCACACGTGAAGAGAAGCGTGCATGGCTGGATCAGATGAACGGGGTAACACTCGGTTCAGATGCGTTCTTCCCGTTCGCAGATAATATTGAACGCGCGAAAAAGAGCGGGGTAAAATACGTGGCACAGCCGGGAGGCTCTGTGAGGGACGATCTGGTGATCGAGTGCTGCAACAAATATCAGATGGTGATGGCATTTACCGGAATCCGTTTATTCCACCACTAATAGGAGCAAACTATCAGAGAGCTGTTGTATCTACAACGGCTCTCTGATCTGATTAAAAGGAAAGAGAGGAAGATAATATGCCGGAAACAAAACGGCTGCCGAAGCGTGATGAAGTTGCTTTGCAGGATAAGTGGAGGATAGAGGATCTGTATGCGTCAGATGATGACTGGGAGGCAGATTTTTCAAAACTGGAAAGACTGGCTTCTGAGTTTGGAAGATTTGCGGGAACACTTGCCGGGAGTGCACAGCAGCTGTACACGGCGCTCAGGGAGCAGGACGAGATTTCCATGCTTATGGAGAGAGTCTACGTCTATGCCGGGCAGAAGAATCATGAGGATATGGGAGACAGCAGGTATCAGCAGCTTGTGATGCGTGCACAGGTACTAATGAGCCGCGTCGGGGAAGCACTTTCATTTATGGAACCGGAGATTCTGGGGATTTCGGATGAGGTGATGGAGCGTTATCTTGCCGGGTATGAACCGCTGAACCTTTACAGGCGATACCTGCAGGAAAAGCGCAGGATGCGGGAGCATATTCTCTCAAAGGAGATGGAAAGCGTACTTGCGAAGGCGGCAAATATGGGAAATGCCCCTCAGAATATTTTTCAGGTATTCAACAATGCTGATCTGGATTTTGGTACTGTGACAGATGAGGACGGGAAGACGGTTCAGCTGACACACGGTCGTTATATACCGTTTCTGGAAAGTCAGAATGTGCGCGTGAGAAGAGAGGCATTTGAGAAAGTGTATGCGGCTTATAAACAGTTTAAAAACACACTGGCCGCAGCATTTGATGCAAACGTACAGCAGGAACGCTTTTTTGCTGAAATGCGAAATTACGGTTCCTCAATGGAAATGGAACTCGACGGGGGCAATATCCCGGTTTCTGTGTATCAGAGGCTGATCGAGGCGGTACACAGCCACATGGATCTTATGCATCGGTATGTGGCACTGCGCAGACGGGTGCTGGGTGTGGATGAGCTGCATATGTATGATCTTCATGTACCGCTGGTGATGCAGAAGGATAACCGTTACTCTTTTGAGGAGGCAAAACAGATCGTGCGCAGGGGACTTGCGCCGCTCGGAGAAGATTATCTGAGGCTTTTGGATGAAGGATTCGGACAGGGCTGGATTGATGTGTACGAAAATCAGGGAAAGAGGAGCGGTGCGTATTCCTGGGGCGCGTACGGAACACACCCGTATGTGCTGCTGAATTACAACGGCAGCCTGAATCATGTGTTTACGCTGGCGCATGAGATGGGTCACGCGATCCACAGCCATTACTCCGATCAGGTACAGCCGTACCCATATGCCGGATACCGTATTTTTGTCGCGGAAGTGGCTTCCACCTGCAACGAAGCCCTGTTGATTCATGATCTGCTGGAGCATGCTGCTGATGTACAGGAGAAGAGATATCTGATCAACTATTTTCTGGATCAGTTTAAGAGTACTCTTTACCGCCAGACCATGTTTGCAGAATTCGAGCAGAAGGTTCATCAGATGGGACAGGAGGGTCAGAGCCTGACAGCAGATGTGCTGTGTGAAATTTATCTCGGTCTGAACCGCCGGTATTTTGGGGAGGAGATGGTGGTCGATCCGGAGATTGCCATGGAATGGGCGAGAATTCCACATTTCTATACACCGTTTTATGTCTATCAGTATGCGACGGGATTTTCAGCCGCCATCGCCATCAGCAGCAGGATCTTAAACGGTGAACCCGGTATTGTGGAAAAATATAAGGAGTTTTTAAGCGGCGGCAGCTCAAAAGACCCGATCGATCTGCTGAAGATCTGCGGTGTAGATATGACCAGCCCGCAGCCGGTGGAAGAGGCGTTGAAGGTGTTTGAAAGATATCTGAACGAATTTTCTGAACTGGTATAAAGCTGCCGGAAAGAAGAAAAGTCGGGAACAAAGAGTTCCCGACTAAAATCACGAAGGCATAATTATTACTTATCAATCTTCAGGTTAGCAAAAGCGGATGCGAACGGATTGTTGATCGGAGTTTCCGCTTCCTTTTGCTGTTGTTTCAGATAGCGCTGGACGTCTTTTTTGTTGACGCCGGCGCCTTCTTTTTCCCTGCGTTTTTTGAAGGCGGAAAGCTTTTCCCTGTAGCCGCACGGGCAGATGAAGGTGTCCTCACCGCCCTTTACGTAGAGCTCCATCTTCTTATGGCATTTGGGACAGCGGGCATTGCTGGTGCGTGAAATCGTTTCACGGTGACCGCATTCCCTGTCCTGACAGACCAGCATCCGGCTGTTCTTGCCGTTGACGGACAGCATGCGTTTTCCGCATTCAGGGCATTTCGTGTTCGTCAGGTTGTCATGCCGGAAAGTTCCATCGGCAGTTTTGATTTCCTGAATGATATCTGTCGTGTAAGTACTGATGTCTTTCAGAAATGTTTCTTTCTTCAGAGTGCCTTTGGCGATTTGGGAGAGGCGCATCTCCCAGTCAGCTGTCAGTTCAGGCTTTTTCAGATCTTCCGGTACCAGTTTCAGCAGCTGTCTCGCCTTGGAGGTGACAAAGATATCTTTACCTCTCTTTTCCATCAGGAAACTGTTGAACAGTTTGTCGATGATGTCGGCACGGGTGGCTACTGTGCCGAGCCCTCCTGTCTCTCCGAGTGTTCTGGCCGCTTTTGCATCCCTGCTCTCCATATATTTCACCGGGTTTTCCATTGCGGAAAGCAGAGTGGCTTCATTGAACGGCGCAGGGGGCTTCGTCTTTCCGGAAGTCACAGAAACATTCTGGATGGGATACGTTTCCCCTTTGGAAAGACAGGGGAGCGTCTGATCTTTTAAAGCGGATTCTGCTATCTCATCCTCGTCATCCTCATGCAGCTGATTTTCGTAGACTTCCTTCCATCCGGATGACGTTACGACTTTTCCTTTTGCTGTGAAATGTTCCCCGCATGCCTCGGCGTGCAGCGTTGTCTGTTCGTATTCAAAGGGCGGGTATAGTACTGCCAGGAAGCGGCGCACTACAAGGTTATAGATTTTCTTTTCTTCATTCGTCATGTGCTCCATCTGAACAAACTGTTCCGTCGGTATGATGGCGTGATGGTCGCTGACCTTCTTGTCGTTGACAAAGGAGGCATTCGCGGCGAGGGGTTTCATGATCAGACTGCCGGCGAGTTTTTTGTACGGTCCTACAGAACATGCGCGCAGGCGGTCTTTCAGGGTACCGACAACATCGCTGCCGATATAGCGGGAATCAGTCCGGGGATATGTCAGTACCTTATGGTTTTCATACAGGCGCTGCATGATGTTCAGAGTCTCTTTGGCGGAGAAGCCGAACTGCCGGTTGGCGTCCCGCTGCAGTTCTGTCAGATCATACAGACCAGGGGCATACGTTTTTTTGGCGGATTTTTCAACGGAAGTCACGGTCAGGCTTCCCGAATCCATTTTTCTGGCTATCATATCAATATGCTCTCTTGAGAAAGTACGGAAACTTCCGCTCTTTATATCCTGCCAGGCCCATTTCACCTTGCCGGACAGCAGGCTGAGACCATAGTACTCCTCAGGCCTGAAGCTGCGTATTTCCTCCTCACGCTTTGCGATCATTGCGAGGGTAGGGGTCTGGACACGGCCGCAGGAGAGCTGGGCGTTATACTTGCAGGTAAGTGCCCTGGTGGCGTTGATCCCTACGAGCCAGTCGGCCTCTGCACGGCTGACAGCAGCAGCGTACAGGTTGTCATACTCCCGCCCGTCTTTTAAGTGAGCGAATCCGTCTCTGATCGCCTTGTCGGTGACTGAGGAAATCCAGAGCCGCCTGATGGGCTTGCGGCATCCGGATTTTTCCAGAATCCATCTGGCGACAAGTTCCCCCTCCCTCCCGGCGTCCGTGGCGATGATAATATCATTCACATCCTGGCGGAACAGCTGGGATTTCACGGCGTTGTACTGTTTGGCAGTCTGTCTGATGACAACCAGTTCCATTTTATCCGGCATCATGGGAAGCACGTCCAGCTTCCATTCCTTATATTTCTTATCATAATCCTCCGGGTCAGCGAGCGTGACCAGATGCCCGAGAGCCCAGGTGACGATATACTGCGGGCCTTCCAGCGCTCCATTTAACTTTTTCTGGCAGTGAAGGACATGTGCGATGTCTCTTGCTACCGAAGGTTTTTCAGCTATGACTAAAGATTTCATTGATTCCTCCATAATATTAGTGCTGCAGTTTTTACTAAAGGGATGATGCCTCGGATTGCTCCTCTGCTTCGCATCCTGTGCAATTCTGACATCTAAGGATTAACATAGCACACTTTGCTCGGACTGGCAATCGCTATGCGGTGTTTTTTATCAATAAGAAATATTGACATATGTTACATAAGCGGTTATGATAACTGTAAGTTAGTTGGAACTAACTATTGGAATTGCCAGGAGGTAACATAACATGCATAACTGGATGCAGGAGAGTATTGAGATTCAGATTGCCAGGCAGTGTGCTCCGGTTCTGGCAGGGGTGAAACCATCCAATATTTTGATTCTGAAAGATGGAAATATTGCAGAGATCGCCCGCATGCTGGAAGGAACACCGGTTGGCTGCCGACTGTTGTCAGACGGTGCAGGAAATTCTGTATGGCTTTTGTATCGGAGAGAAAGTCTGGAGAAGATATTGTCAGATAAACCAAAGATGGAATTTCTGAGGTGCTTCGGATATCGATACCGGGATGTAGAGGAAGCGCTTTGGCTGCTCGGGCGCCGGTTTCAGTCCTACAAACAAAAAAGCATGGAATTTCCGCATGAGATGGGAATCTTCCTGGGATATCCGCTTGGTGATGTCAAAGGTTTTATCCGGCATCGCGGCAGGGATTTTCTGTACTGCGGGTACTGGAAGGTCTACGAAAATGAAGCAGAGGCACGTAAACTGTTTTCTGTATATACGAGTGTAAAACAGCAGATGCTGAAGGAACTGTATCAGGGAAAACATGTATGGCAAATGATACCGAATCATGCCGTAATAGCAGTATAAGTTTGAGAAAAATAAGGAGGAATCAGATTATGAATCAGGTAGTTGTAACGTATTGGAGCGGTTCGGGGAACACACAGGAGATGGCAGAGCTGATCGGACAGGGCGTGCGGGATGCAGGACAGTCCGTGAGCGTGATACCGGTGGATGAGATGAAGGCCGCGGATTTGAAAGAATACCAGGCCTTTGCACTTGGCTGCCCGTCGATGGGCGCAGAGGAACTGGAAGAAACCATCATGGAACCTTTTGTAGAGGAAGTAGAAAGATTTGCGGGAGGCAAAAAAATTGCACTGTTTGGTTCTTACGGATGGGGCGATGGCGAATGGATGCGCAATTGGGTAACACGGATGGAGAATGCAGGAGCATCGGTATTCGGAGGAGAAAATGCAATCTGTGTGGAGGCGCCGGATGACCAGGCAAAAGAGATGTGCCTGAATTTGGGAAGACAGCTCGCCGGTCTCGTGGGAAAGGCGGCATAAAACAGGGGGAATTACTATGAGTGTTGTGATCGTGGGCGGCCATGACCGCATGGTCTGCTATTATAAAAAAATCTGTAAACAGTATCGGTGCAAAGCAAAAGTATTTACGCAGATGCCGGCAGATCTGAATAAAAAGATCGGTACACCGGATCTGCTGGTACTGTTTACGAATACGGTATCGCATAAGATGGTGAAGTGTGCGATGGAGGAGGCGAAAAGAAATGAAATTCCGGTCGTTCGCTGTCACACAAGCAGTAAAGCAGCACTGACAGACATTCTGGAAAAACAGTGCGTATAAAAAAGAAAAAAGGGGATCAGTCCCCTTTTTTTAAACCGTGTATCGCATGAGTCTTGATAGCTTCAAAACTCTCTGCGCTGATCACATGCTCGATACGGCAGGCATCATCGATTGCGGTCTCTTTATTTACGCCAAGGTGTACCAGCCAGTCTGACAGCATGGTATGTCGTTCATACATTGTGGTGGCAATTTCACGTCCGGCATCAGTCAGTGTGATAAAACCATCCTTATCCATTTCAATATAGCCATTTTCCCGCAGGTTTTTCATGGCGACACTGATGCTGGGTTTTGAATAATGAAGCTCATTTACGATGTCGATCGAACGCACTTCCGGTTTCTGTCTGCTAAGCATATAAATTGTTTCCAGATAATTCTCTGCAGATTCCTGTATTTTCACTTCAATCTCTCCTTGCTGGCTTACTAATAATTGAATTATGGTCTTTCATTACAGATGTATACAGCATAACATAGAAATAAAAAAATATCAAAGGATAAGCAGGTGATTGCCCTTTAAAAAAAGAAAAAGTTGGAAATAAGGTATTGACATTCCGGTTAGTTGATGCTAATCTTTAAGTGGTTAGAAAAAGCTAACTATCAAGAAAGTTTCTCGGCTTACTGAGAAGCTTTCCTGACATGCATGAATCGTAATAACGTTAGGAAAAGGAGTGAAGATGATGCCTTTAACATTGGCGAGAACAGGTGAAATTAATTCCATCAAGCGGATTGGCGGAAAAGACGAGGTAAGACGTTTTCTTGAGAATCTGGGATTCGTAGCAGGCAGTTCTGTAACTGTTGTGTCGGAGAATAACGGGAATGTGATTGTTAATGTGAAAGAGTCCCGTGTCGCGATCAGCCGGGAAATGGCAAATAAGATTATGATATAAAACGAGGGGAAAGGAGACATCATAAGTTATGAACACGTTAAAAGATGTAAAGTGCGGGCAGACAGTTTCTGTTGTGAAGCTTCATGGTGAAGGCGCTGTCAAACGCCGGATCATGGATATGGGTATTACAAAAGGAACAGAGGTGTTTGTTCGTAAAGTTGCGCCGCTGGGTGACCCGGTGGAAGTAAATGTGCGCGGTTATGAGCTGTCATTGCGGAAAGCGGATGCACAGATGATTGAAGTGCAGTGAACAGTTAGGGAAGACTAATAAATATTAAGGAGGAGAACAGCATATGTCAGTTAAAATAGCGCTTGCGGGAAACCCAAACAGCGGTAAGACAACACTGTTTAATGCGTTGACCGGATCGAATCAATTCGTAGGAAACTGGCCTGGCGTAACAGTAGAGAAAAAGGAAGGAAAATTAAAAGGTCAGAAAGATGTTGTGATCATGGACCTTCCGGGAATCTACTCCCTGTCGCCGTATACGCTGGAAGAAGTGGTTGCAAGAAACTATCTGATCGGGGAGCGTCCGGATGCAATATTGAATATTGTGGATGGAACGAATCTGGAGAGAAATCTCTATCTCACAACACAGCTGATGGAACTGGGAATACCGGTAATCATGGCGATCAATATGATCGATCTGGTGCGAAAAAAGGGAGATCAGATCGATATCCGGAAACTTTCGAAAGAACTGGGATGTGAGGTCGTAGAGATCTCTGCGCTGAAAGGTGACGGTGTGAAAAATGCGGCGGAAAAGGCAGTGCGCATTGCACAGAATAAAAGCGCCAGGCCGCCCGTTCATACGTTTGGAGAAGAAACAGAGACGGCGCTGGAAGAGATTCAGACCCGGATCGGCGCTGAGATTCCTGCGGAACAGAAACGGTTTTACGCAGTAAAGCTGTTTGAACGGGATGATAAGATTACGGAACAGATGTCAAATGTGCCGGACGTCGAGAACATTATCCTTGATACGGAACGCGTGATGGAGGACGATGCGGAGAGCATTATTACGAATGAACGCTACATATATATTGCATCCGTCATAAAAAAATGCTATGTGAAAAAGAACAGAGAGAAGCTTACGATGTCGGATAAGATCGACCGTATTGTGACAAATCGTTTCCTGGCGATTCCGATTTTTGCGGTGGTCATGTATCTCGTTTACTTTGTGTCTGTTACGACGGTTGGAACCTGGGCGACTGACTGGGCAAATGACGGCGTATTTGGTGAAGGATGGAGCCTGTTTGGACTTCAGATTCCGGGCATTCCCGGAGTTGTGAGTGATCTGCTGACTTCCATTGGCTGCGCGGACTGGCTGCAGGGACTGATTGTGGATGGAATCATCGGAGGCGTCGGGGCTGTGCTTGGGTTTGTTCCTCAGATGCTGGTGCTGTTTATCTTTCTGGCATTTCTGGAGGCATGCGGTTACATGGCGCGTATTGCATTTATCATGGACCGGATTTTCCGCAGATTCGGACTTTCCGGAAAGTCATTTATTCCGATGCTCATCGGCACCGGCTGCGGGGTTCCCGGAGTCATGGCTTCCAGAACGATTGAAAATGACCGCGACAGAAAGATGACGATCATGACGACGACATTTATCCCGTGCGGCGCGAAGCTGCCGATTATCGCATTGATCGCGGGTGCATTATTCGGAGGAGCTTCCTGGGTGGCGCCGAGTGCTTACTTTGTCGGAATCGCGGCGATTATCTGTTCAGGAATTATTTTAAAAAAGACGAAGATGTTTGTGGGCGATCCGGCACCGTTCGTTATGGAGCTTCCTGCATATCACCTGCCGACTGTCGGAAATGTACTGCGCAGCATGTGGGAGCGCGGATGGTCCTTCATTAAAAAGGCGGGTACAATCATTCTGTTATCGACCATCTTTATCTGGTTTACATCGAATTTTGGATTTGTGGATGGAAAATTCGGAATGGTAGAAGATTTAAGTGACGGTCTTCTGGCTGCGATCGGATCTGCACTCGCATGGCTGTTCAAACCTCTGGGCTGGGGGAACTGGCAGGCAGCTGTAGCAGCAATCACGGGTCTTGTTGCCAAGGAGAATGTTGTCGGTACGTTTGGCATTCTGTACGGTTTTGCAGAGGTTGCCGAGGACGGTGCGGAAGTCTGGGGGACACTCTCAGCAAGCTTTACTGCAGCGGCAGCGTACTCTTTCCTGGTGTTCAATCTTCTGTGTGCACCCTGTTTTGCGGCGATCGGAGCGATCAAACGGGAGATGAACAGTATGAAATGGACCTGGTTTGCGATCGGCTACCAGACGGTCTTCGCCTATGCGGTATCCCTGTGCGTATACCAGATCTGGAACTGTATTGCAGGAGGAGGATTTACCATCGGGACGGCAGTCGCGCTCCTGCTCGTGATCGGATTCATCTATCTGCTTTTCAGACCGTATAAAGAGAGTAAGACATTAAATGTATCAGTGAAAGGCATGAAGAAGGCAAAAGCCTGAATATAAGAAGGAAGGGGTATTATGCTCGGATTGATTACTGACAACCTGGCAACGATAATCATCGGACTTATCTTATTGGGCATTATCCTGCTGGTGGTGCGCAGTATGCGCAGAGATAAAAAAGCAGGGAAATCCTGCGGCAGCTGCGGGGGCGGCTGCGGAGGGTGCTCGGGCGCATCGATATGTCATTCGGATAAAAAAGTCAGGTAAGGCGGAAAGGCGGGAAGACGATGTGGACACAGGAGGAAATCATTCAGGAACTGCGTAGAAGAGGTAAACGGGTAACACAGCAGCGGCGGGAACTGATTGAGATTATTCTGGAAACAGACTGGACTTCCAGCAAGGAAATTTACTATGAGGCCGTTCGACAGGGACAGAACATTGGCATGGCGACTGTTTACAGGATGCTGAATGTGTTGGAAGAGATCGGTGCAGTCGACCGGAGAAGCTATCAGATGGTGGAGGAGGAGAAGGAATCTGTTTCCATTATATTTAATCATGGGGAAACAGATGAGAAAAACAGAGAGCTATACCAGAAGATAAAAAGAGTTTTGAGGGAAAATGGCTGTCTGGGAGACCAGGAGTTCAGTATGGTCATCCGTGTTGAATCATAAATTTTATTGTTTGTTGTGAAAAAATTCATAATTATCATCTTGAAATAAATGAAAGATATGTTACAATAATATTACAAAAAAATAAGGGTGATATTATGAATTTATATGAGGCAGTGTATGCCAGGAAATCTGTGCGCAGCTTCGCACAGGATGTAGTCAGCGTGAAAGTGCTTGATGGAATCAAAAAGTTTTATCAGGAAGTAGAGGGTTTATTCACCGGTATCGAGACCGATCTGGTTATCGTAGATAAGCGGAAAGACAACAAATGCGGTATCGGCCTGGCGAGTGTCAGGGCCCCCTACTATCTTGCTTTATATACAACTGAGCAGGAGAAATGCATGATGAATGCCGGATATATCATGCAGCAGATGGTCCTCTATCTCTGCAGCCATGGGCTGGGAAGCTGCTACGTCGGCATGAAAGTGATGAAGCCGTCCATGAGAAAGAGAAATGACAAGACGCTTGTATGTCTTGTGGCATTCGGCAAAAGCAAAGGGGGATATACACGTAAAATATCAGAGGCGAAAAGAATGGACCTGAAAGAACTCTGTGTGTATAAGGAGAAGCCGAGGCTTTGGATGAACCAGCTCCTGGAGGCGGGGAGGCTGGCACCGTCCAGTATGAATTCCCAGCCGTGGAGGTTTGTTGTGTATGACAACAGAATTCACGTCTTCTCCAAACGGCATAAGTCCAATCAGCTGGGAAAATATACGGAGCTTAATTTTGGCATTCTGTTCAGCAACATGATGGCGGTGGCGGAGGAGCTGTGGCTCGATGTCGATCTGATCCGACTGGAAGGGATCAGCCAGAAAACATTTCCGAACAGTCAGTACGTATTAAGCGTAATTTTAAGGGCATAAAGGTGTTGACAAGTGATGGGATTTATAGTATATTATAAATCGGTCAGTAAATGACAGGCGCGAGTGGCTCAGTTGGTGGAGCGCGACCTTGCCAAGGTCGAGGCCGCGGGTTCGAGTCCCGTCTCGCGCTCTTACGTTTGAGAGTCTTGGAATACGCAGGTTGCGGATTTCAGGGCTTTTTGTTTTTATGATACGGGAACAGTGTTTCCTGATTACAGCAGTGGAGAGGAGAGTATTTATGATGAGACGAAGCAGGAAGGTTGTGTTGGCTGCTCTGATGGTTGGTTGCATGGCAGCAATCGTTACCGGATGTAAGGATAAAGGGGAAGGGACAGCATCCGTTTCAGCGGCTGAACCCCAGAAGTACGTATCCAAAGATGAAAATATGGTGATCTATCTGCCGGATGATACCTGGTCGACAGACGAGGAGAGCAATGACCTGCATATTTTTACTTCCGTGGACGGGCTGATCATGATTTCACATACGGCAAACGCGGGGGAGGAGATGTTCCCGGAGGAGGAAAAGGACCTGGAAAAAATCCTGGATGCGGAAGGGTATATAAGTGAAGGATACGAGGTGGAGGAATTTGAAAAAAATCAGATCTCTTCCATGAAATCATATAAGGCGGTCATCCGTTATACGGATAAGAAATCTACGTATACGTACGGCGTGTTATACGGAACGATACTGGGCGATGATGTTTATCTTGCGAGTGCGATGGTGCTCAGTGACGATCAGCAGACGCTTGAGGGAATCAAAAAGTCGGTATACGGTTTCGAGTGGACACCGGATGAAGTGCTGCAGCCTGAGGAGACAAAAGCGGCAGATGATGAGATTGTGACACCGGAGGTGACCTCTTTTCCAACACCGGAAGCCACGCCTGAGCTGACGCCCGAGGCAACGCCTGAGCCGACACCGGAAGCAACGCCTGAGCCGACACCGGAAGCCACGCCTGAACCGACACCGGAAGCCACCCCGGAACCGGCACCTGTCGCACCGGAGGATGTGACATCGCTGAACAGGGACGGTGTGTGCAGTTCACCCGCATATGTGAGAAGCGGTCCGAATACAGCAAGCTCGATTCTGGGCAGCCTGGAGCAGGGTGACACCGTAACTATTACAGGAGAGATCAGAAACTGGTATCAGATCTCTTATCAGGGCTCAACGGCATACATCTGCAAGGATTATATGCAGTAGACAGAAAAATGAAATTGTGCTATATTTAAAAAATAATAATGTTGGGGTCAAAAGTTTCTTTGACCCCATGATACCACGGATTGTTCCGCACAATGTGCTGCCACAATTCTGAAAACATTCGAAATCCGCCCTGCTCGGGCTACTTTCTCATGTTTTGCGGGTCCCCAAGTCATGCTTTTTGACCCTGGTATCAAAAAATATAGTATTCATTACAAAGGAGACGTACGATGGTAGCAACTTCAATATTATTCAGCAGGTCTTTTGAGATCTTCCTGATAGTGGCACTTGCAGTGATCACGGTTTTGCTGTTTACAGGAAATGGATCTTTTATGCTGAAGTCCAAGAACTCAACGAAAACCAGGACTCCGGAGGAAGAGAAAAAGCTGGGCAGACAGCTCAGTTATGTGACCGGAATCTGGCTTCTGGCGGAATTCCTGCTGTTGTTTTTCGGCAATTCAGCGATTGCCGGCATCATTTATATCGTAGTTATCGTAATTTCTATGATCATTCTGGTTAAATTTTTTAAGAATAATGGATAATAGAATCTGGGGATGGAAGGAAAGTAAATTTCCTCTGTCCCTGATTTTATCTCCGTAAGTCAAAGTCCCGCAGCCTGTGGGAATCAATGTAAACAGGAGGAAACGAAACTATGCAGAAGGAATTTGAACGTATCAGACGATGTGTGGATGTAATTCAGAGACGGGTGGATTTCATACCGAGAGCAGCGGTTGTGCTGGGGAGCGGCCTCGGTGATTTCGCGCGGAACATCGATGTAAAGGCAGTTTTGCCGTACCGGGAGATTCCCGGTTTTCCGATTTCCAGCGTGCCGGGACATGCGGGACAGTTTGTGTTCGGATATGTGGGAAGCCTTCCGGTGGTCGTGATGCAGGGCCGGGTACACTATTATGAAGGGTATACGATTCAGGATGTGGTATTACCCATCCGTGTGATGAAACTTCTCGGTGCGGATACGCTGCTGCTCACGAATGCGGCGGGCGGTCTGAATACGGAGTTTGCGGGTGGAAACCTGATGCTGATCACGGATCAGATCGCATCCTTTGTGCCGTCTGTGCTGCGTGGAGAAAACATGGAAGAACTCGGAGAACGTTTTCCGGATATGAGTGAAATATATGACCGTACGCTTAGAAATCTGGTGAAAGCATGTGCAGATGAACTGGGGATCGCATTGAAGGAAGGGGTTTACATTCAGCTCCCCGGACCGAATTACGAGTCACCTCACGAGGTGAAGATGTGCCGGATACTGGGCGCTGATGCAGTCGGAATGAGTACGGCATGCGAGGCTGTCGCGGCCAACCATATGGGCATGAAAATCTGCGGAATTTCCTGCATCACGAATCTGGCGTGCGGCATGACAGACAGACCTCTTTCACACGAGGAGGTACAGGAAGTATCAGCGCGTGTTACCGATACCTTTCAGAAGCTGGTACGCACAGTGCTGGAGCGTCTGGGATGATGAAGATAACGAAAGGGGAATGACTCATGGGAATGGAAGTACAGAAAGTGCGGTCCGGGACAGACGGGCTGCTGCTGGATGTGATAATCGGGGTGCCGGCGGGGATACCGCGCGGGGTCGTGCAGATATGCCATGGAATGAGTGAACACAAGGAGCGGTATCTGCCTTTTATGGAATATCTGAATCTTCAGGGATTTGCTGCGGTGATACATGACCATCGCGGACACGGAAACAGCGTGAAGAAGAAAGGGGACCTCGGCTATATGTATGGAGGCGGAGGCCGGGCGCTGGTTGAAGATACGTATCAGATCACGATGCTCTGCAAAAAACGATTCCCGGATCTTCCGTTTATTCTGTTTGGCCACAGCATGGGTTCACTGATTGCACGCGCATACACCAAACAGTATGACAGCGGACTGGATATGCTGATCCTCTCAGGATCACCTTCAGAAAATCCGATGCTGGGACTGGGAAAATGTGTGGCTCATTTGGAAAAATTTATATTTGGGGACCGCCACAAAAGCCGTCTGATCGAATTTCTTTCCTTCGGGGGATTTGCCGGACGGTTTGCCGGGGAAAAGAACCGGTATGCCTGGATCTGTTCTGACAGGGATGTTTATCTGGAATATGAACGTTCACCGGAATGTGGATTTGTATTTACGGATGACGCGTACCTTGCGCTGTTTGAACTGATGAGCGAAGTATATTCTGAAAAGGGCTGGAAGTGCAGCAGGCCCGATCTGCCCGTATTATTTATCGGAGGAGGAGACGATCCGTGTATCGGGAGTGTCAGGAAATTTAAGAAAGCGCTGATATCGATGCGGCTGGCGGGTTACCGGAACGTAAAGGGAAAATTATATCCGGGGATGCGCCATGAAATTTTAAATGAGAGAGATAAGCGGAAAGTCTTTTCGGACGTCTGCAAATATATGAAAAAACAGTTGGAAAATGGAGAGAACAGATGAGAAGTAGTGGTATTTTGCTGCCGGTTGCATCGCTGCCGTCGAAATACGGTATCGGCAGTTTTTCAAAGGAAGCGTATGAATTCGTAGATCAGCTTGATAGGGCGGGACAGAAAATCTGGCAGATCCTGCCGCTGGGCCCGACCGGGTACGGCGATTCTCCGTACCAGTCTTTTTCCACGTATGCCGGCAACCCGTATTTCATCAACCTCGAGACACTGATCGAGGAGGGGCTTCTGACGGAAGCGGAGTGTGATGCGTTTACGTATGGAACCCATCCCGCATATATAGACTATGACAAGGTGTTTGATGCGCGCAATGTTCTGCTGAGAAAAGCGTACGAGAGGTTTGTTCCGGACGATGATTTTGGGGAATTTACGCGAAGCAACGGATATTGGCTGGAGGATTATGCACTGTACATGGCGATCAAGGACAGCCGCGAAGGCAGGAGCTGGACAGAGTGGGAGGAAGAACTGAGAGACCGGCAGCCAAGCGCGGTTCAGGCGATTCGTGAAGAGCTTG
The DNA here is from genome assembly GCF_025151995.1 of Ruminococcus gauvreauii. Lineage (NCBI taxonomy): Bacteria > Bacillati > Bacillota > Clostridia > Eubacteriales > Oscillospiraceae > Ruminococcus > Ruminococcus gauvreauii. The sequence continues at coordinate 3,478,998 of NZ_CP102290.1, forward strand.
CATCTGAAATACAGTATTACAGGTTTAAACAGTATAAATTCTATACTCAATGGGATAAGCTAAAACGATATGCGAACGATAAAGGCATTCAGATCATTGGGGATATGCCGATCTATGTGGCCTTTGACAGCTCAGACGCATGGGCCAATCCCCTGCTGTTCCAGTTTGATGAACACAATCAGCCGGTTGCCGTGGCGGGCTGTCCGCCGGACTATTTTGCGCCAAAGGGACAGCTCTGGGGTAATCCGCTGTATAGCTGGGAGTATCACAGGGAAACCGGATACAGCTGGTGGGTACAGAGGATGCAGCACAGTCTGCGCCTGTACGATGTGGTCCGCGTCGACCATTTCCGTGGATTTGACGAGTACTATTCGGTACCCTTCGGAAACGAGACTGCGGAATTCGGACACTGGGAAAAAGGACCGGGTCTGGAACTGTTTCATGCACTCAAAGAAAAAGTGGACAATCTGAGCGTCATCGCTGAAGACCTGGGTTTTCTGACAGACAGTGTCCTTCAGCTTGTCAAGGATACCGGATACCCCGGAATGAAGGTGCTGGAGTTTGCATTTGATGACGGAGCAGACTGTCTTTATCTGCCGCATAATTTTGTACAGAATAGCATCGTGTATACGGGAACACATGATAATGACACGCTTGTTGGATGGATCGAGTCCATGGGAGAGCATACCAGAAATTATACGAAGGCGTATCTCGATCTGGAAGAAGATGATATGGAAAAGATGGTCTGGGCACTGATTCGTCTGGCACTCGGCAGTGTTGCCGAAAGAGCAGTCATTCCGATGCAGGATTATCTCTGCCTGGGAACAGAGGCACGGATTAATGTGCCGTCCACGCTTGGAAACAACTGGAAGTGGAGACTGCAGAAAGGGCAGTTCACAGATGAACTGGCTGACAGGATCCGCGGCATCAGTGCCGTATACGGTAGACTTTAAAGAATAGGGAAAAAGCTATGGGAAAGTTAGTAAAATACCTGAGGCATTATAAACTGCAGGCGATCGTAGGCCCGCTTTTTAAGATGCTGGAGGCCAGTTTTGAGCTGATCGTGCCGATTGTGATGGCAAATATCATTGACATCGGCATCAAAACCGGAGATCAGGGATATATCTGGAAGATGTGTCTGGTGCTGGTAGGGCTGGGAGTGCTGGGACTGACCTGTTCCCTGACGGCACAGTATTTTGCGGCGAAGGCGGCGCTTGGATTTGCAACAGAACTGCGCACAGATCTGTATGCTCATATCAACCGCTTTTCCTATCAGGAACTGGATACGATCGGAACCTCGACTCTGATCACCAGGATGACGAGTGATGTGAATCAGGTGCAGAATGGGGTAAACCTGCTTCTGCGTCTGTTTTCACGTGCACCGTTTATTGTGATCGGCGCGGTCGTTATGGCATTTACGATCAGCCCGCGCCTGACTCTGATTTTTCTGGCGGCGATTCCTCTGATCGGACTGGCCATTTTTCTGGCGGTCAGGCTGACGGTTCCGATATACCGAAAGGCACAGAATATACTGGATCGTGTTGTGCTCCTGACGCGGGAAAACTATGTGGGTTCACGTGTGGTGCGGGCGTTTTCAAGACAGGATGAGGAAATCCGGCAGTTTCAGGAGACGACAGAGTACCTGAAAAAAACCCAGCTTGCGGCAGGGCGCATCTCGGCAATGATGAACCCTGCCACGTATGTGCTGGTCAATCTTGCGATCATCTGTATTCTGCTCGCCGGAAGCCGCCAGGTGTACGAGGGAGTTATCACACAGGGCGAAGTGATCGCACTGGTGAATTATATGATGCAGATCCTGCTGGCTCTTGTGGCACTGGCAAACCTGATTGTAACCGTGATGAGGGCAACTGCGAGCGCTGTACGCGTGAATGAGGTGTTTGCCTGCAGGACGACCATGACGGATACGGGGAATGAAGAACAGACCGGAAAAAAGGACAGCCCGCGGGTCGTCTTTGATCACGTGACTTTTACGTATCATCACGCGAAAGAGCCGTCGCTTACAGATATCTCATTTGCAGCGGGGCGGGGCGAGACTATCGGTATCATCGGAGGAACGGGCTCCGGGAAATCGACGCTGGTTCAGCTGATTCCGAGATTTTATGACTGTGGAGAAGGAAGAGTTCTGGTGGACGGTGTCGATGTGAAGCGGTATCCGTTTTCACAGCTCCGCAAAAAAATCGGTATCGTACCCCAGAAAACCATGCTGTTTGCAGGGACGATCCGGGAGAATCTGAGATGGGGAAAAGATGATGCCACACAGCAGGAGATGGATGAGGCCCTGACGACGGCACAGGCAAAAGAATTTGTCAGCGAAAAGCCGGAGGGACTCGATACTGTGGTGGCAGCGGGGGGCAAAAATTTTTCCGGCGGTCAGAGGCAGCGGCTTACGATTGCAAGGGCATTCGTCGGAAAGCCGGACATTCTGATACTGGATGACAGCGCATCGGCACTTGACTTTGCTACGGATGCAGCGCTTCGGGCGGCTATCCGCCGGGATACGGGGGATGCCACCGTTTTTTTGGTATCGCAGAGAGCTGCCACCGTTAAAAACGCGGACTGTATTCTCGTGTTGGATGACGGGAGAATGGTTGGAAAAGGGACACACCAGGAGCTGCTGAAGACGTGTGAGGTTTACCGGGAGATCTGCCTGTCCCAGTTTTCGAAAGAGGAGGTGGCGGGGTTATGACGAGCAGAGAAACAGCGAAAAGGGTCCTGAGACTGATCCGGCCGTATGGCGCCTGGATACTCCTGACCCTGACCCTGGCTACCGTGACGGTTATGACAACGCTCTATGCGCCTGTGCTGATCGGAAATGGTGTGGATTATCTGATCGGAAAGGAAAATGTGGTGTTTTCCGGGCTGACAGCCATCGTGGTGAAACTGGCCGTCATCGTGGGAGTGACGGCACTGTCTCAGTGGCTGATGGGACTGGTGACGAATCATATTACGTATGAGATCGTCCAGAGTCTCCGCGATAATGCATTCGACCATATGCAGAAACTCCCGCTGGCATATCTCGACCGGAATCAGCCCGGAGATATGATCAGCCGTATCTCCACAGATGTAGACCAGTTTGCAGACGGACTCCTGATGGGATTTACACAGCTGTTCACTGGGATTATGACGATCGTCGCGACTTTTGGCTTTATGCTCTCGATCAATGTTAAGATAACATTCGTTGTCGTTGTGATCACGCCGCTCTCCATTTTTGTGGCGAATTTCATCGCAAAACGGACATTTGCAATGTTCCGAGAACAGTCAGAGGCGCGGGGAACACTCACGTCACTCGTGGAAGAGATGGTCGGCAATCAGAAGGTTGTTAAGGCGTTTTCCTATGAAGAACGCGCGGGGGAACGATTTGACGAGATTAATCAGCATCTGAACCGGTGCGGCGTGAGAGCTACCTTTTTTTCATCCATCACGAATCCTTCCACCAGATTTATCAACAGCCTTGTCTATACGGGAGTTGGTATCTTCGGCGCGCTCTCTGCGATCAAAGGAAATCTGTCCGTCGGACAGCTGTCCTGTTTTCTGAACTATGCCAACCAGTATACGAAGCCGTTCAATGAGATTTCCGGTGTGATCACAGAGCTTCAGAACGCACTCGCATCGGCGCGGCGGATCTTTGAACTGCTGGATGAGTCATCCGAGAAGCCGGATGCGCCGGACGCCGCGGTGCTTGATCCGGCAGACGGTACGGTTGCATTCGAACATGCGGCTTTCTCTTACCGGCCGGATGTGCCTCTGATCACGGACTTGAACCTGTCTGTACGTCCGGGGCAGCGGATCGCCATCGTCGGTCCGACTGGATGCGGAAAGACGACACTGATTAATCTGCTGATGCGCTTTTATGATATTCAGAGCGGGGAGATCAGAGTCAGCGGTTATCCGATCGATAAGATCACCCGCAGCAGCCTGCGCAGCAACTTTGGAATGGTGCTTCAGGATACCTGGCTGAAGTCCGGTACGATTCTGGAAAATATCGCATACGGAAAACCCGAGGCGACGAGGGATGAGGTGATTGCGGCTGCGAAACGGGCGCATGCCCACAGCTTCATCAAAAGGATGAAAGACGGGTATGAGACGTATGTGACGGAGGAGGGCGGCAGTATCTCACAGGGGCAGAAGCAGCTGCTTTGTATCGCGCGGGTCATGCTGATGGATCCGACCATGCTGATTCTGGATGAGGCGACTTCATCGATTGATACCATGACGGAGATCCGAATCCAGAAGGCGTTTGAGGAGCTGATGAAGGGACGTACTAGTTTTATCGTGGCACACAGGCTGTCCACGATCAGGACGGCAGACATGATACTCGTGATGAAAGATGGTAAGATCATCGAGACGGGAGATCATGAGACTCTGCTGGAGAAGGACGGGAGTTACGCGAAACTGTACAGGAGTCAGTTCGCGGTCTCCTGAAACGATAAAAAGCTGTGCAGTGACTTTTAAAATACTGCACAGCTTTTTTTGTTTACATTTTTTTTACAAAGAATTGAGCTGTACTTGATAGCCTGCAAAAATTCAGGCTGATATAATGACGGCATTGCAGTTGAAAAACGATTGGAAAGAAAAGGAGAATGGATCAGGTATGCTTGAATTAAAACATGTAAAAAAATCTTATGATAAGGTTACCATATTGGAAGATATCAGCATGGAGGTCGCAGACGGTGAGATCGTGTCAATTCTGGGACCTTCAGGGTGCGGAAAGACGACACTGTTAAATCTGATTCTAGGGATCACGGATGCAGATGAAGGAACGATTCTGTTTAACGGAGAGGATATCACGGATGTTCCCATGGAGCAGCGCGGATTCAATATTGTATTTCAGGATTATGCATTGTTTCCGAATTACAATGTATACAAAAACATTACATACGGACTGAGAAACAAACCGAACGTTTCTACGAAGGAGGAGGTAGATGAACTGATTTCCCTGCTGGAGCTTGGGGGACATCTGGAAAAACGGATTGATCAGCTGTCGGGCGGACAGAAGCAGAGGGTGGCACTCGCCCGGACGATGGTGATGAAGCCGAAGATTCTGCTGATGGATGAACCCTTGAGCGCACTGGACGGTGTGATCAAGGAGTCAATCAAGGACAGGATCAGGATGATTGCCAGGGAATTTGACTTGACGACTATTATCGTGACTCATGACCCGGAGGAAGCTCTGACACTGTCCGACCGTGTGATGATCGTCAATGACGGGGCTATCTCCCAGTACGGAAAACCGGAAGAAATCATCGCAGAGCCGAAGAACAGTTTTGTAAAGACGTTTATCCTGAATCAGCTGGAGATCAAAAAAAATAATATCTATTCCCTGTTTTCTGTCCGGAGTAATCCTGCGCAGGCTTTTTAGCGGGGGAACGTCATGCAGAAAACAAAGAGACGGGAACTGAAAATTATTTTTACGGTGCTGACTGTGATCTTTCTGATCTTTCTGGCAGTGCCGATCGCAAGGCTGCTGCTGAAATCATTTCTGACGGATGCGGGAGCCGGGGTCAGCAATTATCAGTCGGTATTGATGAAGAAAGGTTTTATGACTGCGCTCGGAAACAGTTTTCTGGTATCTTCTGTGAGTGCGGTGCTGACAACGTGTCTGGCATTTATCCTTGCTTACACCGTGCATTATACCAACCTGGGCAGGCGTTACAAGAAACTGATCGAGCGGACTGCGGTGCTTCCGATGCTGCTGCCGACCATCACGTATGGTTTTGCCATCATTTATTCTTTCGGCAGGCAGGGGCTGTTAAGCCGCCTGTTCGGAAGACAGCTGTTCGAGATATACGGGTTCAACGGACTGCTCCTCGGTTACGTTATCTATACGCTGCCGATTTCCTTCATGCTTCTGAACAATACGATGGGCTATATCGATAAAAAATTTATGGTCGTTTCCAGGATCATGAACGACTCTGCGTTTCGGATGTTTCGTGTAACCGTCCTTCGGCCCTTGCTCGGGACACTGGCGGCATCCTTTATTCAGACTTTTTTCCTGTGCTTTACGGATTTCGGAATACCAGCGTCGGTCGGCGGCGAATTCCAGGTAATTTCAAGTGTGCTGTACAGTGAGATGCTGGGAAGCGTGCCGGATTTTGGCAGAGGTGCCGTGGTTGCACTGGTGATGCTGATACCTTCCGCCGTGAGCATTGCGGTGCTTCGTTTCCTTGAAAAGTATAATATCCGTTATAACAGGATATCCGAAGTCGAACTGAAACGAAACAGGAGCAGAGATACGTTCTTCGCAGTTGTAAGTGGGGTTATCATGCTCAGTGTCATGTCAATCTTTGCGGTTATCTTTGTGATACCGTTCGTGGGAGACTGGCCGTATGATACGAACTTTACGCTGGAACACTTTAAGGCGGTATTCTCCGACAGTGCGCTGTCCGGTGTTTATACGAACTCCGTCGCGGTGGCTTTGGTCACTGCGGCAGCGGGGACACTGATCGCTTACGGAGCGGCGCTTATCACGGCCAGAAGTACGCTGGGGAAAAGGATGAAAAGCATCATAGAGGGTATCGCACTGGTGACAAACACCATTCCGGGCATGGTGCTCGGCCTCGCCTATCTGTTCAGCTTTTCAGGAAGCTTTATACAGAATACGTTCGGAATTATCGTTGTCTGCAACGTCGTACATTTTTTCTCGACGCCGTACCTGATGATGAAGAATTCCCTGGTCAAAATGAATGCATCCTGGGAGACGACAGCGATGCTGATGGGGGACAGCTGGACCAAAACAGTCGTGAGAGTGGTGACGCCGAATGCCCTGTCTACGCTGCTGGAAGTCTTCAGTTATTACTTTGTCAATGCCATGGTGACGATCAGTGCCGTAATCTTTATCGCGGGAGCCAGAACCATGGTCATCACAACGAAAATCAAAGAACTGCAGTATTATAACAAATTTAACGAGATATTTGTGCTGTCGCTGCTGATACTGGTGACAAATGCCGTCGGCAAATGGCTGTTCGGCAGACTTGCAAAATTAACAGAAAACAAGGAGAATCTGAGAATGTTTAAATTCACGAAACCGAAAAAGGTTATGACGGGAATGCTCACACTGACACTTGGCGTATCGGTACTTTCTATGACGGGCTGCGGGAAGTCCGCGGACGATCAGGTAGTCATCTATTCCAATGCAGACGATGAAGCAGTAGAGTGTATGAAACACGCGCTGGATGAAAATGGTTATGAGGGACAGTACATCCTGCAGACATTCGGGACCTCAGAGCTGGGCGGAAAACTGCTGGCGGAGGGGACAGACATCGAGTCTGATCTCGTGACCATGAGTACATTTTACGTTGACAGTGCAAGTGAGCAGAATCAGATGTTTATGGACCTGGCCTTTGATGTGGAGACACTGGAGGAATATCCGGCATACTGTGCTCCGATCACTGCGCAGGAGGGCACGATCATTCTCAACACGGAGATGATGGAGGAGAATAACCTTGCGGCGCCGGAGTCGATCAGGGACCTTGCCAACCCGGAATATAAGGATATGATCTCTGTAACAGATATTTCATCATCATCGACAGCCTGGCTGCTGATCCAGGCACTGGTATCGGAGTACGGGGAGGACGGAGCAAAAGAGGTGCTGACAGGAATTTACGACAACGCCGGTCCGCATATCGAGGAATCCGGGTCAGGACCGCTGAAAAAAGTACGTGCGGGGGAAGTGGCGATTGGTTTCGGTCTGAGACAGCAGGCGGTTGCCGACAAAGAAGAAGGGCTTCCGATCGATTTTGCAGACCCCAAAGAAGGAAACTTTTCACTGACAGAGTCGGTGGCTGTCGTGGACAAAGGCGATAAGACGAATCCAAAAGCGATGGAGATGGCGGAGTGCATCATTAAAAATGCCAGAGAAGAACTGCTCACATATTATCCGATCGCTATTTATGAAGGTGAGACGACAGACAGCCGGAATAAATCCGGCAATCCGAAAGTATTTGACGAAACGCTGACAGTTGATCTGCTGAAAGAGCATCAGGAATTGTCCGAGAGCTGCAAATAGACAATACGGGGAGAAAAATGATGAAAAATTACAAGTTACTGACACCGGGACCGCTGACAACAACGGAGACCGTAAAAAAAGAAATGATGTTTGATCATTGTACCTGGGATGACGACTATAAACAGATTACACAGAAGATCAGAAGCGGACTGTTAAGGCTGGCCCACGTTTCGCCGGAGACGTATACGGCGGTGCTGATGCAGGGAAGCGGAAGTTTTGGCGTGGAATCTGTGCTTACAAGTGTCATTGGAGCAGACGAAGAACTGCTGATTGTGACCAACGGTGCATACGGGGAACGCATGATAGAGATTGCATCACACGCAGGCATCCGGCATGAAGTCTATATGGAAGATTATAACCGTATTCCGGATGCAGGCAAAGTCAGAAAGATCCTAGCGGATCATCCTGAGCTGACGCACGTGGCCATGGTGCACAGTGAGACGACGTCAGGGATCCTGAATGATATCGAGGAGGTCGCAAAAGTCGTAAAAGACGCGGGAAAAGTCATGATCGCAGACGCCATGAGCAGCTTCGGCGGAGTGGATATTCCGGTGGAAGACTGGGGAATCGACTTTTTGATCAGCAGCGCGAATAAATGTATCCAGGGCGTGCCGGGATTTTCATTTATCATAGCAAGGAAGGACCTGCTGGAAGAAAGTGCAGGAAAGGCCAGGAGTCTTTCACTTGATCTGTATGACCAGTGGAAGACAATGAATGTGGACGGGAAATGGAGATTTACTTCACCGACACATACGGTGCTGGCTTTTGCGAAGGCGATGGAAGAGCTGGAAGCGGAAGGCGGAATACCCGCCAGAAGCAGGCGGTATGCAGACAATAACCGGCTGCTCATTGAAAAAATGGAGGAGATGGGATTCGAACCGTATATCAGAAACAAGTATCAGGGACCAATCATCACCACATTTCTCTATCCTGAAGACTGTAACTTTTCTTTCTCAGAAATGTATCAGTACGTAAAAGAACGGGGGTATGCCATTTACCCGGGCAAGGTGACAGAGGCGGATACATTCCGGATCGGAAATATCGGCGAGATTTACAGAGCTGATATCGACAGCCTGTGCAGCATTATAAGAGAATTTCTGGAGGTGAAAGAGAATGAACGGTAGACTGGAAGGGATAATTTTTGACTGGGCTGGAACGACGGTTGACTACGGGTGTTTTGCACCTGTCCAGGCATTCGTGGAAGTGTTCAGGCATTACGGAGTAGATCCGACAATGGATGAGGTACGTCAGCCAATGGGCATGCTGAAGATCGATCATATACGCACGATGCTCGCGATGCCGAGGATCAGACAGGAGTGGGTTTTGAAGCACGGGGACGCTCCCGGTGATGAGCATGCACAGGCCATGTATGGGCTGTTTGAGGAAAAACTGTTTGGAATCCTGCAGGATTTTGCAGTGCCGAAACCGGGCGTCACACAGCTGACGGAGGAGCTGCGTGCGAGAGGGATCGCCATCGGTTCTACCACAGGCTACACGGATGAGATGATGAGGGTGGTCGCACCGGCTGCCAAGAGCAGGGGATACGAGCCGGATGTGTGGTTTACTCCGGATTCCACAGGTCAGAAAGGACGGCCATACCCCTATATGATCTTTCGAAATATGGAGGCGCTCGGTCTCACAGACGTCAGAAATGTCGTAAAGGCCGGAGATACGGTATCCGATATCAGAGAGGGAAAGCATGCCGGCGTTTGGACGGTTGGCGTAATCAGCGGCAGTTCTGAGATGGGGCTTACACGGCAGGAGTATGAGACGTTGGATTCAGAGGAGCGCAGGCAGCGCGAAGACAAAGTCAGAGAGACATTTCTGGCGGCCGGTGCCGATCAGGTGATCCTGCATCTGGAAGAACTTCTGGATCTGATTTAGACAGATTTAAACATGTCACACCTGCGCAAATAGAGATTTACAAACTTCAGAAAAACAGGTATAATGATTACCATCGACTAATTACAAAGGAAGGTACATTATGCAAGGTGGAAATGAAAAGTTTTCGTACATTCTGCGTACGGTGGCGGGGGCATATCTGTGTTACCTGTCTTACAGCATTCTGCGCGCCGTAATGAATGGAGAAACAGGGGGGCACAGCGTACTGGTGTCAGTTTGCGCAGTCGCTTTTATCATAATTGGTGTAATCCTGATGGTGTGGGGTGTCCGCGGCATGAAGATGGTCAGTAAGCAGCAGGCCGAAGAGGCTGCCCAGGCAGAAGAAGTCCAGGAAGAAGAGACTGTGGAAACTCTTGAGGAGCAGACGGCAGAAGCGCTGGAAGATTCGGCAGCTGAAAACCAGGAAGAGCAGACGGCACAGGACGGAGAAAAAACCGAATAATCATTTATGTGTTTTTGTAATAAAAGAGCCGCAGCGGCATAACCGGGAACAGTTATGTGCTGCGGCTGTATTATTTACTGTGCATCTTCCTGTCCGAAAAAGCCGTTTTAACCATCGAATTACATATTAGATCCGTCCCAGATCTCGGCATTCGGGTCGAGCATCCATGCATGTGTCTCGTCGTCGATACGTGTTTTTACCCACGGATCGCCGTCGATATGGCGGATTCCCCATGTGTAGCACAGTGCATAGCCGGGGCATGCAACCATTGGATGCGGTTTTTCTGTGATGACAGCAAGTCCGTTGTGGCCGATCTCCACAACATCGCCGTTTACCCATCCGGCGCCGTAGCCCTGCGGTTTGTCGAAACGGAAGAAGTATACTTCCGGTTGCGGATGCCAGTGAGGCGGATAGCTTGACCAGCGTCCGGGCAGGTTCACAACTTCTCCGAGCACCATGTTGGAGTACGGAGCGTTTTCATAGTCAAAGCAGGTTCTTACATTTCTTCTTGTTGTTCCCTGGAGTTCATCCACACCGCGTGCCCAGGTGTCCGTATCTTCCGGCATGTACATTTTAGCTTCGAATGTGCGGTCATTTAATGTTTTCTGTACATAGAATACGCTGCTGGCATGAGCAGTGATCGTACAGGTATCGCCTTTGCAGAGATGCAGGCAGTAAGGATTGTAATCGAATGGGTTCGGACGGTCCATCTCTACCGTCTTGCCGCCAAATTCAACTTTGGCTTTTCCCTCAAACATAATCCATGCCATTTCCTTTTCTGTTTCCTGGAATGTGTAGGTATCGCCCTCTTCCATAAGCAGGAGAGCTACATCCATCATTGCCTTGATTCCTTCGCCTTCGTCGAGACGCAGATATTCATTATAACCACGTACAGGATCTTTTGAAATATACATTATGTATACCTCCCTTTCCTTAAAATATGATTGGTACTAAATATATGTACTAGTAACATTTTGACAGAGAATAAAAGGAACGTCAAGAGTAAATCGGTCAGCGCTTCTTCTTTTTCCGGTGTTTTTTCTTTTTGCCGTCACTGCTGCCCAGCAGCGCAGTGTAACAGACGATACGGACCAGCGTGATTCCGAAGAATGCGCCGACACAGTCGATGGCGACATCCCGTTTTGACGGACCTCTGCCCGCTACCAGGCTCTGGTGATACTCGTCGGTGCATGCGAAGCCGAAACAGATAAGGCCTGCCACAATAAGCAGCGGAAATCCCCGCAGTCCATACACGTACAGCGGAAAGGAAATCGCGACAGCCAGACAGAAATAAACTGCCATATGTGCGAGCTTTCGAACATAAACGTGAATCTTATCAATATAATAGTCCACACCATTGACAGAAAGGTCCTTATCCAGAATCTTTGCCCCGACTGTTACGATCTGATAGCTCACTTTATAGCTGAGCTGGCTGGACTCTTCCCCCGGCATTGCAGAAAAAGTAAAAATGATATACATCATGATAATGGCGGGGAGAAAAGAAAGGGGCTTCAATAAAAATATTATAAAACGTTTCATAAATTCCATTCCTCCAAAATTATGCCATTCACTATAGCACGACTGCGGCCGGATGTCAAAAATCTGTCAAAAATTCATTTAGATTCCTTTTACTTGAATTCGGGCAGGGGGTATATTATAATCAAAGAAGAGTTGGAACACAGAAAGGACGGTATGATGAGTTTAGCAGATCATTTATTCACAGACATGTGTACGGATATTATAGAGAATGGTTTCAGTACAGAGGGGGAAAAAGTGCGCCCCGTCTGGGAGGACGGAACTTCGGCATACACCATCAAACGATTTGGCGTGGTGAACAGGTACGATTTGTCGAAAGAGTTTCCGGCGCTCACGCTGCGGAAGACGGCATTGAAGAGTGCGTTTGATGAGATTCTGTGGATCTGGCAGAAAAAATCAAACAATATCAGAGATCTGAACAGTCATATCTGGGACAGCTGGGCGGATGAAGACGGTTCCATCGGGAAAGCGTACGGATATCAGCTCGGCGTAAAGCATGAATATAAAGAAGGCTGGATGGATCAGGTGGATCGTGTCCTGTTCGACCTGAAAAGCAATCCGTTCAGCCGGCGCATTATGACGAATATCTATGTGCATCAGGATCTGCATGAGATGAACCTCTATCCGTGCGCATATTCGATGACGTTCAATGTGACGCAGGAAAAAGAGAGCAGCAGGCTGACGCTGAACGCAGTCCTGAACCAACGTTCACAGGATGTGCTGGCTGCCAACAACTGGAATGTATGCCAGTATTCACTGCTTCTTATGATGATCGCACAGGTCTGCGGCATGAAAGCGGGGGAACTGCTGCATGTGATCGCGGACGCACACATATATGACCGCCACATACCGCTTGTAAAGGAATTGATCGCACGTCCGGCTTACGAGGCTCCGAAGGTATGGCTGAATCCTGAAATTACTGACTTTTATGATTTTACCGTGGCAGATCTTCACGTGGAAGGTTATGAAGCGGGACCGCAGATAAAGAATATTCCGATAGCGGTGTAGAAAAAGAAAGGGACGGGAAATCTTATGAATATGATATTGTCGGCAGACTTAAACTGGGGAATCGGGTGCAACAATAAGCTTCTTGTTTCGATTCCCTCTGACATGAAGTTTTTTCGTGAGGAGACGACCGGAAAAGTAGTCGTGATGGGCAGAAAGACGCTGGAGAGCTTTCCGAACGGTATGCCGCTTGCGAACCGTACGAATATTGTGCTGACACAGAATCCGGATTTTCAGGTGAAAGGAGCCGTCGTTGTCCGCAGTCATGAAGAACTGATGGAGGAACTGAAACAATACCGCGATGATGAGATTTATGTGATCGGGGGAGAGAGTATCTACCGGATGATGCTTCCGTACTGTGATACCGTGCATGTGACCAAAATCAATTTCGCATATGAGGCGGACACACATTTTCCGAATCTGGATGACATGCCGGAATGGGAAGTTACGGCTACAAGTGATGAACAGACGTATTTTGATCTGGAATTTACATTTGTAAAATATGAACGGAAAAAGGAAACCGTCTGAGGCACAGACGATGAGAGGCTAAGACATGAAAAGCAACGAATGGTTAGAACTGGGGGAGCAGATCCGTGATATGGTACAGTCTGCTGTGGATTCCAAGGACTTCAGCCAGCTGAATAAGACAGTCAGCAGCACAATCAACAAAGCGGTGGATTCTGCGGTTGACGGTGTCAGACAGGGAATGAGAAAGGCATCGGATGCGTACGAGGCGCAGAATTCCCGGAATTATGAGCGGTATCCGAATAAAGAAATCAAGGGGAACTTCCGAAATGCGAATTACAGTACGCAGCTTTTACGCGGCGTACCCTACAATACAGCTTTGTTTACGCGCTCACCAAGGGGCCGGATCTCAGGGCCGGTCATGGCGGCGACGGGATTTTCACTGGGCGGGATCTTTATCGTGATGGCACTCGCATTTCTGGCAACGGGACTCGTTACAGGTGCGTTTGGGATCACACTCACCGGAGGCATCTTTACGGTACTCGGGATTGCCGGAATGATCGTCGGAAGCGTGGGAGCTTCTGCTTACGGAAGAGTCCGGCGGTTCAAGAAATATATCCGTCAGCTGGGAGACCGGGGATACTGTTCTTTCCAGGAGCTGAGTTCTGCGGTTGGAAAATCAAAGGAATTTGTCAAAAAAGATGTGAGGGCAATGATTCAGAGGGGGATGTTCCTGCAGGGACACATTGATAAACAGCAGACATGCCTGATTGTAACACAGCAGGACTATGAGCAGTATCTGGCGACTCAGCAGGAGCTGGAGCGCCGCCAGACGGCGGCCGCCGAGCGCAGGTCGGTACCGGAAAACAGGAAGCTCTCCGAAGAGTGTGACACGATCCTGGAAGAAGGACAGCGGTATATCCGGCGTATCCATCAGGCAAATGACGCGATCCTGGATGATATGATGTCGGAAAAGCTGTCAAGGCTGGAACTGATCATGACGAAAATCTTTTCGCAGGTGGAGAAAGACCCCGATATCGCGCCGGAGATGCATAAATTTATGAACTATTACCTCCCGACGACGACAAAGCTGATCGATGCTTATCAGGAACTGGATGAACAGCCTGTAGAAGGGGCCAATATTGCCGGGACCAAAAAAGAAATTGAAGATACACTCGACACCATCAACGAGGCATTTGAAAGACTGCTCGACCGTTTTTTCCAGGATACGGCCTGGGATATCTCATCGGATATCACTGTGATGAAGTCCATGCTGGCACAGGAAGGACTGGTTGACGAGGGGCTGAAAATGCCGACTTCGACGAAAGGATAGGAAATAATAACAGCGATGAGTGATGAATTTAAAGAATTTACAACAACGCCGACACTCACTTTTGACGTGCCGGAGAATCAGCAGGAACCTGCTGTGCAGGCAGTACAGCCGCAGGAGGAGAAGCCGCTCGATGACAGTGTTCTGACAGAGGAAGAGCGGAAGATGGTAGAGGAATTTTCAGAAAAGATCGACCTGAATAATTCCAACGCGGTCCTCCAGTACGGTGCGGCCACCCAGAAGAAAATGGCGGATTTTTCTGAGACGGCGCTGGAAAATGTAAAGACCAAGGACCTGGGTGATGTGGGAGATCTTCTCACCAATGTTGTGACAGAGCTTAAGAGCTTTGATGTGCAGGAGGAGGAAAAAGGCTTTCTGGGACTGTTCAAAAAGACTTCCAATAAAATTTCTGCGATGAAGGTGAAGTATGACAGGGCTGAGGTCAATGTCAATAAGATCTGCCAGGTGCTGGAAGATCATCAGATTCAGCTGATGAAAGATATTGCGATCCTGGACAAAATGTACGATCTTAATCTGACATATTTTAAAGAACTCTCCATGTATATTCTGGCAGGTAAAAAGAAGCTGCAGAAAGTACAGCGGGAAGAACTGCCGCTGCTGATGGCGAAGGCAAAACAGAGCGGGCTGCCGGAGGATGCACAGGCGGCAAAGGATATGGAATCCCTGTGCAGCCGTTTTGAGAAAAAGATTCACGATCTGGAGCTGACACGTATGATATCCATTCAGACAGCACCCCAGATCCGGCTCGTGCAGAGCAGCGATACGGTGATGGTGGAGAAGATCCAGTCGACCGTGGTAAATACGATCCCGCTTTGGAAAAGCCAGATGGTGATCGCACTCGGTGTGGCACACTCGACACAGGCGGCGAAAGCGCAGCAGGAAGTGACCGATATGACGAACGAACTCCTGAGACGGAACGCAGATACGCTGAAGACGGCGACGATCGAGAGTGCAAAAGCGGCTGAGCGCGGCATCGTGGATATCGAAACTTTAAAACATACGAATGAATCTCTGATCTCGACGCTGGACGAGGTGATGAAGATCCAGACAGAGGGAAGAGAAAAACGGAGAGCAGCGGAAGCCGAGCTCCAGAGTATGGAAAACCAGTTGAAGAGCAAACTGCTGGAAATCAGGCAGTAGGGGACAAAAGAGGATGTTGTCAGTAGATGCGGCATCCTCTTGTTTTAGCGGGAGGTAAAGAACATGTATCGGCAGAGAACGAAGATAATACAGATCGGAAACCGTTTTATCGGCGGCGGAAACACGGTCCTGATACAGTCCATGACAAACACAAAGACCGAGGATGTGAAGGCGACGGTGGAACAGATCCGGGCACTGACGGCGGCGGGCTGTGAGATTATCCGCAGTGCTGTACCGACGATGGAGGCGGCAAAAGCCCTTGCGGAAATAAAAAAAGAAATCGAGATTCCACTTGTGGCGGACATACATTTCGATTACAAACTGGCGGTCGCTGCGATAGAAAACGGTGCCGATAAGATCCGGATCAATCCGGGAAATATCGGAGGAAGAAATAAGATTCGTGAAGTCGTGAACGCCGCCAGAGAGCGCAGTATCCCTATCAGAGTGGGAGTGAACAGCGGTTCCCTGGAAAAGGAGCTGGTCGACAAATATCAGGGCGTGACGGCTGAAGGACTGGTGGAGAGTGCGCTTGACAAGATTTATATGATAGAGGACCTCGGATATGATAATCTTGTGGTGAGCATTAAATCGTCCGATGTGATGATGTGTGCAAGAGCCCATGAACAGATCGTCCAGAAGATGAGATACCCGCTGCATGTGGGGATCACGGAGGCCGGCACGCTGTTTTCCGGCAATATCAAGTCGGCAGCCGGGCTTGCGATCATCCTGTCGAAGGGAATCGGGGATACAGTCCGTGTCTCACTGACAGGAGACCCTCTGGAGGAGATTAAATCGGCAAAATGCATTCTCAAGACGCTGGGTCTTCGAAAAGGCGGGATCGAAGTCGTGTCGTGTCCGACCTGCGGAAGGACGCAGATCGATCTGATCGGACTTGCCAACGACGTCGAGAACATGGTTCAGGATATTCCGCTGGACATTAAAGTAGCGGTGATGGGATGTGTCGTGAACGGTCCGGGTGAGGCGAAAGAGGCGGATATCGGGATTGCCGGCGGAAAAGGGGAAGGCCTTCTGATCAGAAAGGGCGAGATCATAAGAAAAGTACCGGAGACAGAGCTGCTGGCATGTCTGAGGGAAGAATTGGAGAATTGGAAGTCATAATATGGAAAAAAAGTTTTTTGAAGTCTTTCCAAAACTTTTCATAGAGGAAGAGCTGCGGGAACTCATCGAGGATGCCAGGGTGATGCGGGTGTCTTCCAATCCTGAGAAGACAAGGCTGCGCGTCTATCTGCGCAGCGAACAGTGGATACATAAAAAACATATCTATTTTCTGGAACAGGCCATCCAGGAGCAGTTTTTTGCGGGGATGCCAATGGAGATAAAGATCATAGAAAAATTCGAACTGTCCCGGCAGTATACGCCGGAAAAATTTCTGGATGTCTATCGTGAGAGTATCATGCTGGAATTAAAAAACTACAGTGCGCTTACGTATAACCTGTTTGTCAGCGCAAAACTTGTTTTTCCGCAGGAGGATGTGCTTAAGATCACAATGCCGGACAACGTGATCTCAAAGGAACGCGGCACGGAGCTTCTGGATATCCTGGACAAGATTTTCTGTGAACGCAGCGGACTGCGCCTTCAGATCATACCGGATTATGTGGAGGTGGGGGAGAGCAAGGCGCGCAGGAACAGCGAGCAGAAGATACAGGAAGAGGCCCGTTATGTATTGGAACGCTCCGCGCTGGCGCATACCGGAAAGCCTGACCACGAAGAACCTGCTCAGGAAACGGCAGAACCCGGTGCTTCCGGAAAAGAAAAAACGTCCGGTGACAGCAGGCATACCCGACAGGAAAACGGCAGACGGATGAAGCGGGAGTTCCAGAAACGGGAATACCGGCCGGGAATTAAAAAGTCGGATAATCCGGACGTACTGTATGGAAAGGATTTTGATGAGGATGCCGTAACCATCGACGGCATAGCCGGTGAGATGGGAGATGTTGTGATCCGCGGAAAGATTTTGTCGCTGGATTCCCGGGAGATCCGGAATGAGAAGACGATTCTCATGTTCAATGTAACTGACTTTACGGATACGATCACGGTTAAGATGTTTCTTCACAACGAGCAGGTGCCTGATGTGATGCAGAACATTAAAAAGGGCGCGTTTATCAAGATCAAAGGAGTCACTATCGTTGACAAATTCGACCATGAACTGACGATCGGTTCTGTAATCGGGGTGAAAAAGACCGCCGATTTCACGTCCTCGAGAATGGACACCAGCCCCGAGAAACGGGTGGAACTGCACTGCCACACGAAAATGAGTGATATGGACGGCGTGACGGATGCCGCAGTGCTGGTCAAACGGGCGCATGCATGGGGGCATCCTGCGATCGCTATCACAGACCACGGTGTGGTGCAGGCGTTTCCCGAGGCGAATCATGCCATGGAGGACATTGACAGGGCTTACCGGGACCAGTATGCGAAAGAGCATCCGGATGTGTCAAAGCAGGATCTGAAAAAAATAGTAAGCCCCTTCAAAGTGATCTACGGGGTCGAGGCATATCTGGTGGATGATCTGAAGGGAATGGTCACAAACCCAGGGGGACAGAGCCTGGACGGAGATTTTGTGGTATTTGACCTTGAGACCACCGGCTTCAGTCCGCTCACGAATAAGATCATTGAGATCGGAGCCGTCCGTGTGGAACATGGAAAGATAACCGGACGCTTTTCAAGCTTTGTCAATCCGCAGGTGCCGATCTCATTCCGCATCGAGAATCTGACGGGAATAAGCGATAATATGGTCTTCGATGCACCGACGATTGAAACGGTACTCCCGGAATTCATGGAGTTCTGCCAGGGGGCTGTTATGGTGGCGCATAACGCCGGATTTGACATGAGTTTTATCGAAAAAAACTGTGAGAATCTGGGGATCTTGCGGGAATTCACGTCAGTGGATACGGTTGGCATGGCACGCTTTCTGCTGCCCGGACTGAACCGGTTCAAGCTGGACACGGTGGCGAAGGCACTGCATGTGCCGCTTCTGAACCATCACCGCGCAGTGGACGACGCAGCCTGTACGGCCGAGATTTTTCTGAAGTTTCTTGATATGCTGGAAGAGAAGGAGATCAGAGACTTAAACACACTGAACGAGAGCGGGCAGCTCTCGCCGAATACATTAAAGAAACTGCCGACATACCATGCGATCGTGCTGGCGAAAAATGAGACCGGACGTGTCAACCTGTACCGCCTGATCTCTCAGTCGCACCTGGAGTATTACAACAGGAGACCGCGCCTGCCAAAGAGTCTCTATCTGAAGTATCAGGAGGGGCTGATCATCGGTTCCGCCTGTGAAGCAGGGGAGCTCTATCAGGCGCTGCTCGGAGGCGCCCCGGAACATGAGATTGCCCGTCTGGTGAACTTCTATGATTATCTGGAGATACAGCCGCTCGGGAATAATGCATTTATGCTCAGGGAAGACCGTGACGACATACGGTC
The DNA here is from genome assembly GCF_025151995.1 of Ruminococcus gauvreauii. Classification (NCBI taxonomy): domain Bacteria; kingdom Bacillati; phylum Bacillota; class Clostridia; order Eubacteriales; family Oscillospiraceae; genus Ruminococcus; species Ruminococcus gauvreauii. The sequence goes on from NZ_CP102290.1 coordinate 3,498,315, forward strand.
AGAGGAGGATCTGAAAAATATCAACCGGAAGATCGTAAAGCTGGGAGAACAGTTCAGAAAGCCTGTCGTGGCGACGTGTGACGTACATTTTATCGATCCTCAGGATGAGGTATACCGGCGGATCATCATGACAGGGAAGGGATTCTCAGATGCGGATGACCAGGCGCCGCTTTATCTGCGGACAACGGAGGAGATGCTCGCGGAATTCGCGTATCTTGGCAGTGAGAAGGCGGAGGAAGTCGTGATCAGGAATACGCAGCTCATCTGCGATATGTGTGAAAAGATCTCGCCGATACGTGCCGGAAAATTTCCGCCGATCATTGAGAAATCTGACGAGACGCTGCGCCAGATCTGTTATAACCGCGCCCACGAGATATACGGAGAGAATCTTCCGAAGATCGTTGAAGAACGGTTGGAACGAGAGCTGAATTCTATTATTTCCAACGGTTATGCCGTCATGTATATCATCGCACAGAAACTGGTATGGAAGTCAAATGAGGACGGCTACCTCGTGGGTTCCCGCGGTTCGGTCGGTTCGTCCTTTGTTGCGACGATGGCGGGGATCACGGAGGTGAATCCGTTAAGCCCGCACTATTACTGCGAAAAGTGTCACTATTACGATTTTGATTCCGACGCCGTGCGGGCCTACGCCGGAAAGGCCGGATGTGATATGCCGGATGCGGTGTGTCCGAAATGCGGCGCCCCGCTCAGGAAAGAAGGATTTGATATTCCGTTTGAAACATTCCTTGGATTCAAGGGAAACAAGGAGCCGGATATCGACCTGAATTTTTCCGGGGATTATCAGGGAAAGGCGCATAAGTACACAGAGGTTATCTTCGGCGCGGGGCAGACGTTCCGTGCCGGAACGATCGGTACGCTGGCGGCAAAGACGGCGTTTGGATATGTGAAGAAGTATTATGAGGAGCACGGCGTTCACAAACGCAACTGTGAGATTGAGCGTATTGTGGAAGGCTGTACGGGAATCCGAAGAACGACGGGACAGCATCCGGGGGGCATCATCGTCCTTCCGATCGGGGAGGACATCAATGCGTTTACGCCGGTTCAGCATCCGGCGAACGATATGACGACGGACATTGTGACGACACATTTTGACTACCATTCCATCGATGAGAACCTGCTGAAGCTCGATATACTGGGACACGATGATCCGACCATGATCCGGATGCTGGAAGACCTGACGGGACTGGATGCGCAGGAGATCCCTCTGGATAATCAAGAGGTCATGAGCCTGTTTAAAGGAACACAGGAACTTGGTATCACGCCGGAGGATATCGGAGGGTGCCCGCTTGGGTGTCTTGGAATACCGGAATTCGGAACGGAGTTCGTCATCCAGATGCTTCAGGATACGAAGCCGCAGTCATTTTCCGACCTGGTCCGAATCTCGGGCTTGTCACACGGCACCGACGTATGGCTTGGAAATGCACAGACGCTGATCGAAGAGGGTAAAGCGACGATCTCAACGGCCATCTGTACGCGGGATGATATCATGACATATCTGATCCATCAGGGGGTTGAGAGTGAGCAGGCGTTCACGATCATGGAGAGCGTGCGTAAGGGAAAGGGCCTGAAGCCGGAGTGGGAAGAGGATATGAAAGCACATGATGTGCCTGACTGGTATATCTGGTCCTGCAAGAAGATCAAGTATATGTTCCCGAAGGCACATGCCGCTGCTTATGTTATGATGGCTTACCGCATTGCGTACTATAAGATCTTCCATCCACTCGCGTATTATGCGGCATACTTCAGCATCCGCGCTTCCGCATTTTCATATGAACTGATGTGTCTGGGAAGGGAACGGCTGGAATACCATATGACGGACTATAAGAAACGCAGCGATACGCTGTCCAACAAAGAGCAGGATACGGTGAAGGACATGAAGATCGTGCAGGAAATGTATGCACGGGGATTTGAATTCATTCCGGTTGATCTGTACACGGCACAGGCACACCGTTTCCAGATCGTGGAGGGCAGACTGATGCCGGCACTTGATACGATCGAAGGTCTGGGGGATAAGGCGGCAGATGCCGTGGTTCTGGCTGCGAGAGACGGAAAGTTCCTGTCAAAGGATGACTTCCGCAACCGGACGAAAGTCAGTAAGACGGTCATCGACCTGATGGATGACTTAAACCTGTTTGGTGATATTCCGGATTCCAATCAGATATCCATTTTTGATTTTAAGACGGGCTGATAAAAATTGCCGCACATTTTTCGCAATGAGGAATGTGCGGCAATTCATTACTGTAAAATTTCGCGGAAGGCATCGAGCAGACGGTCATTCTGTTCGGGATGCATAATGCAGAACCGGATATATTTGTCATTCAGGAACGGAAAAGTGGAGCAGTCCCGGATCATCATACATTTGCGGATACAGTGGTCAAATAGCTCATCGGAAGTCACATCATCCTTTAAAATCTGCATGAGCATGAAATTGGCTGATGGCCGATAGACTTTTACCGTATCCCAGGAGGACAGCTCCTGAAACAGCCGCGTACGCTCAGATGAAATCAGCTGTTGAGTCTTGAGGACATATTCGTGATCACAGAACATCAGACGTCCGGCGATCTCAGCCAGCGAGTTGATGGTCCAGGGATTCTTTCTGGTATTGATTGCTTTGCAGACGTCCTGATTGCCTGTGACGGCGTAGCCGAGGCGCAGTCCGGGTGCCGCGAAAAATTTGGATGTCCCCCGCAGAATGATCAGGTTGTTATAATAATTAGTCAGCGGGACTGCAGTCACGCGTGCTTCTTTCGGTGCAAATTCCACATACGTCTCATCCACCATTACAAAAATTCCGTACTGGAGGCAGGTGTCCAGGATCAGGCGCATCTCGTCTCTGTTGATGGAGGTGGAGGTCGGATTGTTGGGATTGCACAGCACCAGAAGGTCGATGGAATCATTCAGGTGACAGCAGAAGTCGTCCGCGTCCAGGCGGAAACCGTCGCTCTCTCTGAGCGGATAGTAATTTGTAGTGCCGCCGCCGAGGGTGATCTCACGTTCGTATTCTGAATAAGTAGGACCCAGGATCATAGCTTTTTTTGGATGCTGAGTCTGGATAAACAGAGAAATCAGTTCGGTAGAACCGTTGCCGACAATGATGTTTTCCATCTGACTGTCTGCATAATCGGCGATACAGCGGCGCAGCTGTGTATACTCACGGTCGGGATAGCTCGTGATAGCATCCAGCTGATTGGCGAGCGTGTTCTTCAGATGATAGGAGATTCCGAGAGGATTGACATTGGCACTGAAGCTTATGATATCCTCTCTTTTTATATGGTAAATGGACTCGATTTTTTCCAGGTCACTTCCGTGAAAGTGGTCTTTGTGTTTTAACATATGTTTCCTTTCTGCCGGAATATCAGTTTCTTTTCGGCCTTTCTTGCATCAGATTGTCTGGTAGTGTATAATTGTAAGATGCAGGGTCAAAAGGTCAAAATACTTTTTGACCCCGCCCTACTGAACAGTTTACGTATATTTATTATAGCGTTTGCAAAAGAATAGTCAAGGAAATAGTACAGGTAGATAGAATGAAGAAAAGAGTAGAAGAGTTAGTCAGCGGAACATTTGAATATAAGGCACCGAAACTTATCCTGTCTGAGACTGCTGTCAGTCTTAAGCTGCAGGAGGGTGAAGCTTACCGCGGAGAGTTCTTTTTCGCGGCGGAGGATAACAGCAGAATCAAAGGCATGCTGACGGCCTCCAACCGCAGGGTCCTGTTATCGGAAGACAGGTTTGCGGGGGATACCATACATATCGCATACGGGATTGATACCAATGGCCTGAAGGCGGGAAATGAGGAGACGGCCGAGATCATGATCCTGAGCAATCTGGGGGAATACCGGATCAGGATTCAGTTTGCGGTACAAAGAGGCCAGGTGAAATCGTCGCTTGGCGAACTTCACAATCTGGAAGATTTCGCAGCTCTTGCAAAAGCGGACTACCGGGAAGCATTCCGAATGTTTACGAGTGAAAAATTCCTGGATTTCCTTGGAGAGGATAAACAGGCATATATCGGGTTATACAAAGGCATGGCGCATAATCCGGTGACGTATCAGAACATGGAAGAATTCCTGATCGGAGCCGGCAAGAAGGAGCCCGTGGAGCTCTCGCTCGATAAAGAGAGAAAAGAGGCCTTCCGTCTGGGCGGCTCCATGAAAGATTCTGTCTATATTTACAGGAGTACCTGGGGATATACCCGGATGGAGGTGGAAGTCGAAGGCGACTTTCTGGAGGTTGACAAAAAGATCATCACCTCAGAAGACTTTATCGGCAGTGTTTACGGGCTGGAATATATTATCCTGAGAGACAGGCTTGGGAGCGGAAGGCACAGAGGCCGTATCCGGATCAAAAGCGTATACGGGACACTGAACTTTGAAATTCTGGCATCAGCCGAACGGGATTATCAGATCAGCATGCACGCGTTTGAGAGCCGGATGAAACGGGATCTGGCGGAGGGGTATCTGAACTTAAGGACCGGAGTCTGGGATTACCGGATCTGGAAGGAAAAGGCGGCCGGCAGTCTGCAGGAACTGAAGAACGCCGGTGATTATGATGCGATGATGCAGTTATTTGAGGCGGGCATCTATCTGGAAGATGACGATATCGGACATGCACGGGCGGCGCTTAAGGTGCTGGAAGACCGGAAGTTTTCTGCTGAGGAGACGCAGGAAGAGGGAATGCATCTCTATCTGATGAAGAAGACGGGATTACTCCCGGATGCACTCAGTAATATCAGTGAACGGATCCGGTCACTATACCGCCGAAATCCGGAAAGCCTCGTACTTCTCACAATTCTGCTGCACGAGGATGAAGAGATCAAAAATTCTCCGGTGAAGCAGCTGCATCTGATGGAACAGCAGTATGAACTTGGCTGCAGAAGCCCGTTTTTGTATCTGGAGGCGTATGAGATCATACGGAAAGATGAGAATCAGTTCAAAAAGCTGTCTCCGTTTATGATTCAGGTGCTGGCATTTGCCGGAAAACGAAAGCTTTTGACAAAAGAGCTGGGGATGCGGATCGCTTATCTGGCGCGGCATGAGAAAGAGTTCAGAAACAGCGTATACCGGCTTCTCTGCGATGCCTATGAGGTGTATCCGGGAAAAGATGCGCTTGAGGCTGTCTGCAAAATGATCATGCTGGGACAGCCGGGCAGAAAAGAGTATTTCAAATGGTATGCGCTGGCAGTAGAACAGGATATCCGCATTACCAGGCTGTATGAATTTTATATAGAGACGATGAGCCGTAATTATCAGGAAATGCTTCCAAAAGCTGTCCGTCTGTATTTTTCTTATAATAATACACTGAGCAACAGCCGGAAAGCATTTATATATGCCAGGGTTATCCATAACAAGGAACAGGATCCGGACACTTACCGGCTGTATCTGGATGCAATGCGTGACTTTGCGGAGCAAAGTCTTATGGATGGAAAAAATAACGAAGACTATGCGGTGCTGTATCAGGAATTCATCGAGGAGATCAGAGATGAAAAACAGGGAGACGCTGCGGCTCATGTGATTTTTACACACCGGCTTTACAGCGACGATCCGAAAGTACGCAATGTCGTTGTATGCCACAGTGCATTGAAACAGGAAGAAGTCTATCCCTGTATCGACGGGGTGGCATACATCAACCTGTATTCGAAGGAATCCCAGATCATTTTCGAGGATGCAAAACGCAGAAGGTATCTGTCTACCGTCGATTATAACCTGCAGAAACTGCTTGACGGAAAAGGGCTGGCGTACCAGTGTATGACGATGAATATTGCGCACCCGGGGCTGCTTTTGCATGTGTGCGGGGATGATCCGCTGAATTCACGTGTGACGGTGAAAAATCTCGGCTGTTTTCAGCTGGCTGCTGATTCCGATGCATTTGAGGATTCGTACCGGTGCATGATCCGGCGCAGGCTGTTGGAATACTATGATCAGAACGCAGGGGATGATACCCTGAACGAATATCTGGGCAGACTGGATTATCAAGAGTTTTACAAAGTGGATTACCTGCTGCTGCAGGATGTGCTGATCCGCCATGGATTCTATAAAGAGGCATTTGAGCTGATCCTCCAGTACGGCTATGAGGGGATTGGCACGGCAAACCTGTTCAAACTCTGCAGGCGCATGATCCTGGATATGGAATTTACGGAGCATGAAGAACTGATCTATCTCTCCTGGTACGTGGTAGAGCAGGGAAAATACGATGAAGTGCTTCTCGGATACCTGAGAGACAATTATATGGGACCGGCAGCGGAGATGATTCAGCTATGGGAGAAGCTGCGCGGTTTCCAGATGGATTCCTATACACTGGAGGAGGAAATCCTGCTCATCGCGATGTATACCCGGACGAATATTCCGAAACTGTCAAAGGTTCTGGAGAGTTATATCCGCAGTCACGGGAAAGAAGTTGTGATAGCCGCGGTGTTTACATTTCTGTCTTACGGATATTTTCTTCAGGATTACAGAATTGATATGTTCGTATTCAAAGGACTGGAGAGTGTCTATGAGAGAGGATGGGAACTGGACATCATCTGCGAACTTGCACTCCTGAAGCGTTACCGCTTCTGTAAGAAGCTGACCGGATATCAGCAGAAAAATGTGCGCAGCATCCTGAAACACTGCCGGGAGAAAGGCCTGCGGTTCGCCTTCTTTCAAGAGCTGCCGCCGGAACTGATCAGGGGTTATCAGCTGGAGGATAAGATCTTTGTCGAAACGCAGGTATCGCCAGATGCACAGGTGACATTGTATTACGCACTTCAAAATGCGAATGAGGAAGAGCCTGTGTTCCACAGCGAGCCGATGAAGAACAGGTTTCACGGGGTTTTTTCAAGAGAATTTCTGCTGTTCTACGGGGAACGGCTGACGTATTATCTGACGGTTGAGGAGGGACCAAACAGCTGGCAGACAGAACCGGTTACCGTGATGCCGGAAGCGCCTGCGACCGATGGCGCGACGAAGTATGAACGCATCAATCAGATGCTGGCAGACAAAAAGCTCGGCAAGGATCAGGATCTGGTACGGGTGATGAGGGATTATCTCCGGATGGAACAAAAGACCAGTCAGCTGTTTACGATTATAGAATGATTCCCCGGGGAATGAGTGGAGGCATGGATATATGAATGAAGTCAGAAATATTATCGTAGGATTTGAGCTTGGAGAAACGGCTTCGCAGCTCTGCTATTATGACCGGAGTGAGAAAGAGCCGGTGTCACTTGCCGTAAAAGCGGGGACCAGCCAGCATACATTTCCGACGTATTTGAGCAAGAAACCGGGGGAAGAGAGTTATCATTATGGGATGGAGGCAGAGTATTTTGCCTCGCATCAGGATGAGATACTGATTCAAAACCTGTATGAGTGCTGCCTTCTGACGAAAGAGATTGAGGTAGACGACCAGATGGTGAAGCCGGCAAACCTGCTGACCGAATTTTTCAGGCAGGCGCTGTCGATGCTGGGAATCAACAATCCCGTAAAGAACATTTCCGGGATCATGGTCACTGTTCCGCGGCTCAACAAGGCATTTGTTGACAACATGAGGACTGCTTTCTCCATGCTGGGGTTTCCGGAAGGGCGCTGCTTTCTTCAGGATTATGATGAGAGCTTTTATTACTATGCGCTGTCACAGAAGCCGGATTTCTGGAGCCGTAAGGTGGGACTGTTTTCTTTCGACAGGGAGGAGGTTGACTTTCAATCTCTGTCCATCGACAGGCAGCCGAAGCCGGCGCTGGCATCCATACAGAGGGGAAAACGGATCGAGCTCGATACCGTGCCTGAACAGAGGGATCTGCAGTTTTATGAACTGATTCAGGATTCTCTTGGAAATGATATCTATTCCAGTATCTTTCTGATCGGAAATGGATTTGACAAGAACTGGGCGGTGCGGTCGATCCCTCTGCTCTGCAAAAACCAGCGGCATGTGTTCTATGGAAATAATCTGTACAGCAAGGGCGCCTGCTATGCGGCTCTGGAGAAGGTGGAGGAGCGCAGACTCAGGGATTATCTCTATCTGGGCGAGGACCTCGTGCTGACCGGGATAGGAATGGAGCTACTGGTGTCCGGAGTGCAGTCGTATTATCCGCTTGTGGAACCGGGGATTCACTGGTACGAAGCGGTGAAGGACTGTGAGATTCTTCTGGAGGATGCCAGGGAGCTGATTTTTCTGGTCGGTAAGATGAAGACTAATGAAATGAAGCGCTACTGTATGAAGCTTCCGGGCTTGCCGGACAGGCCGAGAAAGGCAACCAGGCTGCAGCTTCATCTGGAGTATGAGTCGCCAAAACAGTGCACGATCCGAGTGACAGACCTGGGACTGGGCGAACTGTTTCCGGCAAGCGGACTGGAATGGAACGAAGTGGTGACAGGATAAAGGAGGCAAACAAATGGCGGGATATCGATTGTGCCAGCTGAAAAAAGCAAAACATCCGTACTATATTGAAAACATCAGCACCGGCGTCTTCTCCATGGAAGAACTCTGCTATTATATGAGCAATAATCTGTATTTGCTGGACGAGACAATTTTGAATAAAGAGCTGGGGGAATGGTTCGTGAAAGAGCTGGGACTTGCTGCGCTTGGGCAGCGGTTTCTGAAAATGCTTCAGGATGAGTCTCCTGTCAGTGAGCTGATTATGCCGGTATTCAGAGAGATTCATTACCTGTCACAGGCGGAGAGCAGGGAGCTTCTGGTTCAGGTGAAACGCATGGAGGAGCAGCCGTTATTGGTGCTGGCGAAAAAAAAGGGGGATGCGCTGGTCGCATACGGAAAATATGGGAATGCGATCAAAGTGTATGAAAAAGTGTTGACGGGGAAACCGGACAAATCGCTTGGGGAGCAGTTCCCTGGCAGTGTGTGGCATAATCTGGGCTGTGCGTATGCCAGGATGTTTCAGCTGGATGAAGCGTCGGAGTGTTTTGAAAAAGCATACTCCATGATGCATACGAAGGCAGTACTGAAAAGCTATCTCAGCTGTGTCTATCTCGGTGAATCCAGAGAAGCCTTTTTGCAGAAAGGGGCAGCGCTCGGAGCGGACAGTGCGACCTTAAAAGAGTTTGAATCAGAGATCACTGAGGAGAAAACGAAAGAAGGCCGGAAGCAGGAAGCTTTTACGAGAGCAATGGAAAGCAGGGACTCCCTGGATATGGAAACCTATCTCAGAACAATGGATGAGATACTGGAGGAGATGACGGAGGAATATCATAAAAATACCGGTTTCTAGAAACTGCCGAATCAGTTGACACAGATTGGCAGATATGCTAGTATTATGCGTATGGTTTTAGCATGGTAGAGCGTTATTACACTGACACAGTGCCAGTGTACCAGAGCTAATGAACGAAAAAGATCAGGAGGATTGAAAAAGTGAAAAAGAAAGTGTTATGTACGATGCTGTCCTGTGCAATGGCTGTGACATTGCTGGCAGGCTGCGGGTCGAAGAAAGATGCAGCACAGGAAAGCCAGGAGCCGAAGACAGAGGATGCGGCGGAGGACGGCGCTGCAAAAGATGCAGCAGAAGAACCTGCCGGGGACGCGGCGGAAGATAAGGCTGCATCCGGTGATAAAACGACATTTACGGTAGGATTTGACGCGGAATACCCGCCGTACGGATATATGGATGAAAACGGTGAATATACGGGATTTGACCTGGAACTCGCACAGGCTGTCTGTGATCTGGAGGGCTGGGAACTTGTTAAGACACCGATCGCAT